>CALFZM010000331.1 GCA_937952235.1 uncultured Opitutia bacterium | reverse complement strand
CGCCGAAGAGCTCCTTGAGGTACACGCCGAGCTTTTCGTTAGTCGGTCCATATCGGTCGCTATAAAGGTACAATTCCAGGTCCGTCAGCATATCGGCTGCCGATTGGTAGCGCTTTTCGCGATCACGGGTCAGCGCGCGCTGGATGATGGCTTCGAGCCGGGGGTCGATATCGGCGCGCAGGGACGCGAACTTGGGGATGGGAAGCGTCAGGATATTGCGGCGCGACTGCGTGCGGTCCGCGGAGCGGAAGAGGTTCCTTCCGAGCAGCAGCTCCGTCAGGACGATGCCGAGCGGAAAAAGGTCGGCCCGGGCGTCGGTGATCGCATAGCTGGCCTGTTCGGGGGAGAGGTATTCGTCCTTCCCCGCGATCACCTTGCCCTCCTCGTTGTACATGAGGTCAAGGGCCTTCGCGATGCCGAAGTCGGTCAGCTTCACGTCGCCCTCGTAGGCGAGCATGACGTTCTTGGGGCCGATGTCGCGGTGGACGATGTTAAGATGGCGGCCCTCCCGGTCGCACTTGGCGTGGGCGTAGGTGAGCCCGCGGGCGATCCGGGAAACAATGAAAGCCGCGAGGTCGATCGGAATGGGGCGGGACGTCTTGCGGTGCTGCTCGATGAATTGCTCGAGGTTCACCCCGCGAACGAACTCCATCACCATGAAGTACTGTCCACCGACCTGCCCGAGATGGTAGGTCTGGACGATGTTGGTGTGGATCAGGTCGGCGACGAGCCGGGCCTCGCCGATGAAATTCTTTTGGAATTCCTCGATCGCCGAGTACTCCTCGCGAATCAGCTTCACCGCGACGACCTTTCGGAAATTGCCCGATCCAAGTTGCTGGGCCTCATAGACCACGCCCATGCCACCGTCGGCGATCTTCCGAGTCATCTCATAGTGGATTTCGTTGAAGATGTGTTTGATCGCCGCCACGTGGGGTCGAGAGAAAGAGCGGCGCGCATTGCTTGCAAGTGCGCATTCGAATTCCGGCGTGCAATTTGCTGTGTGACGATTGACAGAGCGTTTACGAGATCTAGCTTGCGGCCCGGATGATCTCGCTCACGCCTCGCGCCGCCCTCCAGGTTCGTACGATGCTCTCGGAGCTCGGAGCGCCGGGGAAACGCCTGCGGGTCCTGGTGGAATCGGGCGGATGCTCCGGATTTCAATACGGCATGTCCTTTGACGACGTGAAGCCGGACGACGCCCAGCTTGAGAGCGAGGGCATCCAGTTCGTGGTGGATCCGACCAGCCTCGCCTACCTTGATGGCTCCTCGATCGATTTCGACGACGGGCTCCAGGGAAAAGGTTTCGAGATCCGGAATCCCAACGCGCAAAGCACCTGCGGGTGCGGGAAGTCCTTTAACTAAGCCGCTCTCGTCGGAGCCGGAGCGCCCCGGATCCTCATCGCCGGCCGCAGTGAAGGGCGACGATGCCGCCCGTCAGCGGCCGGGCGGTCACCGCCGTGAATCCGGCCGCTTCGATCTCCCGCGCGAGCGCGGTGCGGTCGGGAAACTCCGCGATGGTGCGATTGAGGTATTCGTAGGCGGGACGGTCGCCCGTGATCCAGCCCGCGAGGCGGGGCAGCACGCGTCGGAGATAGAAATAGTAGAAGGGGCGCAGCCAGGTTGCCGGCTGCGAGAATTCCAGCACGTGCAGGTGCCCGCCGGGGCGAAGCACCCGGTGCATTTCCCGCAGGCCGCGCGCCCGGTCGGCCAGGTTCCGCAGGCCGAAGGAGATCGTGACGGCGTCGTGACTCGCATCCCCCAGCGGCAGCGCCAGGCCATCGCCCTGGCGGAAGATGACGTGCGGGAAGCGGCCCGGCCGGGCAGCCCGCTTCTTGGCCTCCGCCTGCTCGAGCATGGGCACACAGAAGTCGAGCCCCAGGATCGGCGTTTCGACCCCAAGTTTATCCGCGAGGGCGAAAGCCACATCCCCGCTTCCGGTGGCCAGATCCAGCACGGAACGAGGCGCCTGGGTTTTTACCGCCGCGACCAGCCGGGCCCGCCACCATGAATCCATCCCTCCGGCCAGCAACAAGTTGGCGACATCGTACCGCCGGGCGATACGGCCGAACATCGAATTGACCGCAATCGGATCGGGCATGGGTCGATAAGTAGGGTAACTTACGAGGAACGTCCGTTACGCAAACGGGTCATAACAGTTGACGCAATGTGAAGTACGCAAATAATTTATCGTCCTTCAGAAACACGGCCTACCAAACGAGGAAATCCCTATGTCCAACCTGACCAAACGCGAAATCGTCCTGGAGATTTATCGGAAGTCCGGCTTCCCGCAGAAACAGATCGTCGATACCGTGCAGCAGACGCTTGATATCATCCAGAAGGCGTTGGCAAACGGGCGTAACGTGGAGTTGCGCAATTTCGGCGTGCTTGAAGTGCAGGTGCGGAAACAGCGCATCGGCCGGAATCCCAACAAGCCCGAAGCCGAGGTCGTCATCCCCCAGCGCGCAGTGGTGAAGTTCAAGTCCGGCAAGATCCTCAAGCAGCAGCTCAAGAAGCTCGATCTGGGCAAACTTCAGGGCGCGCCGGATGCCACTCCCCCCGCCGAGTGAGTTGACGCAGATAAGTTGCGCGTCGCGCTGAGGCGGCGAGCGACCGTTGCAGAACTCCCACTCTTTCGCCGCGCAGGCCCGACCTGCGCGGCTTTTTTGTGTCCTCTCACCGGACTCATGCCGTTGCGGTGGAGCCGCCTGTCCCCAGGCGGCTGACGTGCGATGGCCCGGTTCGCAGCCGCTTGAGGACAAGCGGCTCCACCATTCGGTGTGGCCGTTCTCACGGCTGATGTGAAAGGCCATCTGCATGTGTTGGCTCCGGGCTGACCGGGGGTGGATCGCTTCGGAGAGACGGCGGCGATTGAGGCCAGGGGCTTTTTTGGCATCGCCCTCGCAAACTCCGCGTCGCAACGATGCGGTCTCCATGGCGACGTTTCAGACCCTGCCCGGCTTCCGCGAGTTCTATCCTGAAGACCTTTCCCGCCGGAACCATCTCTTCCGGCTCTGGCGTCAGACCGCGCACACGTTCGGGTTTTCCGAGTACGATGCCCCGGTGCTCGAGCCGCTGGACCTTTACAAGGCGAAGTCGGGAGACGAGATCGAGACGCAGCTTTTCAGCTTCACGGACAAGGGCGGGCGCGAGGTGGCGCTGCGGCCCGAGATGACGCCCACGGTCTGTCGCTTGGTGGGCGCCCGCGCGAATGCGCTGAAGCGTCCGATCAAATGGTTCAGCATCGCGGAATTCTACCGGTACGAGCGGATGCAGAAGGGCCGCGGGCGCTGCTTTTTCCAGTTCAACGCCGACATCTTTGGCGAACCGGGCCCCGAGGCGGAAATCGAGCTGATCGCGCTTCTCGTGCAGTGCCTCTGTGCGTTCGGTCTCACCGAGCAGGATTTCTATGTCCGCCTCAGTGACCGGAACCTCTGGTTCTATTATCTCGAAGCGCTCGGCTTCGATGACACGCGCGCCCGCACGATCCTTGGCGCCATCGACAAGTACGAGAAGATCGGCGATGACGCCTTTGCCGCCTACACCGCGGCCCATGGCCCGCTCGATCCGGCGTTGAAGGCGAGGATTCTCGCGCTGCTCAACGTGAAATCCCTCGCCGCGCTGGAAGCGCTCGTGGCCGCGACGGGTGGCGACCGGCTCGCCGGCCGGCTGGGAGAGTGGCGGCGCGTCCTGGGCGCGCTTTCCGCGATGGGGCTGGAAAATTTCGTCGCCGTCGACCTGGGCGTCGTGCGCGGCCTCGCCTACTACACGGGCTTCGTGTTCGAGGCGTTCGATCGCAAGGGCGAGCTGCGGGCGCTGGCGGGAGGAGGCCGGTACGACGACCTGGTGCAGAAACTCGGCGGACCGGCGCTGCCGGCGGTGGGTTTCGCGATCGGTGACATGACGTTTGCCCTGCTCCTGGAGCAGCGCGGCCTGATGCCGGCCTTCATCGAGGCCCCGGATGTCTACTGTGTCATCGGTGGACCGGCCGAGCGGCTGGCGGCCTTTGGCGCGATCCACGCGCTCCGGGGCGCCGGTTATCGCGTCGAGTATCCGATGAAGGAGGTCGCCTTTGGCAAACAGTTCAAGGCGGCGGCCGAGTCGGGCGCGAAGTTGGCGCTGATCTTCGGCGGCGATGAAGTGGCAAAGGGCGTGGTCAAGGTCCGCGACCTGGTCCAGCGCTCGGAAATCGAGGTGCCCCGCGGCCAGGTGCTCGCACACGTGCGCGACTTCTTCTCGGGCGGCGGACCCTGACCGCGCGGTGGCGCGTTCGGCGTGGAGTCCCACAGCGGGAAACTTCGTCCCCACGGCCTGAAGAACGGCCGCACTGAATCAGAAGCATGCAGTTGGACTTCACATCGGCCATGAGAACGGCCGCACTGAAAGGTGGAGCGGCTTGTCCTCAAGCCGCTGCGGACCGGTTCGTCTAACGACAGCCGCCTGGGGACAGGCGGCTCCACCCCAACGGCATCGTGCCGCTCAGTCCGGCGTCGCGAGGTTGCGCGGACCGAACGCGTTGGCCAGCAGCGCCGGCAGGGTGGTTTCGACGCGGTCCTTGCCGGCGCACACCGCGATGACGATCGCGTCGGGCCCGAATTCGTTGATCACCTGGCGGCAGCCGCCGCACGGCAGGGTCGCGGTGGCGGTGGGAGTGAACACGACGCAGGCGCGGATCCGCCGGGCGCCGGCGGCAATCGCGGTGCCGATGGCCGTGCGTTCCGCGCAGGTGCCGAGCGGGTACGCGGCGTTTTCCACGTTGCAGCCGGCATGAATGCGGCCCGACTCCGTCAGCACGGCCGCCCCGACGGGAAACTTCGAATACGGCGAGTACGAGGCCTTTGCCGCCGTGCGGGCGGCCCGCTCGAGTCGGCGGCGTTGGGTGGCGGTCAGGGGCACGGGCATGGCGTGGGCGTCCTGTCGTTTCACGCCGGATACGCCTCGCGGGGCAATCGTGAAACGCCTGCGCCGCGTCACTCGGCCAGCAGTTGTGCGCCTTCCAGCGCGAGGAGCCTTACCTTGGTGCCGACTCCCCCGGGGCCGGAGAAGCCGGTCATCCGGCCGGTCGCGGCGATGATCCGGTGGCAGGGGATGAGCAGAGGCCAGGGGTTGGTTCCGAGGGCGGAACCGATCGCGCGGGCGGAGGCCGCCGGGAGCCCGAGTGCCTCGGCGAGGTCCCCGTACGTGGCGGTGCGGCCCGGCTTCACTTCGAGCGTCGCGCGCAGGACGGAACGGACGAACTCCGTGACCCGGTTGAAATCGTAACTCAGGTCCGTGAAATCCTGCGGTTCCCCACCCAGGTGCCGTTGGACGCGGGCAATGACGGCGTCGACCCAGTCCGGCGGAGTCGAGGCGGTGGCGGCTCCCGCCGGCCGCTCCGGATCCGGCAGCAGGAAGCGCGTGAGCGCCGTGTCGTTCCACGCGATGGCACAGACTCCGAGCGGGGTGTTGAAGGTGGCGTGGGGCATGGCGCAACCGGTCAGGCAGCTCTTGGCAACTCTTCCGCCCGGATGCAACCCTCCGCACGGGCCTGGGCGCATTGCGGGGTTGCCTCGCTCGCCGCGCGCTTATCGTGTCCGCTTCGCCCCGATGACCAATCGCTTCTACCACGCCTTCGATTCCGAGCCGTACGGAGGCACGCGGACGCGGGATTACCGGTCGCCGTTCCAGGTCGACCGGGATCGGATCATTCACGCGCATGCCTTCCGCAAGCTGCAGTCGAAGACGCAGGTGTTCCTTTCGGGGGAATACGACTTCTACCGCACCCGGCTCACCCATTCGATGGAGGTCGCGCAGATCGGCCGTTCGATCTGCACCTACCTGCGCTCCCGCGGTGCGCCTTTGCGGGACGATTTCCATATCGACAGCGACCTGGTGGAGGCAATCTGCCTGGCCCACGACCTTGGGCACCCGCCCTTCGGCCATTCCGGCGAGCGTACGTTGCAGGAACTGATGGTTCCATGGGGCGGCTTCGAGGGCAACGCCCAGACCCTGCACTTGCTGACCGAGACCCTGTACCAGAACGAAACGGGTGTCCGCGGCATGGCGGCGACGCGGGCGCTGCTGGACGGCGTGCTGAAGTACAAGAAGCTCTTCCGGGAGTACGCGGTTCCGCCGACGAATCATTTCCTGTACGATCCGCAGGAACAGCACCGTGCATTCGTCTTCGGCGGCCGCGCGATTCCGGCCGAATGGCAGGAAGGCGAGCGGCTCAATGCCCTGAAGAGCGTGGAATGCCAGATCATGGACTGGGCCGACGATGCGGCGTATTCGCTGAACGACGTCGTCGACGGGGTGAAGGCGGGCTTCCTCACCCTCGAGCGGATCGAGCACTGGGCGGCGGGCCAGGAAATCGATGCGGAGCGGCAGCGCTGGTTGGACCAGTTGCTGGGCGCCATCCGCGGCGACCGGCTGGAGGTGACCTTTGCCCAGAAGATCGGCGGCTTCGTGACCGCCTGCCGGTTGCGGGAGCGGGATAACTTCATGGCCGATCGCACCAATCGTTACCGGTTCGAACTCGTGGTCGGCGCGTCCGCGGAGCGTGAGGCGACTTTCTACAAACGGATGGCCAACGACATCATCTTCGAGAGCCCGCAGTTGCAGCAGATGGAACACAAGGCCCGGCGGGTGGTGTTCGACTTGTGGGAATCGTGTTGGGAAAACTACGTCGCCAGCGGTGCCCGCGTGATCCGCATCCTCCCTCCCCAGGTGGGGCGCCTGGTGGATGCCGAAGCCCAGACGGCCGGGAAGGCCCGGCGGATCTGCGACTGGCTGGCCGGCTTGACCGACGGGCTGATTGTCCGCACCCACCGGCGGCTTTTTGATCCGGAGTTCGGCAGCATCCGCGACCTGAGTTAGCGACGGGACCGGTCCGGTTTTCGGAGAGCGGCGCATCGTCGCCGTCGCGGATGTTGGGCGTCGCAGCGGGCAGCCCGGCATCGCGCGGCGCGGGTTTTTCGATCGCCGGTGTACGTTGCTTTTTTCGGCGGGAGTCGCAGCGTCACCTCCGCGCAGTTTCTGCGTCTTTCGACCGTGCGTTGCCCGCCCTTTTCCCGCTTCCCTTCATCCGCTTGGCTGGCTGTGGTCGGCCTGGCGGGGCTTTCCGCTCCTGCTGGCGCCGCGGAGCTGCCAGCAGCGGCCAGCTTCGCCCGGCAGGTGGCTCCGGTCCTGGAGAAGTACTGCCTGGACTGCCACGGCAACGGCACGAGCAAGGGCGGCGTGACGCTCGATGAGTTTGCGTCGCCGCAGGCGATGCTTTCCCGGCACGACCTCTGGCTGAAGGTGCTGAAGAATGTCCGCGGCGGGCTGATGCCGCCGCCGGAGGACGGCCAGGTCGTGCGGCTGACGGCGCCGGAGATCGATGCCCTGACGCGCTGGATCAAGTACGAGGCGTTTGGCATCGATCCGCAGCGACCCGATCCGGGCCGCGTGACGGCGCGCCGGCTCAACCGTGTCGAGTACCGCAATACCATCCGTGACCTGATGGGATTCGATTTCAACGCCGAGGCTGAGTTTCCGAGCGACGACACCGGGCACGGCTTCGACAACATCGGCGATGTCCTCACCATCTCGCCGCTGCATCTCGAGAAGTACCTGGCCGCGGCGGAGACGATCGTCGACAAGGCGGTCCCGAAGGTCGCCCGCATCATGCGCGAGCGCAGCGCGTCCGGGCGCGAGTTCCGCGCCGAGGGCGGCGGCAGCAACGGGGAGCAGCTCAACGCCCGGCGGGCGCTGAAGGTGGCGCGGACGTTCCATGTCGATCAGGCCGCGAAGTACCAGCTCGTGTTCGAATACGAGGTGCGCGGCTCGTTCGACTTCGATGCCAGCCGCGCGCGGCTGGTCGCCCGCGTCGACGGCGAGGAACGCTTCGTCGAGGACGTCGCCTGGAGCGAACGCCGCACCGTGAAGCGCGAGTACGAGGTCGATTGGCGGCCCGGCGCGCATGTGATTTCGTTCGAAGTCGTGCCGCTGGCTCCGGCCGAGGGGAGCGTGGTGCCGTCGGGACCCGGCGGGCGGGCCCCCGCGACGAGCGTGACGATGCGGATCAACTCGGTCCAGGTGCGCGGTCCGCTGGATCCCCAGCACTGGATCGCGCCGGAAAACTACGACCGGTTCTTCCCGCGCGGGCCCGCGCCGGCGGACGAACGCGGCCGCGACGCCTACGCCCGCGAGATCCTGGAGCGGTTTGCCACCCGGGCCTTTCGCCGCCCGATCGAGGCCGACCGGCTCGAACCACTGCTCGATCTCGCCCGGGGAGTCTACGTCAAGCCGGGTGCGACGTTCGAATCCGGGGTCGGCCGCGCCATGATGGCGGTGCTGGGCTCGCCCCGGTTCATCTTCCGCGTCGAGCAGCCCGATGCCGCCTCGGCGGGCGACCGGTATCCGCTGCTGGACGAATATGCGCTGGCGTCGCGCCTTTCGTACTTCCTCTGGTCCAGCATGCCGGATGAGGAGCTCTTCGGGCTGGCCCAGCGCGGCGAACTTCGTCGCGAACTTCGCCCCCAGCTCGCCCGGATGCTGCGGGATCCCAAGGCGCAGGCCTTCTTCCGCAACTTCACCGGCCAGTGGCTCCAGGCCCGCGACGTCGAGTCGGTCCCGATCAACGCCCGCGTCGTCCTCGGTCCCAGCGCGCCACGCAACCGCGATGGCCGCATCGAATTCGACAGCGCGTTCCGCAAGATGATGCGCAGCGAGACCGAGATGTTCTTCGAGCATGTGGTTCGCGAGGACCGTCCGGTGCTCGATCTCGTGGACAGCGACTATGCGTTTCTCAACGAGCGGCTCGCGCAGCACTACGGCGTGCCCGGCGTGACCGGCGACGCGCTGCGCCTGGTCAAGCTGCCGCCCGAAAGTCCGCGGGGCGGCGTGATCACGCAGGGGACGGTGCTCGCGGTGACCTCCAACCCGACGCGGACCTCGCCCGTCAAACGCGGCCTCTTCATCCTCGAGAATATCCTGGGCACCCCGCCGCCGCCCGCGCCGCCCGACGTGCCCGACCTCGAGGAGGCCAAGAAGGAATTCCAGGGCCGCGAACCCAAGTTGAGCGAGATGCTCGCCGTCCATCGTGCGAGCCCGCTGTGCAGCTCGTGCCACCAGCGGATGGATCCCCTCGGGCTGGCATTGGAGAACTTCAACGCGCTCGGGAGCTGGCGCGACACCGAGGCCCGGCAGCCGATCGAGCCCGCCGGCCAGTTGATCACGGGGGAGAAATTTGCCGACGTGAAGGAGCTGAAGCGTATCCTGCGCACGGAGCGTAAGATGGATGTGTATCAGTGCCTCACCGAGAAGCTGATGACTTATGCCCTCGGTCGGGGCGTCGAATACTACGATGTCCACACGATCGACGAAATCACCGCCCGGCTCGATCGAGAGGGTGGACGGATGTCCGTTTTGTTGTCTAGTATCGTCGAGTCGCCCGCCTTCCAGCGCCAGCGGCGCGATCAGCCGCCCCCGGCGGTTTCGCTGCACGCGCCCCGTTAACTTCAGTCCAACGTCCTCCCGTCATGCCCTCCCCGACACCCCGCCGTTCCGAAGTGGCTGCGCAGCGTTTTCACTCCCTGAGTCGTCGACAGTTCCTTCGTGGCGTGGGCGCGTGCGTGGCGCTTCCGCTCTTCGACTCCGCGTTGCGTCCCGTGGCGCAGGCGGCGACGGCGGCCCCCGGCGGCATGGGTGTGACGGCCACGGGCGCGCCGCTGCGGATGGCTTTTGTGTATTTCCCCAATGGCGCCCACCAGGAGTACTGGTGGCCGAAGGGGGAGGGCTCCCAGTTCACCCTCGGCAAGACGATGGCGCCGCTCCAGCCGCTCCAGCGGTCGATCCAGGTGCTGGGTGGACTCGACCATAAGAACGCCACCGCGGGCAATGACGGCGCCGGTGACCATGCGCGCGCCAATGCCACCTTCCTGACGGGTGCGCGCGCGCGGAAGACGGACAGCACGGACATCGAGGTGGGCATTTCCGTCGACCAGGTCGTGGCGCAGAAGATGGGTCACCTCACGCGTTTCTCTTCGCTCGAGCTTTCGTGCGACGCCGTGCGCAAGTCCGGCCGGTGCGACTCGGGTTATTCCTGCGCGTACCAGTATAACCTTTCCTGGGCGTCGCCGACGACGCCGATGGCGCCGGAATCCAACCCGCGGCTGGTCTTCGAGCGGCTGTTCGGCGCGGGATCGCCGGCGGAGCGGCAGAAGAATTTCCGCGAGCGCCAGGCCACGCAGAAATCGCTGCTGGATTTCGTGCTCTCCGATGCCAGGTCGCTCCAGCGCCAGCTGGGCGCCGGCGATCGCGACAAGCTCGACGAGTATCTTACGGGCGTCCGCGAAGTGGAGCAGCGTATCCAGCGGGCCGAGAGTTTCGGTGACCTCCCGAATCCCAAGATCGAGACGCCGGCGGGGATTCCGTCCAATTACGGCGACCACATGGACATCATGTACGACCTGCTGGCGATGGCGTTCGAGACTGACTCGACGCGGGTCTCCACGCTCCTCCTGGCCGGCGATGGCAGCAATCGGGCGTATCCGCAGATTGGCATTCCGGAAGGCCATCACTACTGCTCGCACCACCGCAACGACCACGACCTGATGGAGAAGATCGGCAAGATCGACCTCTATTACATGGAGCGTTTCGCGCGCTTCCTGCAGCGGCTCGAGTCGAAGAAGGATGTGGATGGCCGCTCGATCCTTCATAATTCGATGATCGTTTACGGCTGCGGGAACTCCGACGGCAACCGGCATACGCATCACAACCTGCCCATCGTTCTCGCGGGAGCGGGCGGTGGCACGCTCAACCCCGGGCGGCACGTGCAGCTTGGCAGCGTCCCGATGAGCAATCTCTTCCTCAGCATGACCGAGCGGATGGGCGTGCAGGGCGTCGCGCGGATCGGCGACTCCAGCGGCACCGTGCAGAAGGTCTGACGGAGGTCCCGCGGGCCTCAACAGGAGCGGTTCAGCGGGGTGGAGCCGCTTGTCCCCGGGCGGCTGACATTCGACTGCACGCTCCGCAGCGGCTTGAGGACAAGCCGCTCCACCTTCCAGAGCGGTTCCCTTTGCGGCGCGACGGCTCTACCTGCCGGGCATCAGGATCCTCTCCCTTTCGTGTGCTTCGTGTATTTCGTGGTTCCCCTTCTCAAGGTTCCCGGTACGCAAACATCCGCCGCAGTTCCGAAAGCTGCTGGGGCGTGCCCCGGAAGAGCTCCGGCGGAAAGGTCCGCCGCTCGAGCATCTCGCCGTAGGTGCTCGCGCCCTGGTCGGATTCGAGTTGCAGCCCGGCCAGGTATTGGAGGCGCAGGCTCCGGTCGCGGTTGATCTCCGCGCCCGCGAGCCACTCGCGCAGCTCTGATTCGCGGCCGGAGTAGGTGGAGAGCAGGTCCAGCGCGGAGCCGAGCCCGAGGTCGTCGAGCGCGGCGAGCACCCGCTGGTGATCCGGGCGCTCCAGCCGACGCTGCAGCGCGTCGACGTCCACGACGAGCGGTTCGCGCTGGCCGAGCATCACGGTGTCGTAGCCATAGCCGTCATCGTCGTTGGCCCAGATCGTGCCGCTGGGGAAGACCGAGAAGAAGGTCGCGATCTCGCTGCGCACGACCTCGCGGTCCGATTCGTACAACGGCACCCATTGCGTGAGCAGGCCGCCCGGCTTGAGGCGCGCCTGGCAGAGCGCGAAATACTCCTGGGAATACAGCACGGCCGAGCCCTTGACCCAGGGGTGGATCGGATCCGACGTGATGATGTCGAAGGTCTCACGCGTGGTCGCGATGTAGTGGCGCGCGTCGTCGTGGATGATCTCCACGCGCGGGTCGCGCAGCACGCCGTGGTTCTCCGCGTGGAAATGCGTCGCGACCACCCGCGGGATGAGCGGCTCGATGTCGCAGATCACGATCCGTTCGATTGACGGGTGCACCACGAACGTCCCGGCCGTGACGCCCGCGCCGCAGCCCACGATGAGCACCGAGCGCGGGTTCGGGTGCAGCAGCGCCGGGATGTGTCCGAGCATCCGCTGCAGCCTCATGTCCTTGGCGATGCTCGACGCCTCGGTCTTGCCGCTGACATGGAAGAAGCGCGCGCCGCCGGGCGTCTCGGTCACCGCCACGGCGGAGTTCATGCCTTCACCCAGATAGAGCGGGCGGGCGCCATAGTCGGTCGAGGCCACCTGCCGGCCGTACGCCACGAGTTGCCAGGGCAGCGCGGGCACGAGGTGCGCGGCGCCCACCGCGACGGCGGCGGCCGCCGCCCCCGCCGCCCAGCCCCCGGTCGTGCGCGGGGCGAGGGCGAGCAGCCCGCTCGCGACCGAGAGCGCGATCAGCGTGCGCTGCGCGCCCTGCGAGCCGAACAGCGGCACCAGCAGCAGGCCGCCGAGCAGCGCGCCGGCGATGGCGCCGAGCGTGTTGGCGGCGTACGTCCGGCCCACCACGCGCGCCGGATCCTGCCCCGGCGCGACCAGGCTGGCGAGCGCGAGGGGAAAGCTGGCGCCCCAGAGCAGCGCGGAGGGCAGGAGCGCCCACGCGCAGCGGAACAAGTCGAATCTGAATTTGGCCGCCGGCACTGCCATTCGCTCGGGATCGACCGGCCAGTGGGGCAGCGCCGCGGCGATCATGTAGGCAGCCCAGGCGATGGCCGCCGCCTGCGCCAGTTGGCAACCCGCCAGCGCGAGGCGCGGGCGTGGAAGTGTTCGCGCCAACGCGGCTCCCGCCGCACTTCCCAGCCCCAGCCCGATCAGGAATACCGCCAGGATGAGGGAGAACGTGTACACCGTCGCCCCCAGCAGCAGCGAGAGCACCCGCGCCCACACCACCTCGGCCGCCAGCGCGCAGAAGCCGGAGAACGCGATCACGACGTAAACGCCGCGGGCGGGCCCGCGCGGCGTCGCGTCGGCGCGGGGAGGCGGTGCAGGCGTGGACGCGGGCTCCGGTGACCCGCGCAGGAGCAGCGCTGCGAGCAGGGCGACACCGAAGTTGAGCCCGGCGGCGCACCACGTGGCGACGACCGAGTCGTGCACGCGCAGGAGGTAGAAGCCGGCCAGCACGCACCCCAGCACCGCGCCGAAGGTGTTGCCGCCATAGAAGAGTCCGAGCCACGCGACGCCCTGCGGCGTGGCTGCGACCCAGCTCGCGATCGCGGGCAGCGTCGCGCCCATCAGGATCGTGGGCGGCAGCAGGCAGAGCGCACACACCGCGGCGCGCAGGGCGATGCCGGGCAGGCCGTGGCCGACGAGTGACGTGTAGAGGTGACCGACCGCCGGCATCGCGCCCAGCACGAGCAGCCCCGAGACCCCGATGCCCACCTCGAGCCACAGGTACACGCGCAGCGGGTGATGACGGGCGCCGATCCAGCGCGGGAGCATCAGGCTGCCGATGCACATGCCGCCCATGAACGTTCCCAGCAGCACCGCCAGCGACCAGGCCGAGGAACCCACCACGAGCTGGAGCAGTTGGAACCAGACCACCTCGTAGATGAGCGCGGCGCAGCCGCTCCCCACGAAAAGGAGCAGAACGGCGGGCAGGGCGCGGGGCGAGGCGGGCAGGGACATGCGGGAAGGGGACGCGGGCGGGCTGACGGGCCAGACGCGGGCCTGCCGGCAGAGTTACGGGTGCCTGGGTTCGCGTCGCGGCCGCAATTCCCGGACAACCGGCCCGAAGTCACGGCACGGCGTAGACTTCAACGAGCACGATCCCGCTGCCTCCGTCCGCGCCGCTCACCTGCAGGGTGTAGGCGCCGGGTGGAAGCGCGAGCAGCAGGGCGGAGTCGGCGCGGTTTGCGGCCAGCGGGAATGCCCCGACCGCCGCGCTCGCCGCGAGCAGGGCGCTTCGTTCCGGCGCGGACTGCCAGCCGATGTTCTCCGCGAGCACCACGCGCCCGGCGTCGAGGATCCGGAGCTGCGGCCGGGCCAGCACGCCGCCGACTCCGAACTCCGCCAGCCCGGGGCCCACCGCCCGCACCAGCAGCGGCCGGGGCGACGCGTCGCCGTCGGAGCGCAGGACGAGACCGGGGATCAGGATGTTCTGCCCGGTGCCGACCAGGGCGCGGGTCGACAGATTCGCCAGGCGGGTGGCGCCGTCCGGCTCACCCGGCTCGGTCAGTTCGAACACCTCGACCAGGCCGACTCCGGTTGCAGCCCCCACGCCGGCCGGCCGCAGCAGCACCGTGTAAGCGCCTGGCGCCAGGGTGGCCACGAGGGCGGCGTCGCGGCTGCCGGTGGCAAACGGAAACGCTCCCGCGCGCGCGTGCCGGTCTGCGTCGGCGGCGTTCCAGTCGTCGTTGACGGCCAGGCGGGAGGCGCCCTGGAACAGTTCGAGCTGCGGGTCCGGGAGGAATTCGCCCACCCCGAATCCGCCCAGGGCGGGGCCCGCGCCGCGGATCAGGACGGTGCGCGGGCCGTCGCCCTGCAGCACGAAGCCGGCGATGGTCGTGGCCTCGCCCGCGGTGACGGGGGCGCGCGTGGCGACGTTGACCAGCCGGCCTGCGGCCGCGCGGACGGTCACCGGGATCGGCGCGCCGGTGACGGTGCCGAGCGGGTTCGAGACGGTGACGCGGTAGAGGCCGGCGTCGGCGCGCGTGGCGATCGCGACCGCGTAGGTGGCGCCGTTCGCGCCGGCGAGGGGCGCACCGTCTTTGAACCATTGATACGTCGGCGCTGGTCGTCCCGTGGCCTGGGCCTGCAGCAGCAGCGGCGCGCCCGCGGTCACGGTCGCGGATCCCGTCTGTTCGGCCAGCTGGGGGGCGGAGCCGGAGGCGGGCGCGATCGGCTGCGCGGTCAGGGTCAGGTCGTCGAGGCGCGCGTTGCCGGCGTTGCTGGTCGCGCCGGCCAGCGTATAGCGCAGCGTGACGGCGGGCGCGTCGTTGAGCGCGGTGACGCCGGAAAAGTCCACGCGCCGGGCGACGAAGTCGGCCCCGGTGCTGGCCGTGTTCACGCCTGCCATCGGGGCGAAGGTGGTGCCGTCGATGCTCCAGGCCCAAGTGCCGCTCGTGTACCCGGTGGCGGTGCCGCGGGTTTGGAACGTGAGGGACAGGTCGCGCTGGCCTGCCATCGAGAGCGAGATCAGGAGGAAGGTGCCGTTGCCGGCCGTGCCGACGAGCGCGAGGGCGTCGCCGCTGGCGCCGGAGAAGCGCGTGAGGGTGCCTCCCCAGGCCGCGAAGCTCAGTCGCGCGTTGCCGGCCTCGGCGGGAAGCGGCTCGGGGAAGGCGGCGCCGCTGTCGAAACGCCACCGGGCTGGCAGCACCGGCTGGTCGTGCAGCGTGACGGTCGCGGCCTGGCTTGCGTCGGGTACCACCGTATAACCCGGCCCCGCTTCGAGTTCGAGGCGGGCCGCCTCGTCGGCCTCGGCGATGG
>CALFZM010000330.1 GCA_937952235.1 uncultured Opitutia bacterium | reverse complement strand
GCAATGGGCCGCCGGACGCAGCCGCACCACCTGGGGGCCGAGGTGGACGAGCCGGTCGTAGTGGTAGGAGGTTTTGTGGTGGAGGGCGACGTGGATGGCCATGAGGTAGCGGGCAGGGACCCGCGGTTCAGCAGGACCTGCGCCGCAATCGGGCGGCGCGGCGCGTCGGAAACGTGGTCCTGCCGCGAGTCGCTGGTTTACCGTCACATAGGGTGCACGGCAGGGGGAAACAAAGGGTCGCCTTGGCGCGTCTGAGCGTGGCATGAAACGCCCGCTCCGTCCTCTCCGTTTCGTGACCGCGATGTGGCTGCTTTCCTCCGGCCTGCCTCCCGCCAGCGCGGCCGCGGGGTCGGTGCCGGACGCCACCCGGGTGCCGCCAGCGCCCATGGTGGACCAGCCGCTGGCGCCGCCGGCCAACGACGTGCCGGAAGAGCGGCCCGGATCACAGCATGTCTGGGTGCCGGGGCATTGGAGCTGGAGCGAGGGAGCGTACGTCTGGGAAACCGGCCGGTGGCAGGTGCCGCCGGGGCCGAATCTGGTCTGGCAGGCGCCCCAATGGCAGCGGGCGGCCAACGGTTACACGCTGCGCGAAGGTGGCTGGGTCGCGGCCGGCCAGGCCTTGCCCCCCGCGGCGCCGGTCTCCGCGCCGGCTCCGGTTCCCGTCCCCACGCCAGCGCCGGTGCCGGCCGCTCCAACACCCGCACCCGCTCCGGCCCCATCCCAGCCGACGACCGTGGTCGTCGCGCCGACGCCCGCACCGCAGGTGATCGTGATGGCGCCGCCCCCGCCGCGCCGGGAGATGATGCACGGCCGGCCGTCGCCGTATCACGTCTGGGTGCCGGGCTTCTGGTCCTGGCGCGGCAATCGCTATGTCTGGATCGCAGGGCACTTCGCCCTGCCGCCGCGCGGCCGCCACACCTGGGTGGAGCCGCGCTGGGAGCGACGCAGCGGCGTGTACGTCTTCATCGAAGGGCGCTGGCGGTAGCCGGGAAAGGCGGAGGTCGGAGCTCCGTCCCAACCGCGCCCGATCTTCGGGGCGTCCCCAAAAGAAAAAGAGGCGGCCCGCAGGCAGGCCGCCTCTTTCGGATCGCGACGGAATCGTCGCCTCAGCCGGACTCACGCCGTTGGCCTTCAAATCAGCCGTGAAAGCGGCCGCACTGAAAGGTGGAGCAGCTTGTCCTCAAGCTGCTGCGGACCGGTCCATCGTACGTCAGCCGCCTGGGGACAGGCGGCTCCACCTTTCAGCGTCACCTTTCGGCGTCACCTTTCGGGCGCCATCGCCGCCTAGAACTTCTTCGCGAGCTCCACGTACAGGAAGCGCGGCAGGAAGCTGCTCGCCCGCTCGGCGTATCCGGTTGAAAACGACGTCGCGGGCGCGGGCCGGTCGAAGACGTTGTTCGCCCCGATCGTCGCGCGCACGTTCCACGGCAGGGCGTAGCCGACCTGCACGTCCGTCGTCACCTGCTGCTTCACGAGGAGCAGGCTCGGCGAGGTGTCCTGGAAGCCGCCGATGTAGTTGACGCCGACGGTCGCGGACAGCTTCTCGCGGGTCCAGCTCACGGCGGCGTCGCCGCGCCAGCGCGGGATCTCGTACAGCCCCACCGTCTCAACCGACGGAAGGTCCGGCCGGGTGCGCACGGTCTGCGAGTTGATCAGGCTGGCGGCGGCGCGGGTGGAGAACCGGCCGATCCTGCCGGCGCCGAAGCGATACTCGGCGGCGAAGTCCACGCCCCGCGCTTTCGTGCTGCCGTAGTTGCCGAGCACGGTGCGGATCTCGCGCAACTCGCCGGGGAGCCCGTTGGCGGTGTCGGTGGCGGTGGGCGCGGCCCGCACGATGGCGTCGGGAAACAGGGTCGGATTCGCGAGGATGATCGCGGGCGTCGCCGGCTGGCCGATGCGGTTGGTCACCTCGACTTCGTAGAAGTCGACGCTCACGGAAAAGCCCTTGAGGAACTTGGGCGAGAGTTGCACCCCGACGTTGGTCGATTCCGACTTCTCCGGCGCCAGCAGCGGGTTGCCGCCCGAGCGGATCAGGCGCTGGCCGGTGCCACTGTCGTTCACGTTCGACCCCGGCCGGTTGAAGCGCAGCGGGTCCGGGATGTTGAACGTCACCGCGACCGACTGCGGCAGGTAGAGCTCGGCGAGCGCCGGCGCGCGGAAACCGCGGCCCCAGGACGCGCGGAACGTGACCTGCTCGGCGAGCGGCTGCCAGCGCAGCCCGAGGCGCGGCACCGTGGTGTGGCCGGCGCCATCGTCCGAAAACGACTCGAACCGCCCGGCCGCGTTCAACTCTAGCGCGTGCAGCCCGGGCAGCTTCTGGGCGGGGGCCGTGAGCGGCACGGAGGCTTCGGCGTACAACGCGCTCACCCGGCGCGTGCCCTTCGCCTGCGGCACCGGCGCACCCTGATTGAGCAGTTGGATCGGCGTGCGCCGGTCGCGGAAGCGCTCCTCGCGCCACTGGCCACCGAAGGCGACGGCGATTCCGCCGGCCGGCAGGCGGAAGATCGAGCCCGTCGTGCGGGCGTCGAACGCCGTCAGTTCCGTCTTGGCGTCGCGCGTCACTCCCGCCTCGAGGCCGGCGAGCGTCACGGGGTTGTTCCGGATCGTGGTGCCGTTGGCGAACAGGTTGAGCGCCGAGCCGCGGTTGGTGTCGGCGAGCGCGGCGTTCACCTTGTCCTGACCGGGGAAGTTCTTCAGGTCGAGGTGCGAGGTCTCGACGTTCCAGGTCACCGAAGCATCCCAGGTCCACCCGTTGCGCAGGTCGCCCTCGAGTCCGCCGACGACACGATTCATGCGGTTGGTCGTCTTCGTCAGGCGATCACCCAGCTCGAGGAACCGGAAGAACATCGTCTGCGTGGCGTTGGAGACCAGCGTCACGCCAAACGGGTTGAACGGATTGTTCGCCGGCAGCGTGATGGTGTTCAGCGTCGAGATCGGCGCGGGCGAGAGGCCCTCGAGGTTCTCGTTGCGCTGCCAGCCGAGCTCGACGAAGGCCGTGAGCTGGCGGGAGAACTCATGGCGGGCGGTGACCACGACGCCGCGCCGCTCCGACTCGGTCTGCGGGCGGATGGCCGCGTTGGCGTCGAACGTATTCTGCGTCTGCAGCTGCCGCGTGAAGGTCGCGTTGGGGCCGGGCGCGGCCCGGTCGACCGTGAAGGTGCGGGCCGCGGCGGCGGCGCCCGCGGGAATCACCTGCCCGGTGATCGGATCGGTCGCGCCGGCGGGCACGACGAAGCTTCCGGGCGTGTTGCTCGCGAGCAGGAGCTGGCGCTTCACCGGCTGGGGCAGCTCGCGGAACAGGAATTCGTCGCGCTGGTACCAGTCGGCGATGACGGAGACGGACGTCCGGTCCCGCTTCGCGCCCACCGCGAGCGATCCCCGGACGATCGGCGCGGTGATGCCGTTGTCGTAGTCGCCGTAGGAGACATTGAACGAGCCGCCCTCGATGTCCTTTTTCAGGATGATGTTCACCACGCCGGCGACGGCTTCGGCGCCGTAGACGGCCGACGCGCCGTCCTTCAGCACCTCGATGCGGGCGATGGCGGCGACGGGGATCATGTTCACGTCGACGAACTGCTCGGTGCCGAGGCCGGCGGCGCTGCCACCCTGGCCGAACGGCGCGAGCGTGACGCGGCGGCCGTTGATGAGCACGAGCGTCGAGTTGACGCCCAGGCCGCGCAGCGAGACGGCGGCGGAGCCGGGCGAGGAGGTGTTGACGCGGTTCTCCGCGAAGCCCTGGGCGCCGATCTCCGGAATCTTGCGCAGCAGCGCGCCCAGATTGGTCTGGCCGGAGGCCTCGATCTCGGTGCCGGAGAGCACGCGGAGGTTGGCGGCGCCGGTGGACTCGCCCGCGCGCAGGTTGGAGCCGGTGACGGTGAAGGCTTCGAGCTTCACGGCATCTGCGGCCGGGGCGGCGGTCGTCGGCGTCTGGGCGAAGCCGCACGCGCCGAAGACGAGCGCGGCGAAGGCGCCGGTCAGGATCGGTTTGGTAGTTTGCATGGTGGTGTCGGGGAAAGGGGCATCTCCTGGGAG
>CALFZM010000329.1 GCA_937952235.1 uncultured Opitutia bacterium | reverse complement strand
CATCGTGCGTGAGCGCACCCCCGCTCTATTTACTCATTTAGATCTATTAGGAGACCCCCGTGAGCCTCGACATTTCCCAACTGAAATTCGGTGACGCGCCGGAAAGCCTGCCGTCCCTGATCGCTGCTCGGAAGCAGTCGATGCGTTCGAAGCCCCGCAGGAAGAAGGGAGACGCGTACCTCGGCGGGAACGTGCCTTGGTCGTGGATCACGTGTGCCGGAACACTCCCGGGCCGCGCGCTCCACGTCGGTCTCGTCGTCTGGCATCTCGCGACGCGACGACGCACCAACCGGGTGAAGTTGAACCTTCACAAGCTCGCAGCGGACTTCGGGATCGATCGGTCGGCCGCGAGCCGCGCTCTCCAGCGTCTCGCGAGGGCGAGCCTCGTACAGGTCGAATATGGCGACGGGCGCTGTCCAATGGTGACGCTGCTCGACGCGCCCGCGGTCCAGTCCTCGGAAACGCCGACGCAGGAGGCAGCTCGATGAGCCGCGCCGGTCGACGTTGGGACGTGCCTGGTGTGGGAGTCGACCTCGACGAGGCCGCTCGGAAGCAGGCAGAGATGGCAGGGCTATCCATCGCGGAGTATGTGCGCCGGGCCGTCGCTACCGCGGTTGCGGGTCACGTTCCGGAGCCGACTTCGCCGTCAGCGGCAGATCCGGAACGAGCTCCGGATCCGGAACCGGCGTCGTCGCTGGATGTTCCGGAACCGCTGAAGGCTGCTTGCCTCTCGACGCTGCGGAAGTCGAGGGCGCCGGCGACGAACGACGGCCGCGCCCTGCTCGATCACATCGCGTCTCGTTCCGGAACCTCCGCTGACGCCGTTCGCCGCGCGGCCCTTCGAGCGGGACTCATCGTCTTGAGTACACGCCCCGATCTCGTCCGCCAGCTCGAGCCCGGAGCTCCCGCCGCGGGCGACCGACGTTGAACTCTCGCCTGCTGGCTCGACTCCCGGAGATTCGACCGGCGCACGGTGGTGATCGGCGGGCCGGCGATTCGGCGAAACAATCTCGAAACAGACGAAACACTCCGTTGTGCCTGGCGAAACCGTCAGACATTTTTGGACGTAAATCCCCATCGCGGCCCGATTCCGGAACCACGCACCGAAACAGGGTTCATCGGGCGCCGGTATCGAGCGTAGTACTCGTCGTGAGCAGGCGTCGTCGTCGTCGTGCGCTTTCCGGATCCACTACGAGCTCTCAAACCGGAGAGCAACCGCGTGGACGAGACCGAGCGCAACCAGATCCTCACGTGCGCCTCAGCACGACGCTCAACCTGCTCGGCCTGCACCGCCGCAGGCGGGAGGCTCTTCGAACGGTCCAAGAGCACGTCGAGGCGCTTCAGAACATTGTGGGCCTGCTCGCGAGCATCGCTGAGGACACCTACCCGTACGACGAGCCCGCTGAGCTTCGCGCCGGCTGCACCGTCATGCTCGCCGCCGCTCGGGAGATCGCCTCACGCTCGATCGACCTCGCGAGCACGCTCGGCGAGGTCCGCTTCACTGCACATCTCCAAGCACTCGAGATCGAGCCGAGCGATCAGCCGTAGCTGACAACGGTTGTCAGTCGCGACTACCAGTTGAAGCGATCAGGATCCCACTTGCCGTGCTCGTCGTACGTGAGGCTCCTCGGGAGCCCGAACGTCTGCCAGAGTGCGTCGAAGATCGGCCGAAGGACCGCGGCGGGTTCCAGGTCCAATTCCTCGACGACCACGTCCGGCAGCGTCACCACGTCCTTCACGACAACGGCGCGCCCACCTCGGTCACTGCGGGCGGAGTAGACCAGCCCATAGCCGCGGACGCCGACCAAGCTGAGCGCTACGCTGATGGGTGGGAGGACACCGATCTCGCCGAAGGCGCGGTGGTAACGGGACAGCGCCTCCACGAGAAGCGATTCGAAGGCCCAGACGTTCATGACGCGCAGCCCCTTCACTTCGTGACTGTGCGCGTAGACCGCTTCCAACGCGCCGGAACGGAAGAGCTGGACGTAGCCTTGGGCCGACTGGTCACCCCGACCTTCACCGACAACATGACCGTCGGCGTTGAACATGCTGCCGTCCGAAGAACCGCCAAGACCGGGAGGTGCGACCTTCTTCCACGCCGCAAGGTCGACGGTCGTGCCGCGGCCGAGGGCCGAGAACGGAACGAGGTGCAGGACCACGCGGGCGCCGGCGCGAAGCGCGACGGGGGTCTCCGACGACGCGATCAAGCCGAGTCGCTCGTCGCGGAACCGGCGGATGCGCGCCGGCAGCTCCTCCCCTTGCAGGAAGGCCGCGCGGATCTCGGTCACGTCGAGCGCGTACTTGCCGGCGCTGGTCCTCGCGTAAAACCTCGAGTCGGCCGTCGCGACCATGTGCGGTCCCATCCAACTCTGCTTCACGACGAGCACGAGAACATGCCGTCCAGGCTGGGCTTCGACCGCGTGAAACCGGTGCGCCGGGAGACGCGGCTCCACGCCGCTCCGCAACACCTGCTCGAGTCGGAGTTGCTCGGCCGACGATCTCCTCGGGCACGCCCGTGTTCTTGCCGGCCGCGTCCTTCTCTTCGGCGACCCCGAAGATCATCACCCCACCGCCAGAGTTCGCGAACGACGTCACGTCGGCGAGGAACTCCTTCTTCGCTTCGCTGTTCCCGCCTGGAAGCTCGCGCTTGTATTCGAGGTGGCGCCCCTCGGGCGTCTTGGCGGTGACGAGCGCCGCGACGTCGGCGGCAGCGATCTGATCGAAGCTCAACGGCAGCATGAGGACGTTGAGGATACCCGCGACCGAAGGACGTGGCCGTCACGATTCCTCGCCCGCGGTCTGGCTCGGACTGCTCGTCCGGTCGCGGCCAGAACGAAGGGCTACGTGACTCACGCGTTTCCGTCGTCCCCACCGTAGCAGTGCGCGACATGCTCCTCGCACTTCGAGCACGCCTGCCACCCACCGCCGACGGGAACGAGCTTCGCGTCGCAGCAGGGAGAGAACCCTCGGTTGAGCTTCCTCACGAGCTCGCGGGTTTGCCGTCGCTCCTCCCGGATCTCTTCCGGAGTCGAGTACCGGAACTGCGGACACGACAGTTTCATCGGGTCGTCAGGCATGCAAGGGATCGACGCGATCCTGCCCTTCATCGGCGCGTGCTCGACGCGCACATCGGCGTAGCGAATGCCGGCCCGGCATGCCTCGTTGATGAGGCCGCTGAAGTGGTGACAGGAGCGCATGTCCTCAAGCATCGCGAGCGACTTTCGTTTCGTCATGCGCCGATCGTGTCGGTTCTCGGCTCGGACGGAAGGTCCACGAAATGTCCGCTGACGAACAATGTCCGCTCCCCCGAGCAGAAACCGGCGCTTGGGCGCGAGTGCGGATTCTACTTGTCTGCCTGCTCCGGCATGCACCACCGCCGAACCAAGAAACCCAGCCGCACGATCCGCATCAATGTCCCCAAGGACATCTACGCCCGCCTGGCCTACCTCGCCGCGACGGAGAGCGCTTCGGTCCCCGAGCTCGCGAGAACGGCACTCCTTCAGTTCATCGTGAACGAAGGAAGGATCCCGCTCGACGACGCTGCGGCGATGCTCAACCTCCAGCTCGGCGATGGCACCACGGGGGAGCCGTGAACGGCGAGCGCGGCGCGGCGATCGCACGTTGGGTTCGGCAGCACCCGAAGGAGGTCCGGCCGGCGATCGGCGCCGCGTTCCTCGTCGTGCGCGAGCTCCCGATCGCACCGTGGCTCTTAGCCGACGAGGCGCGGAAGATCCGTCGAGACCTTCTCCTCGCTCGCCTTCGCGAAATCGACTGTGTCCGTTTCGGCGAGATCCCAAGTGTCGTCGCCGCATACCAGGCCGCCGTCGACGGACGGCGACAGGCGACCGACGATCCGCTCGAGGCGACGTTCGTGTGCCGGCTCCGCAGCCTCGTCGACATCCACGACGATCCGGACGACCCGGAGGCGACCTACAAGGCCTGGCTCCGTTGGCGCTTCGAGCAGCGCCGCCGCCGATTGGCCCGACGGCAGATGCGCGACCAGACGTGCCCACATCCTCGGGCGACGACGCGCCGATGGCGGCCCTGTCCGACTTGCGCAGAAGGCATCCGCTGGTCCGTCGGCGAGTACTTCGCATCGGTCGACGATGCACCCAGTGTGGTCTACGGCGAGATCGTGCGCGTCATCGAACAAGATCGGATCCTGGTCCGGATCTACCTGCCCACCGGGCCGAGTTTCCTGGACGAGTACGGGTCGTGGCCCGCTCTGCTGTCGTGTCGGCTGACGCGTCAGCAGATGGATCGGGCCGCCCAGCTCGGTTGGCCAGCCAGCGTGGAGACGCTTCGGCAGACGCAGATCGCCGGGGCTGCGTAGGCCGCAGGTCGTCAACTTCGAGAATTGAGTATCTCGTCCGTGCGTCGTCCCGGTCGCGCCTGAGGACGAGATGACAATCGTTGTCGCACGCTCTCGTTCGCAGGGCCCCCTGCACTCGGGCGAGAAGCTCGCAACGGCGCAGTTCCGGTGCGTTCCGGCACGCGCGGGGAGCACTTCGGCAAGGTGAACCACTCGGCCCCGGTCCGGTGCGCTGACGTCGAAGA
>CALFZM010000328.1 GCA_937952235.1 uncultured Opitutia bacterium | reverse complement strand
CCTGTTACCCATGTCTCCGTACATCTGTAACCCATGTCTCCGGTCCATACAGAGGTCGAGCCGCTCCACCTTTCGGTACGGCTGTCTTCGTGGGTGATCTGAAGGCCAACGGCATGAGGCCGGCTCAGAACGGATATCCGACCGAGAAGTGCCAGGTCCCGGAGGGGTCGTCCGGACGCGGATTGAGGTTGCGGCCGTATTCCAGCCGCACCGGTCCGATCAGCGTCTGGTAGCGGAGCCCGGCGCCGAGCGTGTGCAGCCGGTCCCGCATGGGGTAGTCGCGGATCGATTCCGCGATGCCCAGCCCGTCCCAGAACAGCACCGCGGACCAGTTGGGCGTGACCGCCTGTTCCACCTCGACGTTCAGCAGCACGAACGTCTTCGCCCCGACGAACAACCCGTCGGGGCCGCGGGGTGAAGCCTGGCCGCGCCGGTAACCGCGGATGCTGCTGTCTCCACCGGGGAAGAAGCGCTTGTTGACCGGCAGGTTGGCCTCGTCGCTCCCCTCCGTGGTGATCGCGCCGTGGCTGGCGCCAAAATGCAACCAGGTGCTGCCGCCCCAGCGCGTGTGGTAGGCGGCCGCGAATTCGCTCCGCTGATACGTCGCTTCGCCGCCCAGCCGGGGGTCGGCCAGCTCGAATTGCAGCGACCAGTGGTAGCCGCGGCGGGGGCGCAGGGGGTTGTCGCGGCGATCGCCGCCCAGGCCGAAGTTGACGCTCGCGACGTTGACCTGCCGCTCGTCCGTCGTGCGGGTCGAAAGCGAGCTGCGGCGATTGCGCAGCGCCTCGTAGGTGTATCCGGCCGTGACTTCGCCGCCGATCCACCGCACCGGCCGCTGCAGGGCCACGTTGGCGCCGAATTCCTGGCGGAGAAACGCGATCTCCCGGCGCTGCAGGCCGAAAAGCCGGCCGGTGCCGTCGAGCGATTCGCCGAACAGTTCAGGCACCGAGTAGATGAAATCCCCGCGCGAACTCTTCACCGACTGCACGAGTTCCAGGCGCGACTGGTGCGCCATGCCAAAGAGGTTGCGCTGGCGGTGTTCGACGCCGCCCCGCACCTGCTCATAGCTGCCGTAGCCGAACAGCAGGCTCGTCTCGTAACGCGGCCCTTCGCGCAGGATGAACACCGGATCGCGCACCGCGCCGTCGGGAGGCGAATAACGCAGGTCGACCGCCTCGAAGATGCCCAGCCGCGAGAGCCGGTAACGTGCATTCTCGAGCGCCAGCGGATTGAGCGCGTCGCCGGCGGCGAGCCGCACGCGCCGTCGCAGCACGCTTTCGCGCATGCGAGGCGCGCCCTCGAAGCGCAGCTGTCCCATGCGCACCTGCGGCCCCGGCACGATCGTGGCGATGAGGGTGGCTGCCTGCCGGCCCTCTGCCAACGCGCCTGCCTCCGCCGCGACATGCACCCCAACGTCCGGATAGCCCTGCCGATAATAAGCATGCCGCACCGCCTCTCGCAGGTCCTCCTGCACGCTCGGCGACCACGGTTTCCCCCGCCAGGCATCGGTGCGGGGCATTTCCACTCCGTCCTCGCCTTCCCGCTGGAACTCGACGCCTTCCACCACCCATAAAGGGCCCTCGCGCACCGTCACGGCCACGCTCACCCGGCCGGTCGCCTCCTCCACGTCCGTTGCCGTCGCGACGGCCGCATCGCGATGGCCGCGCTGCCGCAGCTCGCCGAGCAGGGCGTCGGCCGACCGTGCGAGACGGCTGGGAGCGTAGGCGTTGGCCCGGGCGGTTAGGAAAAGTGCCGCCTCCGTGCGAAAGAGGGCGCGGGCCTGCCGTTCGCTCAGCGCCTGGAGGCCCTCGAATCGAACGTCCGCCACGGTGAAGCGCACGCCGGGATCGATCTCGAAGGTGACGGCGCGGGCGCTGAGCGGACGCGGTAGCGGAGTGGCGAAGGTCGGATCGAAGTCGAGGCGGAGCACCTGCCCGTCCTCCGTTTCCACCTCGATATCGAGCGTGGCCCGCTGGAACCCTTCGTCGCCGAGCGCCGAATGGAGGATCACCGCGGCGTCCTCGATCGCATTGGTGTCGAGTTGCTCCCGTTTGCCCGCCACCAGGCGCTCGAGCGCCGCCCGCAGTTCGCGATCGCGGAGGAAGCCGGCGCCCTTCACCCGCAGTTCCACCGTGTCCGCCGCCGCCACTGACGCCGGCAGCAGCATCGCGAGGGAGAGGAATGCGGCCAGCCACCCGAAGCAGGCGCGCCGCCGGCGGGTGCTATTTGGCGTCATGGGATTGGGCGTTGGGCCGGCGGCCGCCGAACACGCGCCATTTCACCCCGGCGTTGTACTCGTCAAACTCGTTGTATTCGGCGGTCAGGGTCCAGCGGTCGGAAAGCTGGTATTCGAATTCGTACGTCTCGCGACCCTGCTGCGAGACCTTCTCGCCCGACATGATGGTCAGCCGGTCGGCTTCCGCCGAGTCGGGCCCGAGCCCGCTGAGCAGGCTCTGGCCCAGGAACAGGCCGAGGTTGGCGGCCCGCTGCGTGGTCGAGCGGGCGATCTCGTTTCCGGGGGCCGAGCCGGTCATGACCATCAACAGCACCTGCTCGGAGTCCAGCGGGGGGCTCGACGTGAAGACCACGCTGGGCTCCGACGCCCTGCCCTCGATCTGCAACGTGAGTTCGTAACCGTACCGGCGGCCCGTGCCCCTCAGGAAGATCTCCGGCTCCAGCGCGTCGGCCTCCGTCAGGCGCACGCTGCCCTGGGTCACCGTGAAGCCGGCGAACGGCATCTTGATCGTACCTTCGTCGATCACCACTTCGCCGGTGGCGCGCGGTTCTCCCAGGGTGCCGCCGAGCTTGAACCGGGCGGACGCCAGGCCGGTGAAGACCGGGATGCGCACGCGCATGAAACGCTCGCCCGTGACCTCCACCGCCAGCGTCCAGGCGTTCACCGGCGGCGTCTCCACCGCGAAGTACGGCGGACGGCGCGTGGGGCCGGCGCCGCCCTTCGGCAGCAGGTCCCGGACGTCGGAGAGAAATAGGCTGTCGCGCAAACGAACGGTGCCGCCGAGCCGGGTGGGCGCACCGTCGGCCGGGGTCTGGAGTTGCAGGTCGAGATCGCCGCGCACGAGCAGGCCGGTCTGCCGGACAAAAGGGAGATTCGTGCCGCGGAGGGTCAGGTCGTAGCGCGGCTGCCGGTCGTCTCCGAGCGCCACTTCGCCGGCGAGTTTGACTTCCTGGCCCCCGCTGCGCGCGGTGACCTGCTCGAGTCGGATGCGGCGGCCCTCGAGCGCGAGGTCCGCGCTGATTTCCTGCAGCACGCCCAGCGGTCCCAGCGGCCGCGACGCAGCATCGCGCAAGCGCAGAAACCCTTCCAGGCCGCCATTCCGGAAACGGACGTCCGCCTCGAGTCGTCCGACCGGCGCGATCGCCGCGGGCAGCCAGCGCGCGAAGGCGGCGAGTTCCGCCTCCGCCACCTCCACGCGCAAGTCGGCGCCCTCACGCGCAAGTTTCAGCGGCTCGGCGAGAAATTCACCCCAGTGTTCCTCCGGTATCGGGAGCCGGCCGCCGGCGTGCACCCGCTGACCGGCCACCTGCAGCTCGAAACGGCTGAGGTTCAAGCCGGCGCGGTCTCCCGCCACCTCGACGTCGAGACCCTCGATCACGGGCAGCGGCTGCGCGGTCCACTTCGGATCGATCGTCACCCGCCTCGCCTGCAGGGTGGCCGTGCCCTCGGGCCGCGCCCACGTGCCGTGCAGGTCCGCCACCAGGCGCGGTTCCTCCAGGGCGACTCCGCTCAGGGTCGCGAACCGCCGCCAGAAGTCGGCCTGGGGCGCAACCCGGACGAGGAGCTTGATCGCGCCCGACCGCTCGATGCGCACGAAGGGATCCCCGCCCGGCTGCAGCGCCACCGGCAACTGGCCGCTGGCCTCGGCCACGACGGCGCCGGATTCCGCCACGCGCACCTGGTCGAGGCGCACGCCTCCGCCGTCGCCCCGGCCCCGCAGTTCGACCTCAGCCTCGCGCTTCTCGCCGAGCTCGACGGCGCCGGCCGCTTCCACCGCGAAACGGGCGGGCCCGCGCTCCCAGTCGGCGGTCAGCGCGAGACGCCGGAGGCTCCACGGCGGGCCGGGCACCTTCGCGAGGTCACGGGCCAGGGTCGACGCCAGCCCATCGGCCAGGACCGCCAGCCGGCCCGAAGCTCCCCACGTCCCGTCGATCTGGATACGGCCCGCCGCTCCGGCCAGTGCGAGGCCCTCGACGCGCCGCTCCGGCCGCCAGCTCACCGCCGCCGGCGCCTCGAGCGCGAGTTGCACCCGGCCATCCTGGCCAAGCGAGGCGGCCGCAAGCTGCACGCGGCCTTCCGCCAGCGCCCCGCGCGCGGCGATCGTCGTCGGTCCCGCGGCCGCCTCCACCGTCCACTCCTCCACTGCCCCGCCGCGCCCGCGCCAGGTCGCCGTGGCAGCGAGGGGATGCAGCGCGGGCAGTTGCAGCTTGCCGGCCCGCACGGTGCCCGCATGCACGGGCGCCGCGAGCGGGCCGTCCGCGGTCGCCGAGATCGCCAGCTGCTCGAACTGCAGCGTGCCGGGCAGCCAACGCGCCACGCTTTCGCGGTGCACGACGCCCTCGACCGACACCTCGCGGAGCGCCTTTTGTGCGAAATCCCAGCCGCCGCGGCCGCGCAATTCGCCTCCCGCGGCGGCGCGGACCTCCGCCTGCTGGACATCCAGGAGCGGCCATTCGAACCGGCCCCGCGCCGACGCCGACGCCAGCGCCACGCCCTCCGCCACAACGTCGCCCGCGGCCACCGACAGCTCGACCGCGGTCTCCGCCGGGGAGGCAGAGACGAGTCGCGCCTCGCCCGCCACCGTTCCTTGCGCCGTGAACCACGGCACGCGGCCCAGGTCCGCGGTCACCGTGAAACGGGCCTCGCCTTCGCGCAGCCGCCCGCGCCAGTCCACGAACACCGGTGCCGTCAGCAGGCCCGAGATTCCGGGCACTTCCACGCGCAAGGTATCGAGCGCGAGCCCCGCGCGATCGCCGGCGGCGCGCACCGCCAGGTCCAGCGGCGGAACGGCCGTTCCGGGGGCGGGCGCCCCCTGCGCGTTCAAATCGATCTGCAACGCGCCCTCGCGCCATGTCACCCGCGCCCCGCCGCGCACTTCCGGGTAAGCCGCGCCCACGCGCAGACGTTCCCCCGCCACGGTCCAGTCGCTGGCCCGGAGTTCCGCCTCCGAAGGCAGCCAGCCGCTCGCGGCAAAGGTGGCGCCGAATGATGCCGGCTGCCGCCAGAGGTGCACGGTGCCGCTCACGCCGCGGCCCTGGCTCGACGCCTCGAGCTCCACGGCGCCGCCGGCGGTGGTGGCCTGCACGCGCAATCCGCCGGTCGACGCAAACGCCGCCTCCACGTCCGCCGTCACCCCGCGAAAGTTCAGGCCCGCCACGGACAGCTCGCGTTCACGCCAGGTGGCGCCTGCCAGTTCGAGCGTGCCGGTGCTCCAGCGCACGACGCCCGGCCCTACCTTCGCCTGCGGCAGCCAGCGCGCCAGGACATCGGCGATGCGCCCCAGCCGTTCGCGCAACGGCATCCAGCCCCGCGGGTCGGCGGGGGCGCCCGGCGGCCCGACCTCGACCCGCCACGAGCCGGCCACGACGAGCCCGGCGCGTCCGCGCACATGGCGCCACGCCCAGAGTGCGGGGGTGTCGGCCTCGATGCGATCGACCACCACTCGCACGCTGCCCACCGGCACGACGACGTCGTGCCAGGCAAGCCGGCTGTAGCCGATCCGCTCATACGCCCCCGCGACGATCCCCCGGCGGGCCGCCAGGGTGCCTGCCACCGCGCCGAACCACCAGGGCAGGCTGAGCGCCAGCAGGGCGAGGCCCGCGGCGGCGAAGGCGAGAATCTTGAGGAGGCGGCGCATGGATCGTACGACCGCCCGGCCCGTTCAGGCGGCGGTGGCCAGGCCGCTGCGTTGCAGCAGCGCGTTGAGATCGGGGTCCCGACCCATGAATGACCGGTACAGTTCCGCCGGGTCGGCGGAATTGCCGCGACTCAGAATCTTCGCGACGAACTCCGCCCCCACCTGCGGATTGAAGATGCCTTCGCGGCGGAAACGCGTGAAGGCATCCGCGTCGAGCACTTCCGCCCACTTGTACGAATAGTAGCCCGCAGCGTAGCCCATGGGATCGGCGAAAATGTGCGTGAAGCGTTTGACGATCGTCGGCGCCGGAGGCTCGGTGGGAACGAGACAATCCGCGATCCGCGCGCGCACCGCCGGTTCGACGTCGGGCAGGCCGGCAAACTCGGCGGTCTGCATGTGCATCAGCAGATCCATGCGGGCGAAGCCGACCTGCCGGAGGGTGGCTGCGGCGGAGCGGAAATTTCGCGCCGCCGTCATGCGCGTGAAGATCTCCTCGGGAATCGTCGCCCCCGTTTCGTGATGCCGGGCAAAGAGGTCGAGACTCTCGCGCTCCCACGTCCAGTTCTCGAGGATCTGCGACGGCAGCTCGACGAAATCCCAGGCGACGTTCACACCGTTGAGCGACTTGATTTCGACCTCGCCCAGCAGGTGATGCAGGAGATGACCGAACTCGTGGAAGATCGTCTCGACCTCGCGATGCGTGAGGAGCGCCGGGCGTCCGCCCGACGGCGGCGTGAGGTTGCCGCAGATCAGGCCCAGGTGCGGCGTCCGGCCGGCCTCCGGTCCGGGCCCGCCCGTGATCAGGTAGTTCATCCACGCGCCGCCACGCTTGGAGTCGCGCGGATGCCAGTCCGCGTAGAAGGAGCCGAGGTGCCGCCCGGAAGCGTCGAGCAGATCGTAGAACTTCACCTCGGGATGCCAGGTTTCCACGCCTTCGCGGGCCGCGACGCGGAGCCCGAAGACGCGCCGCACCAGCTCGAACATGCCGTCGATCACCGCCGGCATGGGGAAATAAGGCCGGAGCGTCTCCTCGTCGAACGCGTAGCGGGCGCGGCGCAAGCGCTCCGCCCAGAAGGCAATCTCCCACGGCGTGAGCCGGCGGATCTCCGTGCCGGTCTCGCGCGCGCGGAACTCCTCCAGCTCGCGGCATTCGCGTGCGAAAGCGGGAGCCGCACGCCGCTGCAGGTCGTCGATGAACGCGAGCGCCCGCTGCCCGGCCTTCGCCATGCGCCGCTCGAGGGCGAGGTCGGCAAAATGCGCCTGGCCCAGCAGCGCCGCCTTCTCCGCCCGCAGGGTCAGGATCCGGCTGATGAGGGGGGTGTTGTCGTGCGGTTCCTGCGCGCCCACCCGACTCGAGGCCGTCCATACCTCCCGACGCAGCGCCTCGTCCTCCGCGTAGGTCAGCAGCGGCTCCAGCGACGGCTGGTGCAGCGTGAAGCGCCAGCCCGGCACACCCTTCTTTTCGGCGCTGGCGCGGGCGGCCGCGCGCGCGTGATCGGGCAGGCCCTGCAGCCGCGCCCCCTCCGCCTCGGGCAGTATCAACTGCCAGGCGTTGGTCGCATCGAGCACGTTCTCCGAGAACTTCTGCGTCACCTGCGCCAGCTCGGTCTGCAGCGCCTCGAGCCGGGCGCGCTTCTCCGGCGGGAGGTCCGCTCCGGCCTGCCGGAAATCCTTCATCGTTTCCTCGAGGAATCGCCGGTGGATCCCCTCCAGGGCCGCGGCCGCGGGTGACGCGGCGAACGCCTTCAGCCGCTGCCACAGTGCGGGATTGAGCGGAATTGCGGCGTAGAAGGCCGACACCCGCGGCAACACGGCGTTGTGGGCCTCCCGCAGGTCGGGCGCGTCGGCGACCGATTGCAGATGGGTCACCTTGCCCCAGGCCACGGTCAACTCCTCCGTCGCGTGCTCGAGGGCGAGGAAGGTGTTCGCATAGGTCAGCGCGGCGAGGTCACGCTGCGCGATCGCGTCGATCGCCGCCTGCGCGCGGGTGACCGCGAGCTCGATCGCGGGCACGACTTTCTCCGCCGTCAACGCCGACCAGCGAATGTGAAAGTCCGGGTCAAGAAACGGGTTCTCGGGCATGACGCGCAAAAACCGGCGCCCGGCGCGGAATGTCAAATCGCAAACCGGCGTCCTCCCTTGCGCCCAGGCATCCTCCGAGCCTTCCCGCCCGCCCTCGAGCGGCCGCTACCACGCGAATCCGACCCCGCCGGAAACCTGGCGCGGCGAAGCCGGGACAGCCGGGACATCCTGGAAGCGGGAGTCCCAAAGGTTGTCCACCAGCAGGGACACGACCCACCGGGCGCTCCCGGGCGGACGATACGACAGGCCGACCGCCCCGCTCACCGCTTCGTCGCCGCCGACCAGCCGCAAGGGGTTGTCGGCCTGCACGCGGGCGGCGTGGTCAAGACGAAGTTCGAAGCCATTGCCCAGCCGCAGCGTCAGTGCGGCCGTGAGCCGATGCCGCGCGTAATTGAGCGCATAGAAACTGGCGTCGACCGGCGCACCGAGGTAGTCGGCCGCCTTGGTCAAGGCGGTATAACCGATCACGACGTCGGCGGCCGCCCAGGAGCGGCGGGCCACGATCTCGAAGCCCGTGACGTCGAGATCCACGGCGTTGGCGGTCCGGGCGGTCACGCCGCGCCGGTAGGTCCAGTCGACCAGGCTTTCGTCGCGCCGCCAGAAGACCGCTGCCTCGGCCTGCCAGCCCGCCACCTGACCGGCGGCGGCGAGTTCCACGTTGTGCGCGCGGTGGCGGCCCAGGTCGGGATTGCCGCGGAACAGGCCGGCGGCGGCATTCGAGTTCAACGCCGTGTAGCTGGCCACCTGTGACGGCCGGGTGTACGAGAGCGACGCCCGGCGCCAACCCGACGATGGCCACTGTCGCGCCAGGACAAATACGGGCGACCAGGCGCCGCGGTCCCGATTGGAATCGTCGCGCGCGACGCCGGCCTGGACGGACGTCTGGCTCCCGTCGGCCGCGCTCCAGGCCTGCTCCGGCACGACGGCGAAGCGCGTGAGCGTCCGGGTCCGGTAGCGGCCGAACGTGAGCGACGTCGATTCGATCTCGTCGGCGACGACCTCGGAGCGGACATTGACGCGGCCGCCGCCGACCGCGAGGCGTGCGCTCACCGCGCCTCCGGTCAGCCAGGTCGTGTGTTGAAACGGATGCACCGGGCCCACCGGGGCGAGACGGTTGAAAGCATAGTCGTCCTTGTTGCGCCGGTGAAAGACCCCCGCCTCGACAAACTCATCCCGGCCAAGGACAGCGCGGTGATTGAGCACGAACAGGGTCGTCTGCAGGCGCTCGGATTCGTTCGAGTTGAACGGGGTGTAGAGATTGGGCCAGCCGAAGTGCTTGCCCTGGTACCCGGCGAACAGATCGGTCTGCGACGTCGCGTGGGAAGATTGCAGGCGCAGGTTGGCCCGCTCGAAGGCGTGATCGCCGAAGGGCACGGGACCGTCCGACTCCGACCGCGCCAGGGCCACATCGACGCCGAACCGTCGGCCCCCGGCGGCGGCGCCCGCGAGGTAGCCGAGCTGCGCCTCGGCCCGCCAAAGCGCGTGCTCGCCCACCCCGGCGGAAGCCTGGCCGCCGCTGCGGACGGGCCGCCAGCGCTGCGCGATCGCACCGGTGGTCGCATTGCCGGCCCCGAGGACGAGGGGAGCGCCGGTGAGGATCTCCGGTGCCGTGAGCAGGCCGGGCGCGATCGGAAGCTCGACGACGTAGTGCCCGGTCTGGGGATCGTTGAGCGTAAGCGCGCCGAGCTGGTATCCGGTGGACTCGAACACGCCGCCCCGCAGCGTGACGTCGGCCTGCCCCTCGGCGAGGTTGCGCCCCTGAAGATCGACCCGCGGCTCGTACCGCAGCGCCGTCACCGGCATCGCGAACGTCCCCGCGGGAGCCTGGTTGGCGACGCGGGGCGAGTGCACCTCAATCCCCGGCAACTGGAGCGCGGGCTGGGCCGCCAGCGTCGTCGAAACCACTCCCAGGGTCAGAACCAATGCTCTCATTCGCGCGCATGGCTAGCGGGCGCCGGACAGAAAACAAGCCTTTGTTCGCGGGCTTGAATTAGAGGCCTTAACAAGCACGCATGGGCACAAAAAACCCCGGCGGGAGAGCCGGGGTGCGGAAGGCGCGTGACAGCGGGCGGGGAGACTTACTCGTCGCCGTCGTTGCCGATCGCCTCGACGGGGCAGCCCTCGAGCGCCTCCATGCATTGGGCGATCTCCTCCTCGGAGGACGGCTGCTTGTGGACGAAGGAGTAGCCGCCCTCGTCGTTACGAGTGAAGAACGATGGCGCGGTCTCGCGGCACAGGTCGCAGTCGATGCATTGCTGGTCGACGTAGAACTTGCCGGGGGTATTGCTGGGCCATTTTTCCGCTTTGTTCGCCATAGGTAATCAGACGCACAAAGAGGTGATTCCCAAAGCCTGTCAAGCGACCACGCTGCGCCGCCCCTCGCCTCCGAAAATTACAGGAAATCAACGCGCGATCCCGAGGTGCCGGCTTGTGTTTGCCGGGTGCGACGGTAGCATTGCGCCGATGCTTTCGGACCGGCCCTACATGCGGGGGGAATATCCACGGGAAAAGACTTCGGCGCTCACCTGGTTGCTGTCGGCCATCATCGGAGGATTCCTGCTCCAGGTGCTCACGGGTTCCGCGTGGTGGAGCGGAGGCGGCGGCCGCGTCGAGCAGGCGCTGGGGCTCTCCATCGCGGGGCTGCGCAACGGGCAGGTCTGGACCTTGGTGTCGCACGTGGTGCTCCACCGCCCCGAGTTCATCTTCCACGTCATCGGCAATGCGCTCGCCCTTTACTTCCTCGGCCGGGAACTGATCCCGCTTCTCGGCACGCGACGGTTCTTCGGCGTGTTTGCGGCCGCGACCATCCTGGGCGGATTGGCTTGGGCCGCGGTGCACTGGCGGCTGGGCGCGGGCCAGCATGTGGGCGCCACGGCGGCGGTCGCGGCGCTGCTCGTGATCTTCGCGTGCTTCCATCCGAACCAGCCGCTGACGTTCCTGCTGTTCTTTGTCGTGCCGGTCACGATCCGGCCGAAGTATGTCGTGCTCTCCCTGGCCGCCTTTGCGGCCACCGTCTGTTTCCTCTACGAGATCCCGGCCCGGCCGCTGCCGTTCGACATGGCGATCTCAGGTTCCGCGCACCTCGCGGGCATGCTGACCGGATTGGTGTACTTCCGCTTCATCCACCGGGCCCGGTGGTTCAACCCCGAGGACCGCGCCGAGACCGAAGCGCCCCGCTGGCTCGCCCGCGCGCGGCGGCCCGCGGCCCTGCCGGCAGCAGAAGCGCCGGTGCCTCCCCCGCCCCCGGTGTCGCGAGCGGACCTGCGGGCGCAGGTCGACCGGATCCTCGACAAGATCAACAGCGAGGGGTTTGCCGCCCTCACGGCGGACGAGAAGCGTCTGCTCGACGAAGCCCGCGATCTCCTCAGCCGCCCGTAGGCTTCGAGGCCGGGTCGCTTGCGCTTCGCCCCGGGCCGGTGAAACTTTCCCTCCCCACACGCATCTTACCTTCACGTCATGATCTCCGCCCTTCGGATCCGCCGCCACCTCGCCCTGGGCCTCGCCGTGCTGCTATCGCTGGCCTCACTGGGGGCGGCCAACGATCGCAAGCTCTTCTCCACCTCCACGACGCTCGCCGCGGAGGCGATGACGTTGACGAAGCTGCTCGACGAGCTGCACTACAACCACGATGCCGTCCGCAGCTCGGATTTCGCGAGCGTGATCCCCGACTACATGAGCGAACTGGATGGCCAGCGGCTGTTCTTCCTTCGCACCGACCGCGAGAAATTCGAGACCGATTTCGGGCGCAACGTGTACTACAACACCGCGTTTCTCGGTAACATCAACGCGGCCTACGAGATCTTCTACGTGTACCAGACGCGCGTGCAGGAACGCATCGCCTGGATCATGGAACGGCTGAAGGGAGATTTCGATTTCACCTCCAGCGACACGTACCGCGCCGATCGAGCCAAGGCCGAGTGGCCAGCCGATGCCGCGGCTTCCGAGGACCTGTGGCAGAAACGCCTGAAGTTCGAGCTGCTCGCCGAGGTGCTCAACAAGAAGACGATCGAAGAGGCGAAGGAGCAGGTGAAGAAGCGTTATGACCGGATGCTGAAGAACCTGGCTGAAATCGAGGGCAAGGATCTCGCCGAAATCTACCTCACGACCATCGCCAAGCTGTACGATCCCCACTCCACCTATTTCTCCGCCGAGACGTACGAGGACTTCGGCATCCAGATGCGGTTGAAACTCGTCGGCATCGGCGCGCTGCTGGGAGTCGAGGACGACATCTGCATCGTGAAGGAGATCGTGCCCGGCGGCCCCGCCGACCTGGGTCGCCAGCTCAAACCCAACGACAAGATCATCTCGGTCGCGGAGAAGGGCGGCGAACCGGTGGACATCTTCGGCATGAAGCTGCGCAAGATCGTCGACAAGATTCGCGGCCAGAAGGGCTCGCAGGTGGTGCTGACGGTGCAGCCCGCGGACGCCGCCGACAGCTCGGTGCGCCGCGAGATCACGATCACCCGCGACACCGTGAAGCTGAACTCGGCCCGCGCCCGGGGCGGCGTCTTCGATCTCCCGGTCGAAGGTGCGGAGGCGAAGACCCGTCGCCTGGGCGTCATCAGCCTGCCGGCGTTCTACGCCGAGGGCGACGACGGCGACACGGATGCGGAACGGAGCTCGGCCTCGAAGGATGTCGCCCGCCTGATCGAGATCCTGAAGAAGGAGAACATCGAGGGCCTCGTGCTCGACCTGCGCCGCAACGGCGGCGGCTTCCTCGCGGAGGCCATCGAGCTCGCGGGGCTGTTCATCCAGAAAGGTCCGGTCGTCCAGGTGAAGAACTTCAACGGCGAAATCCAGGTCGACCGCGACCGTGATCCGCGGATCGCGTACACGGGCCCGCTCGCCGTGCTGGTCGATCGCTTCAGCGCCTCGGCGTCCGAGATCGTCACCGGCGCCCTGCAGAACTACGGCCGCGCCATCGTCGTCGGCGACAGTTCGACGCACGGCAAGGGCACGGTGCAGCAGGTGATCGAGATGAAGCAGGTTCCCGGACCGCACCAGCGCTCCCCGCAGAAGACCGGCGCCGCGAAGTTCACGATCCAGAAGTACTATCTGCCCAGCGGAGCGTCGACCCAGCTCAAGGGCGTCGTACCCGACATCGTCCTGCCTTCGATCGAGGATTATCTCCCGATCGGCGAAGCCGACCTCCCCCGCGCGCTGGTCTGGGACCAGATCAAGAGCAGCGAATTCGAGGGCCAGCCGCTCAGCCAGACCGTCCTGACGCCGCTGCGCCAGGCAAGTCTTGAGCGTCAGTCGAAACTCGAGGAGTTCACTTATCTGCGCAAGCAGGTCGACACCTTCAAGGCGCGGCAGGAGCAGAAGCTGATCTCGCTCAATATCGAAGAACGGCAGCGGCAGAAGGCCAGCGACGACGAGTTCCGCAAGGGGATGAAAGCGGAGAAGGAGCGGCTCTCGAAAAACGACTTTAGCTTCCGCACCTTCTATCTCGGGCCCCCGCCCGCGCCGCGCATCAAGGCGCCGAAGAAGGAGGACGAGGAGGATTTCGACAGCGATGACGAGAACGAGAGCTTCGCCAAGGTCGACGTGCACCTGCGCGAGGCACTGCGGGTCGTGAACGATGCGGTCGAACTGGGCCGGAGCCGGGAGTTCACCTCCAGCAGCCGTCCGCCCCTGACCGCGCAGACCTCGAGCGGCGGCTGATCTGCTGCCGCACGCCAGGTTCGGCGGATTGAGTCGGCTCCCCGGTTTCGTCGCGGCGTATGGGCCGCGACGACGGAGCCGTCACTTTCCATCACCGTTGAGAACGGCCGCCGCCAGAGGTGGAGCGGCCTGTCCTCAAGCCGCTGCGGAAGGTCGGACGCACGTCAGCCGCCTGGGGACAGGCGGCGCCACCGCAGCGGCAATCGCCGGCTAAGCCCCAGTCACGTTCACGTCTGCGGGCATGCTCGCGAACACGAAGCGGTCGCGCCCGGTGAGATCCTGCCGCAAGGCCAGCTCCACCAGCCCGGCACTGCGGGCCAGCTCCTCCACCTTCGCATGCTGAGCGATGCCGGTTTCCAGCGCGAGCAACCCACCGGGGACCAGGCGGGACGGAGCGGCCGCGATGATCGCAGCGAGATCCGCCATCCCCGCGGCATCAGCCACCAGCGCGGAACGCGGTTCGAAGTCGCGCACCTCCGGCTCGGCCTGCTCGGCCTCCGAGGAGGACAGATACGGCGGGTTGGCCACGAT
>CALFZM010000327.1 GCA_937952235.1 uncultured Opitutia bacterium | reverse complement strand
CCCTCGTCCGCATCGGGTCGAACCGGAGTGCGGACGAGGACGTCCGCGCTCCCAGGCTCTCACGGGAAACGCTTCGTCTTCCCCACCGCGTCTGCGCGCACCGTACCGTCCAGCGCGAGCAGCGGCTGCGGGTTCGGCACCCGACCCAGCGGCCGGCAACCGGGGCCGACGCCGTCGGGATCGAGGTCGCCCTTCGTGGCGTCGGCGATGGCGCGGAGGCGCCGGACCACGTCCGCGTGCTGCGCGGCCACATTCCAGCTCTCGCCGAGATCCTTCGCCACGTCATAGAGCTCCCCGCCCGCCAGGTGCAGCTTCCAGGGGCCGGAGCGCACTGCCTCGAGCGTGAGGCCGCGGAAGTAAAGCATCTGGTCACGCGGCGGGGTGGCGGGATCGCCGGCGAGCACCGGCCAGATGTCGACGCCGTCGAGCTTGCGATCGGCCGGCAGCGTCGCACCGCCAAGCCGGGCGAAGGTAGGCAGCACGTCCATCATCGACGTGATCGCCTCGGTCGCCGTGCCCGCCGGGATCCGGCCGGGCCACCAGGCGAGCGTGCACACGCGCATGCCGCCTTCGAACGTCGTGCCCTTGCTGCCCCGGAGCGGCCCGTTCGTGGCGCCCTGGTTCACCGGGCCCCCGTTGTCCGAGGTGAAAATCACGAGCGTCCGTCCGTCGAGCTGGAGGGCGCGCAGCGCATCCAGCACCTGGCCGACGCTCCAGTCGACCTCCTGCACCCAGTCACCGAGCAGGCCGCGGCCCGACTTCCCCATGAATTCGTCCCGCGGATACACCGGGAAGTGCACCGCGCTGTGCGCGAGATAGAGGAAGAACGGCCGGTCGCGCCGGTCGCGGATGAACTGCACGGCGCGCTCGGTGTACCGGCGCGTGAGGTCGATCTGCTCCGCCTCGCGCACGCGCCCGACCACGGTCTCGTTCTCGAGCAGCGGCAGGGGCGGCTGGGCGTTGCCCCTCAGGCCGGTCGCGGGATCGGCCGCCGCCTGGGCCGCGGCCGCCTTGGCCTTCTGTTTCGCCGCGGGCGGCGGCGCGCCCCGGTTGCTGCGGGCGCCCTCGGCGGCGAGGCCCATGTCGTTCGAATACGGAATGCCGAAGAAGGAGTCGAATCCCTGGCGCGTCGGCAGGAAGTCGCGCTGGTCGCCCAGGTGCCATTTGCCGACGCACGCGGTCGCATACCCCGCGTCGCGCAACACCTCGGCGATCGTGCGCTCGCCCGGATTCAGCCCCACCTCCGCGACGGGAAAGAGCACGTGCGGGATCGGCAGCGCGCGCTTGGCGTAGCTGCCCGTCATCAGCGCGGCGCGGGACGGGGAGCACACCGGGGCGGCGTAGTGGCTGTTGAGCTTGCGGCCCTCGCGAGCCATCCGGTCCAGGTGCGGCGTGCGGTTGGCGCCCCCGAACGGCCCGGTCTCGGCGTAGCCGAGGTCGTCGATGTTGATGACGATCAGATTGGGGCGGGAGGCGTCGCTGGCGGGGGACGCAACGGGCACGGTCAGGCCGAGGGCAAGGCAGGCGGCGAGGCGAAGGGCGGGACGAGTCATCGGGAAAGCACGCTCACCAAGCCCCCTTCGCCGTTCCTAGGCAAGCCCCCGGGAGCGCGGACGTCCTCGTCCGCCAGGCGGACGCGGACGAGGACGTCCGCGCCCCCCGATCAAGCCCGCCGCGCGGCGCGCCCGAGCGTCTCCGTCATCGCCCGCTGGGTCTCCGCGACCTTCGCCATCACCGTCCGCACGCGACCCCGCGCCGCCGGCAGGTCGGCATGGATTTTCTGCAACGCCGTCCACAACTCCTCGCCGGAAGTCTGCGTGACTTCGAAGAGCCAGTCGCCGACGCCGATGTCCCGGTACATCTGCGCCTTCACGGTGTCGACCGGCTGCCGCGTGTGCAGCGTGGGCGTGCCGACGGCCAGTGCGATGATCGGCGAATGGCACTCGACGCTCACGACCGCCCGGGCGCGGGCGTAGATCGACGCCGCCTCGTCCGGGAGCCAGAATGTGTCGCGCCAGACGACGCTGCGCTTCACGTCCGCGGGCAGCGGATCGATCAGCTGCTCCTTCGCCGTCTCGATCTGGTAGGTCATCTCCGGGCACGCCACGACCCGGCACCCCGTGCCGCGCACCCAGCGGACGATGAGGTCGCGCAGCGGGGCATGGTCGGAGGCCGTGGTGCGGCCGTTGAGCGCATCGACCACGTAATCGCCGTTGGAGCGAGGCACGTTCTTCACGCGGTAGTACGGCGTGTAGCGCAGCCGCGGGATGACGCAGAGGTAGTCCTCGCCGGCGAGGCCGTTGCGCTTCAACCAGTCGGCGGCGCGCGATTCGTCCCGCAAGTCGAGGGCGAAGCATCCCTCCGGGCCGAAATCCAGCACCCCGGGATTGAGTTTCTCCCGCTGGAGGAAGCGCAGCGACAGGGTGTCGCGGCAGTAAATGAACGCCGCCCGCTCGTAGAGCGCGCGGTCGCCGAATTTGCGCGTGAACTCGCCCTCCGGCAGCGCATCGATCCGAGCGCGCAGTTCGTCGAGGGGCAGCCCGTCGGGCAGCTTCGAGCGGTCCGTGATCGGATCGAAGGCCGCGCCGAACATACCGTAGGGCCGCCCGGTCGCCGCCCATTCGACGTAGGTGCGGGCGTTCTTGGCCGGCGACACGAAAATCTCCGCACTCGCCCACGCCGCGGCCAGCGCGGGCGTCGACGCCCGGCCGCGCGCGTCGATCTCCCCCTCGGCAATCCTGAGCCGGGGAAAGGCGCGCCGAAGCATGTCGCGCTCGCGCTCGTGCAGGCTCCATGGCCAGAGGGTGATCTCCGCGCCCGGCAGATGCCGCTCGAACAGCCGGAGCGTGCCGGGCACGCGGCCGACGTCGCCGATGTTCTCGTACTGCAGCGCCTCGCGCAGGAGGATGCGCGGGCCGGAGGCCGACACCGGTGCCGCCCCCGCCCGCATCGAGGCGGTCACGGCGGCGGCCGCGCTGGTAAGGAGAAAATCGCGTCGTTTCATGCCGGAGGATGAGCCTGTGCTCGCGACGCTGGACGCTACGGCTTGCCGGTCAACCCCGCTGGGAGCGCGGACGTCCCCGTCCGAAGGATCGAAAATGCGGACGGGGACGTCCGCGCTCCCGGGAGTCGGCGAAACTCGTCCCGTTCTGACTTCACGCGCCTGAGTGCTCCCGCCACGCTGCGCGGATGCCCGTCACCCTCGCCGATATCCGCGCCGCGCAACGCCGGATCGCGGGCGGCATCTATGTTTCACCCTGCCCGGAATCGATTCCGCTGAGCGAGATCACCGGCGCCCGCATCGTCTGCAAACTCGACAATCTGCAGCGCACGGGCTCGTTCAAGGAACGCGGCGCCCGGAACGCCCTGCTGCGCCTGAAGCCGGCGCAACGGTCGCGCGGCGTGGTCGCGGCCAGCGCGGGCAACCACGCCCTCGGCCTCGCCTACCACGGGCACCTCCTCGGCATTCCGGTCACGGTGGTGATGCCGGACTACGCCCCGCTGATCAAGATCGCCACCTGCGAGAAACTCGGCGCGCGCGTCATCGTCCGCGGCTCCGACTTCACCGCTGCCCGCGCAGTCGCCGACGAGCTGGTGGCGCGGGAGGGGCTGACGTACATCCACGGCTTCGACGCGCCCGACATCATCGCCGGCCAGGGCACGCTCGGGCTCGAGATCCTGCGGCAGGTGCCCGACGTGGACGCGATCCTGGTACCCGTGGGCGGCGCCGGGCTGATCGCCGGCGTGGCGGTCGCGGTCAAGGCGGTGCGACCGCGCGTGCAGGTCATCGGCGTGGAGAGCACTCATACCGGCAATCTCGCGGCCGCACTGCGCGCCGGCCGGCCCGTCACGGTCCCGCGCCGGCCGACGCTCGCCGACGGCCTGGCGCCGCTCACGGTCGGGCCGACGGCTTTCGCGCTGGCCCGCGCCCACGTCGACCAGGTCGTGAGCGTGAGCGAGGCCTACATCGCGCTCGCCATCCTGCGCCTGCTCGAACTCGAGAAAACCGTCGTCGAAGGCGCGTCGGCCGTGCCGCTCGCCGCGCTCATGGCGGGACGGCTGCCGGAGCTGCGCGGCCGGCGCGTCGCGCTCATCCTCAGCGGCGGCAACATCGATCCCTCCATGCTCGGGCGGGTGATCGACAAGGGGCTGGTGCACGACGGCCGGCTGACGCGCCTCACCACCATCGTGCACGACCGCCCGGGCGGGCTCGCGGCGCTGACCCGCGTGATTGCCGACACGGGCGCGAGCATCCGCGACATCACGCACGAACGGGCGTTCAGCGGGCCCGACGTCTTCGCCGTCCACGCCATCTGCACGGTGGAGACGCGCAACCACGCCCACGTCGCGGCGCTGCGCCGGGCGCTGCGGAAGCACGGTTATCCCCTGGCGAAGGCGCAGTGAAGAGCGGTCACAGCCGGGGGTGGGCGCCGGAGCCCTCCGCCGCCTCTGCGTCCGCCGGCTGGATCGCACCCTACTCGTTCACCTCCGGCGTCGTCCGATTCCGCAAGGTCACGTCCCCGGTCGTAGCCGCCGTCGACCACCGGCCGGCGGCGTCGATCGCCGCCACTTCGAAGCGATAGGTCCCGCCCGGCGCCAGGTTCTTCGCCAGCGCAAGGCTCGTCGCCCCCGCCTCCGTCTCGATCGGCGCATAGCGCTCGATCGCCATCTCCGGCTCCGCGGCCTTCAACAGCACCGGAGTCACCGCATAACGGGTACCTGCATGCGCGCGGTCGCCGCTCCGGCCCCGCCCGACGTTCCACGTCAGGGTGGCGCCCGTTCCGGTCGCGCTCGCACGCGCGTCCGTCGGCGGCACGGGTGCAGCCGTCTCCGCGCCGCTCGGAGGAACGCCGGGCCGGATCGTCACGGTCCAGGCCGAGATGCGTCCGGTCGCCGACGTCAGCACCATCACCTGGTCGCGGCCGAGCGGCACGAGGCTGGTGTTGCCGCCGCTCTGGCTGGTGATCACGTACGCCCCGCTCCACTCGCGGCCACGCCCATCCCACGACACGTGGATCCGGCAATGGTTCTTCGTGTGCGCCGTAAGCAGCACCAGCGCACCGTTCGGCAGGAGCGCCACATTGGGCAGCTTTCCCGCCACCAGCCGCTTGTCCGTCCCAGCCAGCAACCGTTCGGGCGCGGACCACGTGGCACCCTCGTCGGTCGATCGCACCGTCATCAGCACGCCCCGCGCATTGCTGGCGGTGCGCACCACCGCCAGCAGCGATCCATCCGCAGTTCGAGCCACCATGTTCTCGAACCACGGCGTCGTCACCGCCACGCCCAGGGCCTTGAACGCGGCCGCCGTCGCCATGGTCGCGGCGACGTCCCAGGTGCGCCCGCGGTCCTTCGACTTCAACAGCACCGCGCGGGAACCGCCCGGACCCCATGAGTACGCCGGCATGAGCCACGCTCCGTCGCGCCCGGTGAGAATCCGCGGCAGGGGTCGCGCGATCGGGCCGATTCCAGCCGCCGAACGCACCGTCGCGGTTTCCCGGCTCCACGTGGTACCGCCGTCGCGCGAGATGCCCAGCGCGTAACGGTGGGTGTGGAAACCATCCGCGCCCGGCGGCTCCGGTTTCTTGGGATCCGGCAGGTCGCGGACCCCCAGCGCCACCAGCGTGCCGTCCGCCAATGGATCCTGCCACAGGTCGACCATGTGTTCGATCGGCGAATTGTCCGGGCCCGCCGCCCAGGTCTTTCCGTCGTCCCACGAATAGCTCAGGCCGGTGCCCGCCGTCTTGCCCCAGTCGTCGGGATGGTTCGGGTAGATCGCGACGATCTTCCGCCGCCGCAGGTCGCCTTCCGCCACCTCGTAGGCCGCGCCCCAGCCCGCACCCGTGATGCCGGGCCGCTCGCGCACGGTCGCCATGGGAGCCACCGTCACGGTGCCGGCCTCCGTACCGGCCCCGGGGTTCTCCGCCGCACGGCTGCCCGCCGCCGTACCCAGCAGCGCCAGCAGGGCCGCCCCTCCCCGACTCCGCCAAGACATCGCCCGCCGATTCCAGGAAGTCCGGTCTTTCATGAGAAAAAGGCTCATGGATTCTGCGCCCGCACGCAACGGCAGCCGTGGTTCGTCCCAACGACCTCAACCCCACCCTCACTGTCTCACGCGGCTCGGGCAGGTGCGGAACGAAACCGCTGCCCTGGTGCCCGGCGCCGAACGGCCTGCCGGCTGCGAGTGCAATCTCCCGGCGCGATCCAACCCGTGATCAACCGGCGGAATCGTCGGTCGTGGATCTTGGCGCGGCACGAATACGTCGAACGGCTGACAGATTTATCAGCCGGCAGGCGTTGAGCTCACGAGGGGGGACCCTCGGACTTCCTCCGTTACCCCGCCTGCGAACCCCTGAGCCGCCCGGCGATTTCCGGCACCGGCGATGCCCTTGTGCCCCCGCAAGACGCATCGTCGGCGCACCACCCCCTGCGGTGCGCTCACTTCCGGAGCACGATCAGCCATGACTACTCGCCGCACTCTCTGGCCTCTCTCCGCGCTCGCCTGCCTGACGACGGTCCCGCCCGATCTGCGCGCGCAATCGTCCCAAGAACGGGCCGCCACCAAGGCCGCGCTCGAAGCCGCGGTGAAATTATCCCCCTTCGTCGTGGAGGAGGAGCAGGAGCAGGGCTACTATGCTTCGCAGACGCTCGCCGGCGGGCGCGTGCGGCAGGATCTGAAGGACACCGGCACCTCGATCCAGGTGGTCACGAAGGAGTTCATGGAGGACCTCGGGGTCACCGGGGTGGAGGAGCTCTTCCAATACACGACCGGCACCGAAGTCGGCGGCATCCTGGGCAATTTCACGGGAGCGGGCGACAACTTCGACGGCGAGACCAGCACCGGCGAAGCGCGCCGCAATCCAGACGGGGCCACGCGCGTGCGCGGGCTCTCCGCTCGGGGAAGGCGGCTCCACCTCAACGGCATGCGTCTCGCGGCAGTGAGGAGCAAGCCGGCCAGGGCACGAAGATTCGCCCCGGAGACATGTCGGTTCCGAACGCGCAACGGCGGGCATTCGACTTGGTCGCGAGCGCCAGGCGATGGCGAAGATTCCGGGCGGGTGCGGCGAACGGCGGCATGCGTTTCGGTGATGACGCCATTCGTGACAACGACGCCGATGCCGTCGCCGGGATAGTCGGCAATGCAGAGGGTCTTCATGCGGTGCGGAAAGTAAGGTGCGGACGAGGACGTCCGCGCTCCCATCACTTCCCTTTCTTGCCGGCCTTGGGGCCGGACGGCGGCGCCTTCACGCCGTCGAAGTACTTGTCGACGATCCAGTCGGGCTGCCACTGGTCGGGCACGCGCGCCTTCCCCGTGAGGTCGATCCTGGGCGGGGCCTTGCTGGTCGTCGGCACCTCGAGTTTGTCCCCCACCCGCTGCTGCCACTGGCGCATCAACCCCAGCAGGCGGGTCACCTGCGCCGCCGACTCCGGCCGGTCGACCAGGTTCGTCTGCTCGTAGGGATCGCGCTCCAGGTCGAAGAGCTGCAGGTAGCCGAGCTTCGGATACGCGATGAGCTTCCAGCGGTCGTCGCGGACGGCACGCTGCACCTGGATGTAGGGCAGGAAGACGGTGTCGCGGATCTTCTCCTTCCGGCCTTCCCACACCGGCCGCAGGCTCTCGCCGGCCATCCCCGGCGGGGCGGACAACCCCAGCACGTCGCAGAGCGTCGGGAAGATGTCGTAGAGGTACGTGAAGGCCTGGCTCGACTTTCCCCGCGGGATGCCCGGACCGGAGAAGATCAGTGGCGTGTGCATGCTGTGCTCGAACACGCTCTGTTTGCCGAGCAGACCGTGGCTGCCCATGGCGAGGCCGTTGTCGGCGGCGTAGACGATCACGGTGTTTTCCGCCTGCCCTGTCTCGCGCAGGGCCGCCAGGATCCGCCCGACCTGGTCGTCCATGTGCGTCATCATCCCGTAATACTCGGCGAGCTGGTCGCTGATGACCTTTTCCGTGCGCGGCCAGCCGGCGAGGTTCTCGTCGCGGCCGCCGTTCATGGCGCCGTTGTCGAACGGAAGTTGCGGCTGGAAATTTTTCGGGAGCGGCGGGCGGTTCTGGTAGTAGTACTCCCGGTACTTCTCCGGCGGCTGCCTCGGGTCATGCGGCGAGGTGAACGCGACGTAGGCGAAGAACGGCTTCCGGCGGTCGTGCGTCCGGAGGAACTCGATCGCCGCATCGGCGAACATCTCGCTCGAGAACTTCTCCGCGAATCGCTGCTCGCTGAGCGTGCCGTCCGGCCTGAGATCGCGGATCGGCACCTTGGTGTGGTCCGACATGCCGCCGAACATGATGGATTTTCCCCGCTGGAACGCCCGCAGCCACGACGGCTGGCCGTTGTGCCACTTGCCGGTGCCGAAGGTTGCGTAGCCGTTCTCGCCGAAAAGCTCGGGCATCAGCTTTTCGCCGTTGAGCGTGTTCGTGTCGACGTGGAACCACGTCTTGCCCGACATCAGCATCGCCCGGCTGGGCACGCAGACCGCGCCGCTGTTGCCGCCGAAGACGTAGTTGCGCCGGAAGCTGAAGCCGCTCGTGACCAGGCTGTCGATGTACGGCGTGCGGATGTGGGGATTGCCGTGCGCGCCGATGGTATCCGCCCGCTGGTCGTCGGCGAAAAGGAAGAGGATGTTGGGCCGGCGGTCCGCGGCTGGGGAGATCGCGGAGAGGAGGACAAACACGACCAGGCCGATCGAACGACAGGGGAATCCGTGGACTTTCATGGGGTCGGACGGAGTCGAACCGTGCCGCCACCACGCGTCAATGGCTGGAGGATCGTGTCGGTGCCTCTGCGCGAGACTCCCCGTTTTGACCAAGCCGGGTCTCGCGCCCGCTCCGCTCGAGACGCGGAGGCCGCAGGGATCGATTTCGATTCTTCCCCGACACGGCCGCCCCCGGTCGCCCGTGGCTCTCCCACGTAACCGATCACCTGGCAACCCACCTCCACCTCGACCTCCGACGCCGTACGCCCGGAGGCAGCGGTATGCAGAAGCGCTCACCGCTCGCCGCCCTTGACGGCCGTATGCGCGAGCAGGAAGGCCCGGCGCCGGTCGGCAGACGCTTTCAGGCTGCTGGGATCGGTGGCGAGCGACGTCGCGGAGGCATCGTACTACTCGCAGCGCGCCGGGTATTGTCCCTTGCCCGCGAGCGTCGACCGGGTACACCGTCCGTTCATGAACGCCGCGCTCCCCCGGGCCCGGGAATTCGTGCTCCAGCTCGCCACCCAGAGCCGTACGGTGATGTTGGGCACGGCCGCGCCGGACGGCGAGCCGGCCGCGGCCGTGGCGGCGGCGGTGGTCGATGCGCACGGGGCGTTTGTCATCCAGGTAAGCGGACTCGCCGCGCACGCGCGCCACCTCTCCGCCAATCCCCGGGCGAGCGTGCTGCTGGCCGAGGACGAAGCCGTGGCCGCCCATCCCCTCGCCCGCCGCCGGCTCACGTTCTCGTGCCGAGTCGAGGCAGTGCGCTCCGGATCGGAGGAACACCGTGCGCTGCTCGCCGCCCTGCGGGCACGGTTCGGCGAGGTCGTCGACGTGATGGCCGGGTTGCCGGACTTCCGGCTGTTGCGCCTGGTGCCGGAGCGAGGCCGGCTCGTCCTCGGCTTCGGCGAGGCGTACACCGTCGAGGCGGCGGGCTGGCATCGCGCGGACGCCCTGCAACTCGCGCCGGTGAGGCCCGCGGGCTGACATCCCTGCACTCCCGCCCCTTTTCCCATGCCCTATCCCGTCACACGCCGCCGGTTCGTAAGCCTTGCCGCCGCCAGCGGTCTCTCCCTCGGAGTCACCCGCCTGGAGGCAGCCGGCGCCGGCGCGCCGCTGCCGGCGCAAGCCGAGGCGGCCAGCCGGCGGATCGAGCGCGAAGTCGATTCGGGCCGGATCACGGCGGCGGCGTTCCTGGTGCGCCGCGACGCGTTCGAGTTCGCGCGGGCTTACGGTCTCGCCCGCGTGGATACGCCCTTCCTGATCGCCTCGCCGACCAAGCCGATGACCGCCTCCGCCGTCGCGTGGTTGCACGAGCGGCGGCAGCTCGACCTCGACGATCCCGTCGCTCGCCATTTGCCCGCGTTCCGCGGCGCCGACCGCGCGGCCATCACGCTCCGCCACCTGCTCAACCACACCTCCGGCCTGCCCGACATGCTGCCGGAAAACCTGGAACTGCGCCGGCGGCACGCGCCGCTGAGCGAGTTCGTCGCCCGCGCGTGCACCACGCCGCTGCTGTTTCCCCCTGGCAGCCGCGTCGGCTACCAGAGCATGGGCATCCTGCTGGCCGCCGCTGTCGCGGAAAAGGTCTCGGGCCGGCCCCTGCCGGAGTTTCTCGCCCACGAGATCTTCGGTCCGCTGCAGATGACGCGCACGTCGCTCGGCCTCGGCGGTCGCCAGATCGCGGATACGGCGCGCTGCCAGGTGCCGCCCGCGGACCAGGGCGACTGGGATTGGAACAGCCCCTACTGGCGCAACCTCGGCGCGCCCTGGGGCGGCGCGCACGCCACGGTGCACGACCTGGCGCGCTTCCTCGACGCCTTCGCCGGCGATGCGACCGCGCCCGCCCCGTGGTCCCCCGCGACCCGCCGCGAAATGCTCCGAGTGCAGACCGGGCCGCACCAGCCAGCCTACGGACTCGGCTGGGTGCGCCAGCCGGGAGCCTTCGGCCGGAATGGCTCGGCGGCGACCTTCGGTCACTTCGGCTCGACGGGCACCGTGTACTGGCATGATCCCGCCACGCGCACGACCTGCGTCCTGCTCACGACCCTGCCCGCGGAAACCTCGCGGAAATCCCTGCTCGTGCCGGTGTCGGAGGACGTCGGCGACGCCGGTTGAGGCGCATCGCGGGGACGGACCCGCCGCAAAGGGACTGGCAACAAGCCGCCCGCGTGTTTCGCATCTTTTTTGGAATGTTGCTCACGCAGCTTGTACCCCGTCGGCGGGCTGGCAGACTCTCGCGGCACTCCTCCACCCCATGCCCTGCCTGCCTGCCTGTCCGCCCCCGGTCGCGCCGCGGCCGCCTCGTTCCCTGTGCTGCCGTCTGGTCGCGGGACTCGCCGCATGGGCGGCGGTTTCCGCCGGCGCGGCGGAGTCGGTGACGCTCGCCCCGGGCGAGCACGTCGCGATCGTCGGCAACGCGCTGGCCGACCGGATGCAGCACCATGGCTGGCTCGAGACGATGATCCACCAGCGGCACCCGGAGCACCGGCTCGTTTTTCGCAACCTCGCGTTCTCGGGCGACGAGGTGGCGATCCGGCCGCGCTCGCAGGATTTCGGTACGCCGGACGAATGGCTGCAGCGGGTGCGCGCGAGCACCGTGTTCGCGTTCTTCGGGTTCAACGAGTCGTTCCGCGGGGCCGCCGGGCTGCCGCAATTCAAGCAGGAGCTGGAGCAGTTCCTGCGGAGCACGCGGGCGAAGAACTACAGCGGGCTCGGGCCACCGCGCATCGTCCTGTTTTCGCCGATCGCCAACGAGCCGCACCCGAACCGCGACCTGCACCTGCCGCCGGAGAACAACGCCCACCTCGCGCTCTACGCGCGGGCGATGGCCGAGGTGGCCCGCGACCTGGAGGGCGTCACGTTCGTCGACCTGTTCACGCCATCGCAGCAACTCTTCGCCGCCGCCGCCCGCCAGGGCGAGCCACCCCTCACGTTCAACGGCGTGCACCTCACCGAGGCGGGAGAGGCGAAGCTGGCCGCGGCGATGTTCCCCCTGCTCTTCGGCGGCCAGCCGGCCCCGGCGGTCGAGCCGGCGCTGCGCGCGGCGGTCAACGCCAAGAACGCCATGTGGCACACGCGCTACCGCTCGCTGGACGGCTACAACACCTTCGGCGGCCGCTCCCAGAATCACCTCTACTTCGGCGGCGAGGGCCGGCCCAAGCTCACCAACAAGCAGGTGCTGCAGGAGGAGTTCGCGCAGCGCGACGTGCTCACCACCAACCGCGACCTCCGGCTGTGGTCCCTCGCCCAGGGCCGCGGCGCCGCGGTGGAGGAGCTGCCGCTGCCCGCCGTCACGCCGGTGCCGACGAGCAAGCCCGGCACCAATCCCGACGGCTCCCACGTCTTCCTCGGCGCGGAGGCGGCGATCGCGAAGATGACGGTGCACCCCGGCCTGCGCGTGAACCTGTTCGCGAGCGAGGCGGAGTTTCCCCAGCTGAGGAAGCCGGTCCAGATGGCATGGGACACCCGCGGACGCCTCTGGGTCGCCGTCTGGCCCAATTATCCCCTGCGGCGTCCGGATGCGCCGGATGGCGACAAGCTGCTGATCTTCGAGGACACCGACGGCGACGGCCGCGCAGACCGGTGCACGACGTTCCTCGACGACCTCGACGGCCCCACGGGTTTCCAGTTCCACCGCGACGGCGTGCTGGTCGTGCAGGCGCCTGACCTGTGGTACGTGCGCGACACCGACGGCGACGGCCGCGCCGACACGAAGGAACGCGTGCTGATGGGTCTCGACTCCGCGGATACGCATCACCAGGCCAACTCGCTCAGCTACGATCCGGGTGGCGCGATCTACCTCAGCGACGGCGTGTTTCACCGCACCCAGGTGGAGACGGCCGCGGGCCCGGTGCGCAACCTCGATGCCGCCATCTACCGCTACGAGCCGCACACCCAGCGCTTCGAGACCTATGTCGCCTACGGCTTCGCCAACCCGCACGGCCGGTCGTTCGACCGCTGGGGCAACGATCTCATCACCGACGCCACCGGCAATCGCACGTACTTCGGCCCGGCGTTCAGCGGGCGGCTCGACCATCCGATGAAGCACGCGACGCTGAAACCTTTCTGGCCCAATCCGTCGCGCCCGTCCGCCGCCAGCACCCTCCTGAGCAGCCGGCACTTTCCGGACGACTTCCAGGGGAATTTTCTCAACGGCAACGTCATCCGCTTCCAGGGCGTGTACCGCGTCAAGGTCGTCGACGATGGCGCCGGCTACAAGGGCGAGCAGCTCACGGATTTCCTCTCGTCGTCCGACCCGAACTTCCGCCCCACCGGCATCGAGGTCGGCCCCGACGGCGCGGTCTACCTGCTCGACTGGCACAGCCCGATCATCGCGCACACCAACCTGAACCACCTGCGCGACCCCAACCGCGGGTTCGAGTACGGCCGGATCTACCGGATCAGCCACGCCGAGCGCCCCCTGCTCGTCCCTCCGCGGATCCACGGCCAGCCGGTCTCCGCCCTGCTCGCCCTGCTCAAGGCGCCCGAGAACCGGACGCGCGAGCTGGCCAAGATCGAACTCGACCGCCACGACCGCGACGCGGTGATCGCGGCCGTGAAGGAGTGGGCCCGCACGCTGGACCCGCGCGACCCGGACCACGAGCACCACCTGCTGGAGGCGCTATGGGTGCACCAGTGGATGAACGTCGTCGACCGCCCGCTGCTCGAACGCCTGCTGCGCTCCCCCGAGCCCGAGGCCCGCGCGGCCGCGACGCGCGTGCTCGGCTACTGGCGCGACCGCGTGCCCGACGCCCTTCCGCTGTTGCGCCGGCAGGTGGATGACGAGCACCCGCGCGTGCGGCTCCACGCCGTCCGCGCCGCCAGCTTCTTCCGCTCGACCGAGGCGGTCGACGTCGCGCTCGGCGCAATCGCCCGGCCGCTCGACTACTACCTCGACTACACGCTCGATGCGACGCTCCGCCAGCTCACGCCGCAGTGGCGCGACGAGCTCCGGGCCGGCAGTCCGCTGCTCGCCGGCGATCCGCGGCGGGTGAATCACCTGCTGCGGACGGTCACGACCGAGGCGCTGCTGCAGCTGCCGCGCACGGCCGAGGTGCTCGACACAATCATGACGCGCCCCGGGCTAGCCGACCAGGCCCGGACCGAAGCGCTCGCGGATCTGGCCGCCCTGCGCCACACGAGCCCGACCGCGGTGCTGCTGGGCTATCTCGAGGCCGGGACCAAGGTCGACCTCGCGGCGTTCGGCCGCCTGCTCGTGGCCCAGCCGCCGGCCGACCTCGCCGCCACCCGGGCAAGGATCGCGGCCCGCACGCAGCAGGCGGAGCCCGCCGGTCGCAGCGCGTACTGGGCCGCGCTCGCGCTGGCCGACGGCGGTTTCGACGCGACGTGGCGCGAGGCATCCGTCCAGCCCAAGGCGCTCGCCGACCTGCTGGGCGGCATCCCGCTGATCGGCGATGCCGCCCTGCGCGCCACCGCGTATCCCCGGATCGCGCGCCTGCTCTCGCCGCCCCCGGGCGAGCCGGCACTGCCGGCCGCGCTCCGGCCAGCCGCCATCCGCGCCGCCGTCAGCACGCGCCAGGAGATGGCGGCGCAGTTCCAAACGCTCAGCGGTTTCATCCAGCGCGGCGAAGACATCCCCGTCGCCGCGGAAGGGATCCGCGGTCTAGCGCGGCCGAGCTGGCTCGATTCCGCCACCCGGCCGCTCGCCTCGGCCCTCGTCGCCTGGGCGAAGCAGACGCCGGAGAACACCCGGCGCGGCGCCGGTTTTCTCGGCGTGACGCAGCTCGCGGAGGAGCTGGCGGGTCGCCTGCCCGCCGCCGAAGCCGCGGCGCTGCGCCAGGAACTCTCCGGCCTGCGCACCGCGACGTTCCTCGTGCGCGCGGTGCCGGAGGAAATGCGATTCGATGTCCCGCGCCTCGTGGTCGAGCACGGGAAGGCGTTCACGATCGTCTTCGAGAACCCCGACGCGATGCCCCACAACCTCGTGGTGGTGAAACCGGGCACGCGCGAAAAAGTGGGCCAGGCCGCGCTGGAGCTGCGCGCCGACTACGTCGACCGCCTCGGTCGCGCCTTCGTGCCGGATACGTCCGACGTCGTCGCCGCCACCAAGCTCGTCGACCCCGGCCAGAACGCCTCCATCCGGGTCGACGCGCCGCTCACCGAGGGCGAATACGAATACGTCTGCACGTTCCCCGGCCACTGGGTGACGATGTGGGGCAGGCTCGTCGTCACGCGCCAGCCGGAAGCCGTCCTCGCCGCACCCGTCGCACCCGCTCCGGCCGCCGCCGCACCCGCACATCACCATGGCTCGCGGTAGCCGTTCGCACGCGAACCTCCGTTCACCGCGCGCCCTTCAACCGCGGCGGCACTGCATGCCATGAATCTCCCTCCCGTCGCCGCCACGCTCGCCGAGCTGGTGCGGATAAACAGCGTCAATCCCGCCTACGCCGGCGGACCGGGCGAAGGCGAGGTGGCTGCGTGGATCGAGCGGTTCTGCGCGGCGCGCGGACTCGAGACGTGGCGGCAGGAAGTCTGGCCGGGACGGCCCAACGTCATCGTCCGCCTGCCCGGCCGCAACCCGGGCCGGCGCGTCATTCTCGAGGCGCACATGGACACCGTCTCGGTGCAGGGGATGACGATCCCGCCGTTCGAGCCGCGCATCGCCGACGGCCGGCTCCACGGCCGCGGGGCATGCGACACGAAGGGCGGGCTCGCCGCGATGCTGCACGCCGTCGCGTCGCTGCACGCGGAGGGCAACGTCCCGCCCTGCGAAGTCTGGCTGGCCGCGGTGGTCGACGAGGAGTTCGCGTTTCGCGGCGTGGTGAGACTCTGCGAGGGCCTCACCGCCGACGCGGCGATCGTGGCCGAGCCGACGTCGCTCCGCGCGGTCATCGCCAGCAAGGGCGTCCTGCGCTGGCGCATCCGCGTTCGCGGCCGCGCGGCGCACAGCAGCAAGCCGCACCTCGGCGTCAACGCGATCAGCCACATGGCCCGCGTGGTCCTCGCGCTCGAGGAGGATCACGCGCGCCTCGCCACCGCCACCCACCCATTGCTGGGGCCGGCGACGTGCAATGTCGGCGTGATCCACGGCGGCGTGCAGGTGAATTTCGTGCCGGACGAATGCGTGATCGAGGTCGACCGCCGGCTGCTGCCTGGAGAGGCGAGCACCGCGGTCCTCGCGCACTATCGCGGGCTGCTCGATGCGCTGCAGGCGGAATTCCCGACGCTGCGCGCCGAGATGGAGGCGCCGCTGCTGGTCGACGAGGCCCTCGAGACCCCTGAGACGGCCGGCGTCGCCCGAACGGCGAGCGCCGTATTGGCCGCGCAGGGGCGCGATGGCCGGCTCTGCGGCGTGCCGTACGGGAGCGACGCGAGCAAGCTCTCGCGCCAGGGCGTGCCGAGCATCGTGTTCGGCCCGGGCTCGATCGACCACGCGCACGCCGCCGTGGAGTTCGTCGACCTGGCTGAGGTCGAGGCCGCCGTCGCGTTCTACCGGGAGTTCATCCTGCGGTTCGAATGAAAGCGCTCCTCCCCCCTCCGCCCATGAAAACTCCCGCCCCCCTCCGCGCCTCCACCCGTCGTGAGTTCATCGCGTCCGCCGCGGCGGCCACCGCGCTCGCCGCCACCCGGCCGGCACGGGGCGCGGCGACGCCGGCGGACGGCGACATCGATGCGCACTCGCACGTCTGGACGCCGGACACCGGCCGCTATCCGCGGGCGGCGGCCTTCGCTACGAAGCAGGCGCCGGAACCGCGGAGCTTCACGCCCGAGGAGCTGTTCGCGCACTGCCGTCCCGCCGGCGTCACCCGCGTGGTCCTCATCCAGATGAGCTTCTACCAGTACGACAACCGCTACATGCTCGACGCCATCGCGGCGCATCCCGGCGTGTTCCGGGGCGTCGCGGTCGTCGACGAGAATGGTCCCCGGCTTTCGGATACGCTGCGCCGGCTCGCCCGGGGCGGCGTCACGGGCATCCGGCTCTACGCCGACCGCGAACGCGCGGAGTCCTGGGCCGGTTCCGCCGGCATGGAGGCGCTCTGGCACGCGGCGACGGACCAGGGCCTGGCGCTCTGCCCGCTCGCGCATCCCGAGGCGCTTCCCGCCATCGACCGGATGATCGCCCGGTTTCCGCGCCCGCGGATCGTCATCGATCATTGCGCCCGCATCGGCGCGCGCACACCGGTCAACGACGCCGACCTGGACCGCCTGTGCGCGCTGGCGCGGTTCGAGCACGTGCACGTGAAGACTTCCGCGTTCTACGCGCTCGGGGCAAAGGCGGCGCCGTACACCGACCTGGGCCCGATGATCCGGCGGCTGCGGGACGCGTTCGGGGCGCCACGGCTGATGTGGGCGAGCGACTGCCCTTTCCAGGTCCAGAAAGGCCACACCTATGCCGCATCCATCGCGCTGATCCGTGACCGGCTGGATTTCCTCAGCGCCGACGACAAGGCCTGGATGCTGCGGAAGACGGCGGAGAAGGTGTACTTTTCGTAGCGGGCCGTTCCCGGAGCGCGACGTTCCACCGCCGCGGTTTCCCGGGGCCCGGCACGCGGAGCGAATTCAGCCGTCGACCGCCGAAACGCGAGCCGTTCACACCAGCCGCGCGAGCGCCCCCAGCAGCCGCTCGACGTCGTCCGCCGTGTTATAGCCATGCACGGCCACGCGCAGGCGGCCCGCGTTGTGCATGACGTGGATCTCGGCCTGCTCGAGCGCCGCGTGGAACCCGGCGGCGCGCTCATGGCGAAACGCCACGATGCCCGAGGGATTCCCCGGCTGCCAGGGCGCCAGCGGCTTCAGGCCGAGGGCGCGCAACCCGGCGTCGACCCGCGCCGTCAGCGGGTCGGCGTGGGCGGCGATGGCGGGCACGCCCACGTCCGCCACGTACCGCAGCGCCGCCTCGAGCCCGTACAGCGCGGGAAACGGCGGCATTCCCACCGCGAAGCTGGCGGCCCCCGGCTTCGCCACCGCGCGATCGAAGCGGTCGACCGCGAACGCGTTCTCCAGGTGCAGCCAGCCGCCGGCGCGCGTGGTGAGACGGTCCGCGCTCGCGGCGGGCACGCCGACGACGCAGCCGCCATGGAGTCCCAGCGACCACTTGTGCGTGCTCGATATCTGGATATCCGCGTCGGCGCAGTCGAGTTCCACCCGGCCGAGCGCCTGGGTGACGTCGACGGAGACCAGTGCCTGAGGCGCCTGCGAGCGCACGGCGTGGCGGAGCGGCTTCCAGGCGATCCGATGGCCGTTGTAGAAACTCACGAGCGACACCTGCACGAGCCGCGTGCGGGCGTTGAGCAGCGGCAGGAGCTCCTCGAGGCGCAGCACGCCGTCGAAGGCCGGCCAGCGGCGCACGACCGGCCCGGGCGCGGCGCGCAGCCAGGGCGTCACGCCGGCGGGAAAATCGAGGTCGGAGATCACCACCTCGTCGTCCGGGCCGAGCGCGAGGGCGGAGGCGAGCAGGTTGTAGGCTTCGGAACTGCACGCGCAGAACGCGACCTCGGCCGGCTGCAGCCCGAGGAACCGGGCACTCACCTCCCGGCAGGCCTCGAGGGTGGCGAAATGCGCGTCGCGTCCCCGCATGCCGCGCGTCTTGTCGGCGAAGTAACGCTGGAGCGCCTCGCCCACGCACCGTGGCGGCACGCTCTCGGCGGCGGTGTTCAGGTAGGCGATCCCCGCGAGCGAGGGAAAGTCGCGGTGGCGCGTGGCGTCGGTCAGCATGGCAGCAAAGCAAAGGCCGGCAGGCGCCGGCAACGCACGGCACTCACGCCGGCTCCCCGCGTTTCCAGAACAGCTTCATCGCGATCACGCCGATCCACGGCGCGAGGCCGGCGAGCACGAGGCCGGCGTCGTAGCTCTTCGTCCGGTCCACCAGCATGCCGAAGAAGCTGTGGAGCGGCGAGGTGATCGCCCACACCCACATGCTGAGCAGGCCGGTGAGCCGGCCAACGTGGCTCGACGAGATCTCCTGGACGAAGCTGTAATAGCAGGGAAAGAGCGCGAGCGCGCCCGCGCCGATGCAGAGCAGGACGGCGAGCAGCGGCCACCCGGGACCGAGCCACGGGATCGCGAGGGAAAGCGAGGTCAGGGCGCAGGCGCCGCAGTACACCCAGCGCCGGGCATCGTGCGCCGAGGTGCCGTACCGCCGCACGAGCCAGAGCGAGACGAAGCCCGCGAGCAGGCAGCCGACATCGGTCGCGACGAAATACAGCGAGGTGAAGTTCAGCGACGCCGCCTCGCTGTAGCCGCGGCCGGTCTGGAGGAACTTCATCAGCCACGCGCGATAGATGTGCCACACCGTCTGCGCGCCCATGATGAGCAACGCGACGGCCCATACGCGCCGGTGCGTGAGGAACGTCCACCAGGGTGCCGCCGGGGCCGCGGCGGTCCCGGCGGGCGCAGCGGGCGGCGTGAGATCGTCGCGCCGCAGGAGCGCGAACCATACGAGCACCCAGAGAAATCCCACCGCGCCGATGGCGATGAAGGGCGTGCGCCACGAGGCGGGATCGTCCGTCATCAGCAGCCGCATCACCTGCGGTGTGATGATCGCCCCGATCGACGCGCCACTCTGCAGCACGCTGTTGCCCAGGGTGCGTTCCTGGTCGGTGAGCAACGCATGGCTGGTCTTCAACGCACACGGCCAGTGGCCCGCCTCGAAGAACCCGAGCAGCGCGCGGCAGGCCAGCATCGCCCCGTAACCCTGCGTCAGGCCCGTCACCATCCCCATCAGCGACCACGCGGCCAGCACCGCGGGGTAGAGGTAATAGACCCGCACGCGGTCGGCCATGAAGCCGAACACCACCGAACCCGCGGCGAACGCCCAGCCAAACGCCAGCTCGAGGTTGCCGTATTGCGCGTCGCTCAGCCCGAACTCGGCGGTGACACGCACCGACGCGGCCGCCAGCGTCACGCGATCCATGTAGTTGATCGTCGTCGCCAGCAGGAGCACGCCGGTGATCCACCATTTCCAGGAAGCGGGGCGGGGCGGAGTGGATACGGTCACGCGGCCGGAAGGCTGACTGCCCCGCCTGCGATGGCACGCCCGAAGTGGGTCTCTTCCGTGCCATGGGCGGCGTGGTTTCAAGAAAGCCCGGGCTGGAAAACGTCTTTGGCCCTCACATCGCCCGCGAATACGGCCGCACTGAAGGGTGGAGCGGCTCGTCCTCAAGCTGCTGCGGACCGGTCCATCGTAGGTCAGCCGCCTGGGGACAGGCGGCTCCACCCCGGCGGCATCTTTCCGGCGGAGCCGCGCCCGACGGGCCGCGGCGACGCGATCGATGGCCTTTCTCCTAAGGCACCTCGCCGACCTCCGCGAGAAGTTGCGCGAGCAGCCCCATGCCCATCTGGCCGAGGACACGATACTCGCTGCGCTGGAGTTCCTCGCCCCCGCGATTGCTCTGCGCGACGCCGCCCAGCAGGCCGTCCGGCGTGAGGTGCGGTTGCGTTCCCGCCAGGGTGCGGCGCGCGGCGTCCGCGGCGCTGCGGGGCAGGACACCCAGCCTGGCGCCCACCGCCAGCGCGGTCGCGAGGCCGGCGGAGCCGGACGTGTCGGCTGCTCCCGCCCGATCCTCCACGAAGCAGGCCCACAATCCATCCGCGCGCTGCAACGGCAGCAGCCAGTCCGCCGCCCGCCTGAGCTCCGCCTCGAGTTCCGCCGTATCGAGATGCCGGCGCAGCGGCTCGATCGATCGCGCCACGCCGAGCACGTGCCAGGCGGCACCGCGCGCCCAGCCACGAAACGTGCGCCGCCCGTCGTCCATGTGGCGCAGCCAGATCGCCCCGTCGTGCCACAAACGCTGGTTGCGCACGCGAAGCTGCCGCAGGGCCAGCTCCGCCAGCGGACGCTCGTCCCGCACGTCGGCGATCACCGCCAGCGGATATCCGATCGTGTAGCTACCTTCGGCCGAAAGCGTCGGGCCGTCCTGGATCGCCCCGTCGGCACGTTCCCGCGAGCGGGCGAAGGCCAGGAACCGGTTCACTACGGGGCTCGAGGGATCGAGCCGCGCCAGGTCGGCGAAAGGCAGACAACCTTCGATGCCGTAGATCCGGTCATCTGCCGGCTCGCTGCGCGGATTTTCGTACACCAGCCGATCTCGCGCGGGCACGAACAACCGCCACTGGGCCTCCCGCGCCGCCCGATAAGGACCGGCCGGACGGCGTCGTTCGAGCGCGTGCAGGCCTTCGAACACGCAACCCTGCATCCACCCGAAGGCCTGGATCGACGCGAGCGAGGCGAAGCGGCGGTGAAATTCCCGCCACGCGTCCGTGCCGGCCGGCGCCGTCATGAGGTGCGGCTGGAATTCGACGGGCGCCCGGGCGCTCGCGGCGCCGAGCGACGGCGCGCCGAAAAACCAGAGCGGCGTCCCCTCGCCTTCCACCCGCAGGCTCGCGCCCCGGCGCGCGACGTCCGCGGCGTCGGCCGCAGACAGCTCGAGCTGGAACGTCTCGATCGCGTGGGCAAACCGCAGGTCGAGGCGGCCGAGCCGGCGGCCATCGCTCCCGAGCGCGACCGAGACGAAACGCGGCTGCCGGTCGTCGACCGCCACGGTGAGTCGCAGCCGCGCCGCCCCTGCCGGTGCGGCCCCGGAGGGACGCAGCCACACCGGCGAGCCGCCCACCGCGAAGGCCGTCCAGCCGAAAGGCACTCGTTTGCCCGCCGGCGCGGGCGATGCCAAAGGCGGCGTCAGCACGTCGTAGGTCGGCCCCGCCGCCGCCGCCGCGCGGAGCGCCCCGGGCAGGAACGCGGCCCCGGCGAGCCAGCCGGCAAACTCCCGCCGGGAGAGGCCGGCGGCGGTCGGCCCGGGCCTGCCCCGTCCGGGGCGATGTGCCGGGGGCACGCTCAAAACTCCCCCTTGAGGCCGATCGAAATCTGCGAGCCGAGGTTCTGGTAGTTCGAGACCCGCGCGTAATTCGGCGTGACGGAGCCGTAGCGCTCCTCGATCAGCGGCTTGTTGGCGATGTTGCGGATCACGGTGAAGGCCGCCAGGCGGCGGGTGAAGCGATACTCCGCGTTCACGTTCAGCGTCAGGTACTCGGGCAGGTAGACGTAGCTGCCCGGGGGCACACCGGCGCCCGTGAGCTCGCCCGCCCGCTGCCGCCCGCGCTGGTTCCAGGTGAGTTTGATGTTGAAGCGCGGGCGGCTCACGCTGATTCCCCAATTCGTCGTCTCCCGGGTGAACCCGCTGAAGTTGGCCGTGGAGTTCCCCTCGAGGTGGGACTTCGTGAAGTTGAAGAACACCATCGTGCCTCGCGCCCACTGCGGGAGGAAAGCGAGCGGCTGCTGGTAGTCGAAGTCGATGCCCGACACCATGGCGTCGCCGACGTTGAACCGGGAGACGATGTCGTAATCGAGGTAGTCGTCGTTGAGGCCGTAGGCCTCGAGGTCCGCCGCTGTGGCGGGCGTGCGGGTCGAGCCGAAGAAGTCCCTGATGTCCTTCTGGAAGCCGCTGACCGAGATCCGGCCGCTCTTCTCGAAATAGTACTCGAGGGAGAGGTCGTAGTTGTCGGCGCTCCAGGGCTTGAGGCCGGTGTTCACGACGGTGATCGTCCGGTTGACGTCCGTGGCCGTCGGATCCGTGACCGTGATGTTGGGGATGATCTCGTTGAAGTTCGGGCGTCCGATCGTCCGGGCGAACGCGACGCGGGCCAGGAAGTTCGAGGTGACATTGTACGTGGCATTGAAACTCGGATACAGGCTGCCGTAGTCGCGGCGGGCCCGCGCGCCGCGGTCGATGTACTGGAGGCGGGCGAGCTCGACCGCGTTGGTCGTGACGCGGATCGGGCGGCCGGCGGCGTCGCGGATCAGGTTGCCGTTCGCGTCCTGCCGGTACGTGCCGCGGATGTCAGCGAGCCGGCCTTCGCCGACGTCCTCGGTGCGCTCGTAGCGCGCCCCGGCGGTGACGAGCAGCTTGTGGTCGAAGAACCGGGCGTCGGCCCGCAGGTAGGCCGCGGAGATGGTCTCGACCAGCTTGCGCGAGGCGGCGGTGCTGGTGTTGATGAAATTCGCCTCCTCGTAGCGGAAATAGTTCGGGTTGCTCTGGTACAGCTGCCAGAGCTTGTAGGGACTCGGGCGCTGGATCTGCGGCAGGTCGAAGGGGGCGTTGGCCCGCGAATAGACCGGATCGATCAGGTCGTAGTTCGCCACCCGGTCGTCGGCGGTGTTCGCCACGCCATCGGGGCCGACGAAAGTCCACGTGGGATTGTCGTTGCGGATGTCGCGGTCCTGGCGGCGGACATCGAGGCCGGCGCGGAGTTCGAGCGGAAAGCGGAGGCCGAAGGAACGGCGGGCGTTGAGATGGGCGCCGCTGAGGGCGTCCTGGCTGCTGAGCTGGTTGCTGCCGGAGGACTGCAGCGAGTAGGAGGCGAGCGAGAACAGGTCGACCGGAGCGCCCGCGGTCGTGGTGGCGGTGAACGTACCGGGCCCCTCGCGCACGGTGTTGATCGCGTCGTAGCGCAGATTCAGGTTCTGGATACGGACCGACACCGCGCTGAAGTACCCGAAATCGACGTCGCGGTAGGTGTTGGTCGAGCGGGAAAAGAACCCGCCGCCGTCGAACTTCCAGACCGGGCCGTGGTGGCGGTACTTGATGCTGGAGTGCCAGGTGCGGTCGGTCTTGCGCCGCGCGTTGGTGCTGATGACGGAGTTGGCGGCGCCGTTCGCGCTCTGCGCGTAGGTGGCGTCGAAGCCCAGCGGACGCGTGTTGGAGGTGCCGACGAGCGACGTGGCCCACTGCTCGATGTTCTGGTGCATGTCCGCCGAGCTGAACTGGGTGCCGACGGTGAGCATGCCGTGGCGGCCGAGCTTCCAGTCGACCGTCGTTCCGATCGAGAGGCGTTCCCAGTGCGTGGGCTGATCCCGGACCGAGTGGGTGGTGAGGACGGGATTCTCCGCGGTCGCGAAGGTCGAGGCGCCGTTGATCGGCCGCCAGGCCGGCGTGGACATCTGCGTCCCGCTGTACCGCTGGGTGTAGAAGCCGTTGAACGTGACCCCGAACGTCTTCGTGATCGGCGCGATGTAGGAAAAATCGACGCCCGGCAGGATGCGCCGCCCGGTCGACTCCGGCTGGCCGCCGGGCATTTCCTTCAACGTGATCCAATTGCTGTTCATGATCGCGCTGACGCGATAGGTGAAAAGCGGACGGCTCCGGTCGAAGGCTCCCTTGTTGATCACGTTGACGGTGCCGCCCATCGCGTTGGCGGGAGAATCCGGCGTGGGGGTCTTGGAAACCTCGACGCGGGAGATGTTGTTCATCATCAGGCCCCCGACCTCGACGTCGCGCGTGACGCCCGACGAAGCCGCGCTGGCGAACGGATTGCCGTCGACCAGGATCGGCGTCGTGTGCGAAGGCATGCCGCGGACGGAGATCGTGCGGGCGTCGAACGACGAGTAGTTCACCGTCACGCCCGGCACGAACTTCAGGAACTCGCCCAGGTTGCCCTCGCCCGCGTCGCCATACGCATCGGCGTCGACGACGTTCTTGATGTTCGCCGCGTAGCGCTGCTCGTGGTTCGCGATGTCGGCGGCGTTCATCTCGCGGTTGCTGGCGACGACGAACTGGTTGAGTTTCACGACTCCCCCATCCTTCGCCCCGGCGCCGTCGCGCGAGAGGGCAAATTCGTGCGTGACGACCTGCCCGGCCTGGACGGACAGGGTCTGGCTCTCCGCCTGGAGGCCGGTGTACAGCGCGACGATCCTGACCGGACCCGCCGGCACGCCGGCCAGGCGAAACTCGCCATTCTCGTTGGTGAACGCCTCGAGCCGCGTGCCGTCGACCACGACGCGCGCGTTGTTGAGGTAGCTGCCGCTGGTGGCGTTGAGCACACGGCCTTCGACGGTGCCGGTCGGCGCGGCCGGCGTCTGGGCCGGCGCGGGCGCGACGGCAAAGGCGATCCAGCCGGCGATGGCGGCGACCAGGTTCTTGCGTTTCATCGGTGGGGGGTGTTCGGGTTCCGGGTTTGCTTTGGGTGAGGAAAGGGACGTCCCGGGCCGGGCAGGGGCGCGCTTGATGACGAAGGCGCCCGAGTCCGCGTCCTGCACCGCCACGAGCGCGGTGCCGGCGAGCATTTGGCGCAGGGCCTCGGCGGGGGAGAATTCGCCCCGGACGGCGTTGGTCTGTTCGCCCCGGACTTTATCCATCATGAAGATGATCTGCCGGCCGGAAGCGCCGCCGAACTGGCCCAGCGTCGTGGCGGCATCGCCGCGGGGCAGGTTGAACGCCCGCTTGGTCTCGAGCACCTCGGCCGCGCCGGCGACGCCGAGCGCACAGCAGAACACGCCGGCGACGGCGGAGGGGCGGGAGGCGAGGCGGGGCAGCATCGAGCGGAGACGGATCATCCCGTAAACGCAGCCGCGGAGAAAATGGGTTAGCCCGCGCGCGAAAAACATCCGCCCTTCCCGCCCGCAGCCGGTCACCGCCGGAATTGGAGCACGATCGCCTCCGGCCGGGAGCGGTCGGCGACGAGATCGCCATCCTGTTCGAGCAGGCGCACGAAGTTCTCGACCTGGTCGAGCGCAATCACGCCGCCGATGCGCCGATCCCCGATCGCCGGGTCGCCCAGCACGATCTGGAGGGCATTGCGGCGGTTGAACCGCTCGACCACCTCGCGCAGCGGCGCGTCGGAGAAGGTCGTCAGCGGCTCCTGCCAGGCCAGGAGCGCCCGGATCGATTCCGGCGCGATCTTCTCCACCGGCGGCACCCGCGAGGGCGCCGCCCGCGCGAGCTGCAGGCGCTCGCCCGCGACGAGTTGCGGCGCGGGCGCCACCGGCACCGACGGCGCGGGCGCGACGGACGCCACCTCGACGCGGCCCTCGACCACGAGCACGTCCACCGTTTCAGCGACCAGGCGCACGTTGAACGCCGTGCCGACGGCGCGCACCGCGACGCCTCCCGCCGCCACGACGAACGGCCGCGCCGGGTCCCGCCGGACCTCGAAATGCGCCTCGCCAGCCTCTAGCGTCACCCGGCGCGCGGCGGCCGAGAACGCCACCGCCAGCCGGCTGCCGGCGTTGAGATCGACGACCGAGCCGTCATCCAGCGTCACCCGGCGCGGCTCCGTCACCTCGGCCGCGTACCATTCGACCGCGCGTTCCGCCACGGGGCCGGAGACCCGCCACGCCAACGCGCCCGCCACGAGCAGCGCCGCGGCCAGGCCGGACGCCCAGGCCACCGGCCGCTCGAACCAGCGTCGGGGACCGGCGACGACGGGCGCCGGCGCGAGCCCGCCGACCCGGGCCTCGAGTGCGCCGCGCACCTGCGGGAGCTCGTCGAGCAGCGCCAGCGCGCGTTCGACGCGGCTCACCGCCGCCGCATGCCGCGAATCCTCCGCGCGCCAGGCCGCGAACGCCTCCGCCCGGCCCGGCCCGAACCCGGCTTCGCGCTCGCAGAGCCACGCTGCCGCGGCGTCGTCGCACGCGGCGTCGTCGGGAGGGAACGGCGGAGCGCTCATGGCACGGTCCGCTCGCGCGGCGGCGCCGCCAGCGCCGACTCCAACAGGCCATGACGGCGGAAGTAGGCCGTGCAGTCCCGCACGCCCTTGAGGATGTGCACCTTCACCGTCTCCGGCGACATCCCGAGCCGGGCCGCGATCTCCTTGTAGGCAAGGCCCTCGAGATGCCGCAGCATCATGACTTCGCGGCAGCGCGCCGGCAGGGACGCGACCGCCGCGACCAGGATTTCGTTGCGCTGCCGCCACTCGAGCGTCGTCACCACATCCGGCGCCTCCTCGAGCACCGGCAGCTCGGCACCCTCCGCCAGCGGTTCATGCGCGACCCGCCGTCGCCGGCGAAACATGTCGATCGCGACGTTGCGCGCCGCGGTGAAGAGAAACGCCTTCGCGTAGGTCAGCCGTCCGGCTTCGCGCGCGTGCAACAGCCGCGTGTACGTCTCCTGCACCAGGTCGTCGTGATCCGGCAGTGAAGGGAACCGCCGCGAGAGATAGGCCCGGAGCGCCGGCTCGAACGGCTTGATCTCCCGCGAAAACCACTGCGCGTCGTTCACCGCGGGCCAGCGGGCCAGCGCGGAGCCGGACGATTCGGCGGGGTCGCTCGGGGTCATGGGGTCGGCGCGGCCGGCAGGTGGCAGCGAGATGCAGTGATTTGAACCGGGCCCGTCCTCTGTCGAGCGCGTTCTCCAAAAAAACTCCCCGCCCGGACCGGGAAGAAAAAGGACTAACCCAATCTGCGCGGCGCTGCGTTTTAGAGGCAGCCACCGCGATCAGGGCGGGATCCGAAACGCAAAGACGCGAAGGTGAGCAAAGACTCGCGAAGGAAAGCGTGGCGAAACTTCGCGTTCCTTTGCGACTTTGCGTTTGGGATAGGGCCAAAGCATGGTTGGATCTGCTCTAAAGCACCCCACCCGCGCGGGACTTGTCCGTTGACGCTCGGAGGAGCGCGGCGTGAGGTGGCGCCACCCCATGAAACGACGACTCTTTCTCGGTCTCGCCGCCGGGGCCGCCGCCGCCCCGTACTTCGCCCGCTCGTTGCGCGCCGCGGATCCCGTGGCCGATAACCCGAAGATCGCCGCCGACCGGAAGGCCGCGCTCGACATCCTCAAGCCGTCCGCGCGGGACCTGCAGCGCGGCCTCGAGCTGCACGCGGCCTCCGTCGTGCTCGACACCTACGGCTTCGGGCCCAACGCCTCGGTCGACAACGCCGAGCTGGCGAAGATCATGGAATCCGGCGCCTCCGAGTGGGAGATCAACGACGCGCGCGAGGACATGGCGATGACGCGCTTCGTCACCGACCCCGCGGAGCAGAGGGAATTCGAAAGCGCCTGGGCCGCCGCGGGCGTGACCGCGATCGTGCGCAACGCCGGCGAGGAGGGCAACAACCCGCTCCAGCTGCTCAAACGCCTCGCCCGGTGGATCCATGCCACCGACCGGCTGCCGAAGTTTCCCAAGGCGGTGAAGGCCGACGAAGTCGTGGCCGCCAAGCAGGCGGGACGCCACGCGATCGTGCTGACCACGAACGGCGTGCCGCTCGTGCAGCAATGGCTCAATACGCGTGACGAGCTGAAGTACATCCGCGTGTTCGCCGAGATGGGCGTGCGCATGATGCACGTGACCTACAACCGCCAGAACCCGCTCGGCACCGGCTGCGGCGAGGCGGTCGACGGCGGGCTCACCGATTTCGGCCGGCTCGCGGTCTCCGAGCTCAACCGCCAGGGCGTGCTCCCCGACGTCTCGCACAGCGGACTCAAGACGAGCTACGACACCGCCAAGGTCTCCAGGAAGCCGATGGTCGCGAGCCACTCCGCCGCGCACGCGCTCCGGCAGCACATTCGCTGCAAGACCGACGAGGTGATCAAGGCGATCGCCGACACCGACGGCCTCATCGGCATCTGCTGCATCAACGGCTTCCTCGGGCAGACGAACGACATCAACGCGCTGCTCAACCACATCGACTACGTGGCGAAGAAATTCGGCGTCAATTACGTCGGCATCGGCACCGATGTCGGCTACAGTTCGCGTGTCCGTCCCAACGATGCAAAGCTGCCTTCGCGCCCTCCGGGCCGCACCCGCTGGGAGGCGCTCTGGCCGCCGGGTTCCTACGGGACGGGCACCAAGGATCCCCGCGCCGCCGCGTCCCTCGCGTGGACCAACTGGCCGATGTACACCGTCGGGCTGGTGCAGCGCGGCTACAGTGACGCCGACATCCAGAAAATTCTCGGCGGAAACATGCTCCGGGTGCTGAAGGCGAACGAAAGCTGAGGCAGGGCAACACCACGAAGCACACGAAATACACGAAGGAGTCGGTCAGCTTTCGTGTTTTTCGTGTGTTTCGTGGTTAATTCCTTTGCTTCCTTGCCCGCTCGTCGTTGCGGAGCTTGAATCCGGACTGGCTGCGCAGGAGGAACGGCGGCTCCACATCCGGCGGCAGGCCGGCGAGCACCTGCTGCAGGCGTTGGCGCGCCGCGAGCAGCGGTGCCTCGGAGCGGCGGGCGAGGTCGTGTTGCTCCTCGGGATCGTTCACCGCGTCGAAGAAGCGCCCGTCGTTGTAGAGCTTGAACTGCCGGTCGCGCACGACACGCGTCGTGTGGTACTCGTTGAGAATCCACTCGCGCGGCGCCACGGCGCCCGGCGCCCCCCGCAGGAACGGCGCGAGCGAGACCCCGTCCGGCCGGTGCGCGGGCGAAAGCGGAATGCCCGCGAAGTCGCATAAAGTCGGATACAGGTCGGAGAAGTCGGTGAGCGGCAGCGTCCGCCCTCCGGGCACGAGTTTCGGGGCATTGACCAGCAACCCCACGTTGCCGCCGGCTTCGGTGAGCGTGTAGAGCCCGCCCTGCACGGTGCGACCGCCGCGGCGCGCGCTGAAGCTCTTCTCGGTGCCGTTGTCGGTCGCGACCACGACGAGCGTGTTGTCGCGCAGCCCGAGCCGCTCGAGCTCGGCCACGAGGTCGCCGACGAGCTTGTCGGCGTAGCGCAGCATGTCGGCATACATCTCGCGGTGCGGCCGGCCGTCCTGCAGGTTCAGCGGCGTCGGCACCACGGGCACCGTGTAGGTGTGCCCGTGCGTGAGCACCATCGGGTAGTAGAGCAGGAACGGCCGCTCGCGGTGGCGGCGCAGGAAATCGAACGCGAACTCCTGCGCAACCTCCGGACCGAATCGCCCCGGAAGCGTCTCGCGCCGGCCGTTGCGCAGGAACACCGGATCCCAGTACCGGCTCTCGATCCGCTGGATGAACTCGACGGTCTCCTTGATGTTCTCGCGCCTGACCGCGTCCCAGTAGCGTCGGAATCCGGCGGCATCGACCTTGTCCGCATCGACGCTGCCCGGCCACACCAGCTGCTCCGTGAACCCGTGGCGCGTGAGCACGTCCGGCTCGTCGTAGAGGTGGTTGATCTGCCATTTGCCCACGATCGCGGTCGCATAGCCCGCATCGCGGAACAGCCGGGGAAAGATCACCTCCCGCCGCGGATCAAGCCCGCCGCCGCTGTACAGTGCGGCGTCGTGGTGCAGCCGAAAGCCGGTCGAGTGCGGATAGCGGCCGGTGAGCAGGACGATGCGGCTCGGCCCGCACACCGGCGGCGTGTAGCAGTTCTCCGCCAGCACGCCGGTGCGGGCGAGCCGGTCGAGGTGGGGCGTGCAATTCTCCTCGCTGCCGTACGCTCCGAGCCACTCGCGGCCGAGGTTGTCGAGGAGGACGAGGACGACGTTGGGCCGGGCGGGGGCCGCGGCGGAGGCGGCGGACACGAGGAGGATCGAAAACGCCACGAGGCGTGCGAGAAGGGGCAGCGACGCGGGCATGCGCGGCATTCTCAGCCGCGAACGCCTCATGTCGAGAAACGAGCGCCGTCGGGCGGACGCCCAATCCGGGAGCGCGGCCGTCCCCGGCCGCATCGCTCGAAGGCGGACGAGGACGTCCGCGCTCCCAGGTGGGCACTCCACCTAGGGCCGCGTAACGTCCTTTCGCCAGGCCGCCAGCGCCGCCTCCAACTCGCGCAAGCGCCCGGGCTCGCGCGCGGCGAGGTTGCGCTTCTCCCCGAGGTCGTCGCCGAGATGAAAGAGCAGCGGCGCCGGGCCGGTCGCGGGCGCAGCCGCCGCGGTCCCGTCTCCAGCCTTGTTCTTTCCCTTCCCCTTGCCCTTCGTCGCCTCGATCGCGGGCTGGTTCACGAGCAGTTTCCAAGGCCCCTGCCGCACCGCATAACGTCCCGTGTAACCCCAGAACAGCGTGCGGTCCGGCAGCAGTCGCGACTCGAGCAACAGCGGTGCGAGGCTGGCGCCGTCGAGCCGGTGTCCTGCCGGCACGGGTACGCCGGCCAGTTCGAGCAGCGTCGGCATAATGTCCATCGTAAGCGCGACCTCGTCTGTCGTGCCGGGCTTGATCCGGCCCGGCCACCACGCGATGCCGGGTACACGATGACCGCCCTCCCACACGCTGCCCTTGTGCCCCGCCAGCGGGCCGTTGTTGGCCTCACGCGTGCCGCCGTTGTCGGAGCAGAAGAAGACGAAGGTGTTCTCCGCGAGGTTCAGCCGCCGGAGCGTCGCCACGATCTCGCCGATGCCGCGGTCCATCTCCTGCACCATCTCGCGGTAGGCCCGCGCGATCTCGGCGCCCTGCAGCGGCGCCTGCGCGCCCGGACCGCGAATCGGCGGATCGCGCGGCCCCTGGAACGGCGCGTGCGGCGCCTCGTGCGCGACATACAGGCAGAATGGCCGCGCGCGGTTCTCCTCGAGGAAGCGCACCGCGTGCCGCGTGATGAGATGCGTCGAGTAACCGGGCTCGGCGACCCGCTCGAGGTCGTGCCACCAGTCGGGGAAGTTGGCCTGGTCGATGTGCGAGTGAAAATCGACGTTGCCGCTCAGGTAGCCGCGAAACTCGTCGAAGCCCTGGCGCCGCGGATTGAACTTCGGATCGTAGCCCAGGTGCCACTTGCCCATCAGCGCCGTGCGATAGCCCGACGCCTGCAGGACCTCGGCAAATGTCACTTCCTCCGGCGGCAGGCCGTGGGCGTCGCGCTTGCCGCGGGCGGGATCGGCGAACACGACCTCGTCGACGCCGCTCCGCTGCTGGTAGCGCCCCGTCAGGAGCGCGGCCCGCGTCGGCGAGCACACCGGCCCGTTGGCGTGAAAATCGGTGAACCGCAGTCCCTCCCGGGCGAGCGCGTCGAGGTGCGGCGTCTGGTACCGGTCATTGCCGTAGCAGCTCAGGTCCGCGTAGCCCATGTCGTCGGCCATGATCACGACAAAATTGGGCCGTGCCGCGCCGGCGGCCGCGGCGGAAAACGCCGCCAGGAGGAATGTCAGCGCGCTGACGATTCGAACCAGCAGCCTGGGGACAGGCTGCTCCACCTGAGGAAGGATGGGCCCAGCGCTCACTTCTTCTTCCCCTTCTTCATGGCCAGCGGCTGGTGCGCCTGCCGGCCGGCCTTCCAGACGTCGACCTCGCCCTGGTTCGGCTGCGCCACGCCCGGCGTGCTGCGGCCGTCGCGGGCATATTTCTCCATCAGCGCGGTGAGCCGCGCCACGACCGCCGGTTGCTCGGCCTGGAGGTTACGGGTCTCGCCGATGTCGGCCTCGAGGTCGAAGAGTTGCACGAGCGGCAGCGCGCTCGTGTCGTTCTGCCCCGGCCGCGGCGCGGTCCAGCCACCGGATCCCGGGCAGAAGGCGAGTTTCCACCGGCCCTGCCGGATCGCGAAGGAGCCGTTGATCGAGTGGTGCACCGTCGCTTCCCGCAACGGGCCGCCGGTGCGCCCGAGCAGGGCGGGCAGGAAACTCACGCTGTCCTCCGCCGCGTTGTCCGGCAGCGGCGCCTGCAGGAGATCGGCCACCGTGCGCATGAAATCGGTCAGGCAAAGCGTCTCCGCGCTGGTGCGGCCGGCGGCGACCCGCGCGGGCCACCGCACGAGGAACGGAATGCGATGTCCGCCCTCGTAGATGTCCGCCTTGTGGCCGCGGAAGATATGACTCGGATCGTGACCCTTGCTCTCGAGCTCGGGATAGCCGGCCTGCGGCGAGCAGCCGTTGTCGCTGGTGACGATGACCAGCGTGTCGCGCGCGAGCCCGTGGGCGTCGAGGGCCTTCAGGACTTCGCCGACGCTCCAGTCGGTCTCCATCACGAAATCGCCGTAGGCGTTGAGTCCGCTCTTCCCCTGCCACGCCTTGTTCGGCGCCACCGGCGTGTGCGGGGAGGCGAGCGGCAGATAGAGGAAGAACGGCATTCCGCGCTTGGCGTCCGCCGCGCGCTGGCCGATGTACTCGACCGCGCGGCGCGTGAACTCCGGGAGCACGTGCTCCATCTCGAAGCCCGGCGCGGCGGGCCCCTTGCGTACGCGGCCTTCGGCGCGGCCGAGGAACATGGGATAGTCGCGATCCTCCGTGGGCAGGGCGGTCACGCGGTCGTTCTCGATGTAGGTGTAGGGCACCATGTCGAGCGACGCGCTGATGCCGAAGAAGGTGTCGAAGCCGACGGTCGTGACCCCGTTGGCAATCCGTCCGGCGTAGTCGACGTTGGCCATCTGCTCGCGCGACTCGATGCCGAGCTCGCTGACGCCGCCCGCGCCCTTCTTCGCCCAATCCATCCCGAGGTGCCACTTGCCGATGGCGGCGGTGTGATAGCCCTGCGCCTGCAGCAGCGACGCGACGGTCATCCGTCCCGGCTCGATCAACCGCGGGCTGAGGCCGCCGAGCACCCCGTTCTTGAGCCTGGAGCGCCAGGCGTAGCGGCCCGTGAGCACGCCGTAACGCGTGGGCGTGCACACCGCCGAGCCGCTGTGGGCGTCGGTGAACGTGATTCCCTCGCGGGCCACGCGGTCCATGTGCGGGGTCGGGATCTTGCCGGCGGGGTTGAGGCAGGCGACGTCGCCGTAGCCGAGGTCGTCGCACAGGATGTAGACGATGTTGGGCCGGTCGGCGGCGGCCGCCGCGGCGACGAGGAACAGGAGCAGGGGGACGAGGCGCATCATGGCGAAGAGGGGGTGGGCGGACGCGGGCGGAGACAGCCGGTCAGGGCGAAAGCAGCGCCCGCCATCAGAACGTCCCTTTCACGCCGATGGTCCAGAGCGAACCGAAGTCCTGCCGCTGCCGGAACTGCGCCTCGGCGGGCGTGTTCGGGCCCGCCGTTTCCTGGTCGTCGGTGGGATCGTTGATGTTCCGGAGATTCGCGAAGAGGGCGAAATTGCGGCGGACCGAGTACTCGGCGGTCAGGTCGATGTACGAGCGCTTGAGGCCCCAGATGAAGGTGCTCGGCTCGATGCTGCGGCCGGTGACGAGCCCGCGCCGCTGGCGGCCGAGGTAGTTCCAGTTGAGCCGCACATTGTATTTCTCGCGCGAGAGGCTGATGCCCCAGCTGCCGCTGCGCGGGATGTAGCCGGCGAAGTTGGCCGACTCCGCGCCCGTCACCCGCTGGGCACTGCCGTTGGCGAAGACCTGCAGGCCGCGGGCCCAGCGCGGCAGGAAGGTCAGGGCCTGCCGGTAATTCACGTCGATGCCCTGCGTGCGCACGGTGCCGGCCAGGTTCTGCTGGGTCGACACGTCGTAGGCGTCGTAGAGCACCGGATCGAGGCCGTACAGCCCGAGGAACTCCGGCGTGGCGTCGAATTGCGTGCTGCCGAAGAAATTCTCGATGTCGCGGCGGAACGCACCCACGGAGAAGAGTCCGACGCGTTCGAAGTAGTATTCGAGCGACACCTTGAGCGTCTGCGCGCTCCAGGCCTTGATCGCCGCGTTGTTGAGCACGATCCGGTTGCTCGGGCTCGGTGCGGACTCGAGGTCCGGCAGCGTGACGCCGCCGGAGTACTGGTTGAAATTGGGCCGTCCGACCGACGTGTACCAGGCCGCGCGGGCCACGAGGTTGTCGCGCACGTTGTAGCTCGCGTTCACGCTCGGGAACCACCGCAGGTATTCCTTCTCCACGCGCGCGCCCCGGTCGAAGAGCGTGAGCCGCGCGATGCCGAGCGGATCGCTCGTGATCGGCAGCGGCCGCCCGTTGGCGCCGAGGATCAGCTGCCCGGCGGCGTTGCGCTGGAAGTTCCGCGTCGGATCGCTGAGCGGGCCGAAGGCCTCGATGTTGGTCTGCTCGGCCCGCACGCCGCCGACGAGCTTGAGCCGGCGGTCGAGAAACTGGGCGTCGGCGCGCAGGAAGACCGAGGAGATCGTCTCGCGCGAGAGCTTGGAGTTGTTGATCTGCGAGCGGTACAGGGTGTTCTCGTCGAGGGTGAAATAACCCGGGTTCGTCTGGTACAGCGCGAGCACCTCCTCGTTGCTCACCCACTGCACGCGCGGCACGCCATAAAGGCCGGCGCGCTGGTAATAGTGCTCGTCGTACACCGCCCCGGCGCCGTCGTCGCTGCCTCCGGTCGGCGTGGTGGTGGGCCGGCCGTCCGGCCCGAGGTAGTTGACCGAGTAGTTCGCCGTGCGGTTGTCGGACCGCGACTGCCGCACGTCGAAGCCCGCCTTGAGCGTGAGTGGAAACGCGCCGCCGAAGTCGCGCCGCAGGTTGGCGAAGGCCGTGTTCTGCACGTTGCGCGAGGTCTGCGGGCTGCCGCCGGCGGTGCTCAGCGCGTACGTGTCGATGTCGTACGGATCGACCGGTGCGCCGGTGACGCCGTCGGTGACGGTGACCACGTTGGGCCGCAGGTAGAAAATCTCGTCGAACGAGACCGTCACCCCCGTCCGGCGGGCGAGCGTCGACGCCCACCGACCCTTGTCGATGTTGCGAAACCTGTTTCGCGCGTGCGACGTGCCGAGCCCCGCTTCCGCCCGCCACACGGGCCCGTCGTGCCGCAGCGTGAGGGTGGGCATGAACGTCCGGCTGTAGCGATGGTTGCCCGAATTCGAGAGGCGCACCTCGCCCGCGCCCGCGAAGCCGCGGGTGAAGCGGGTGGAGAAGTTTCCCGCCAGCACGCGGTTCACCATGAAGGTGAGCGTGCGCTGGTTGAAGTCGGTGTGGAACGTGCCGTATTGGAAAGAGAACGACGCCCGGGTCGCCGGCCCGAGCTTGTAGTCGACGGTGGAGGCGAACGAGGAGCGGTCCGCGATCTTCGATTCGATGCGCACGCGGAAGTCGGTGAGGTAGGGCCGGTCGGGCGTGGTATCCGGCAGCGTGCCGCCGTTGGTGGCGGCGCCGGAGCCGCGCCAGGTCAGGCCCAGCAGCGGGCCTTCGACGTATTGCGTGGAGGCGCCGGCCGAGACCGTGAAACCAAAGCGCTTGTTCACCGGCACGACCCAGGAGAACTCGAAGCCGGGCCGGATCTTGTACGTCGGCTCCTTCGCCGGGCCCTGCGTGCGCCCCCACTCGATCGTGCTGTCGCGCGCGGCGACGTAGACGCTGCCGTTGAACACCGGGCGGGCGCGCTCGAACGCGCTCCGCGGGACCAGGTTCACCGAACCGGCCAGCGCGGAGCCGGGCGACTCGGGCGTCGGCGAGTACACGGCCTCGATGCGGGAGAGGTTGTTGATCGAAACCGCGTTGAGCTCCACGTTGCGGCCGGTGCCGGAGACTTCCGACGACGCCAGGTTGAAGCCGCCGATCGTGACCGGCACGTAGCCGGACGGCACGCCGTTCATCGAGATCTCACGCGGGTCGCCGCCGCGGTAGTCCATCGTGATTCCCGGCAGCATCTTCAGGAACTCGCCGATGTTGCCGTCGGGCACCACGCCGAATTCGTCCGCGGAGACCACATTGACGACATTCGGCGCGAAGCGTTGCTCGTTGATCGCGATGGCGGCGCCCTCCATCTCGCGCGACGATGACACCACGAGCGACTCGAGTTTCACCACTTCGGCGTCGTTGCGATAACGGGCGCCGCCGGAGAGGCCGACGTCGCGCTCGACGGTGCCGCCCGTGACCGTCAGAGGGATCTGCTGCGGCGCCATGCCGGTGTAGAACACCTCCAGCACGACGGGGCCCGCCGGCACGGCGCCGAGCCGGTAGCTGCCGGTCTCGTCGGTGAACGCGACGAGGTCCGTGCCCTTGATCGTGACCCGCGCGTTGTTGAGGTATTGGCCGGTGGCGGCGTTCTGCACGCGGCCGGTGATCGCGGCGCTGCCGGAGGGAGACTCAGCGGCGCCCACGCGTGCGACAGCGACAAGCGACGCGCACACGAGGGCGCAGATACGGAAGGGGTTCATGGGGTTGGAATGACGAAGGCGACCAACCTCCAGCTTGGCAATTCTTCGCGCCGGAGATCAGCCCGGGGCGTCGTGATCCCGCGCGGGGAGCGCGACTCGCAGTCGGTGCAGCACGCTCCTCCTGTTCAGCCGAGACCCGGAATCCTCCACCCGTCGCGATACGGCCGGTGCACCAGCTTCGTGGCGTCAGCGTGATTCCTGAAGCGCAGCGCCGGCCGGTCCCACTCGAGCCACTCGCCGGCAAACCGATCCGCCAGTGCGCCCACGAGCACCGACTCCGTCAGCGGCCCGCTGTGCGCGAAGTCCGCGCACGACCGGCGGCCGGCAAGGATGGCGTCGACCCAGTCGTGGAAATGATCCTGGCCCTTGAAGTCGCGCGGGTACTTCTCGAGGGGGAAGTTCTCCTCCGGCAGCACGAACGGCCGTCCGCTGCCGTAGATCTTGAAGATCGAGCCTCGCTCGCCGATCCAGTAGTTCGCTGAAAGCGGAAATTTCGTGATGCCTTTGGGCAGCAGGATGCGGCTGCGATCCGGTTCGACGCCACCGTCGTGCCAAGTGACCTTCACGGTCGAATCCGCGGTCACGTCGCTGCCGGGAAAGACCATCTCGACAACCCGCTTGTCGCCCCAGAGCGGCCCGCGGCTGCCGCCGCCGAGCTGGCGCACGCGCAGCGGCGCCGTGAGCTTCAACGCGTCGAACGTGATGTCGAAGTGATGGCAACCCATGTCACCCATCTCGCCGCCACCGAAGTCGAACCACGCCCGCCAGGTCTTCGGGTGGTAGGTCTGCTGCAGGTAAGGCCGCGGCTCACGCACGCCGAGCCAGTGATCCCAGTTGAATCCCGGTGGAATCGGATCGGCCTGCGCGCGGAGCTCGGGGTTTTTCGGCCACCAGGGGAGCGGCTTGTTTTCCCACAGGATCACCTCCCGGATCTTCCCGATCGCCCCGCTGCGCAGCAGGGCGACCGTCATTCGGCTCTCGATGCTGGAACGGCCCTGGTTGCCGAGCTGGGTGACGACTCCGGTCCGCGCGGCCTCCTGAGCGAGCACCCGGCACTCATGCACGGTCAGCGCCATCGGTTTCTCGAGATAGACATGCTTCTTCGCCCGGATCGCGGTGAGTGCGACCGACGCGTGCATGTGATCCGCGATTCCGACCGTGACCGCGTCGATCTTCCCGGCGCGGCGACCCAGCAGCTCACGCCAGTCCTGCAGGCGCGCGGCGTCGGGGAAAAGCTTGGCTGCCGCGGTGAGCGACCGCTCGTCCACGTCGCACAGCGTCACGATCTTCACCTTCGGATGGGTGGCGACGCTGCGCATGCCAATGCCGCCGCGGCCGCCGACTCCGACGCACGCGACCTGCAGCATCGAGTTGGGCGAGGCGCTGCGCAGCAACGCGGGAAAGCCCAGGACGCCGGCGACGGCTGCGGTCTGGGTGAGAAAGCGGCGACGGCTCAGGGGCCGCGCGCTCGAGGCGACGATACGGGGTGAGTTCATCGGCAGTTGGAGAGAGGCGACCACCCTGCAGGCGACCTCCCGCGGACTCCAACCCATTCTACGTACCCGCGATACTCAAACCACTTGATCCGTTGGCCCACGGAGCACACGGACTCGAGCGCCTTGAGCGAAATCGTAGCCGATCAGGGCGGGATCCGAAACGCAAAGACGCGAAGGAGAGCAAAGACTCGCGAAGGAAAACGTGGCAAAACTTCGCGCTACTTTGCGACTTGGTGTTTAGGTTTGGGCTGCAGAATTATTGAATCTGCTCCAAACGGAAGATGGTGCGGTTCCGTGTATGCTGTGTTCCGTGGGCCATCTCCCCGAGTTCAAAGGCGATCGCCCGGCGCAGGTGGGTTCAGATAGGCCAGCAGGTCCGCCATGTCCTGCGCGCTCCAACCCGCCTCGATTCCCTCGGGCATCAGCGACTGGGCCTGGAATTTCAGGCTCGCGAGCGCGGACCGCGCCACGGTCTTTTCCACGCCGCCCGGCTGCAGGAGCGTCACGGTCGTCGCGGTTTCGGCCTTCAGCAGGCCGCCGAAGTTTTCCCCGTCGCGGGTTTCGACCTGGCAAAGGTAGTAGGCCGCGGACACGTCACGGTTCGGATCGACGATGCTCGTGAGCAGCTTCTCCAATCCACCGGAGCGCACGCCGTCGAGGTCGGGCCCGAACGCGTATCCTTTTCCCGCATATCGGTGGCACGCCGCGCAGCGGGCCTCGAAGTGCGCCTGGCCCCGGGCGGAGACTCCCGCCAGCTGCAGCGCCGGCAGGAAGTCGCGGTAAACCTGCGCCCGCGCCGTCGTGCCGGCGGCTCCGAGCAGTTGCTCCGCCCGCCGGCGCGTGGACTCATCCGCGTGCCGGCGCAGCGCGGCGAGCTGGGTGGCCGACAGTTCCTGCGGCCGCACCACCCCGCGCTCGATGGCCGGCCAAAGTGCGTTGATGCGCTCCGCCCGCGTCAGCACCGCCTCGAGCACCGCCTTGCGGCCGGCCGGACCTAGGCCCGCGAAGCGTTCCAGGAGCGCCGGTCCCACCTCAGGCTGGCGAAACCGCCCGACCGTGGCGATCGCCGCAAGTTGCAGGGCCGGCGACTGGGCCGGAGAAATCAACGCGAGCAGCGTCGGCGCCGCCTGCGCGTACGACCGCTGCGCGAGGACCTCGATCGCCGCGCGTCGCAACGGATCCGCCCGCGTGCCGTCGGCGGCGAGCGCCTGCGCCCGCGCCAGCACGGGCTGCAGCCGCCCCGCTCGATCCGCCTTGGCCAGGGTCGTGCCGGAACGCGCCAGGCCCTCGCCCAACGCCCCCACGAGGGGCAGCGCCACCTCCGGTTCCGGCAGGCCAGCCAGCACCGCCACGGCGCGAGTCACGGCGGCCGGACGGTTCTGCGCCCCGATCATGATCGTCAGTTGCCGCAGGAAATCTGCCCCGGCCGCCTTCCCGTGCCACGGCTCCGCTGCAGTCACCCGCGCCAGCAACTCGCTGGCGCAGGCCGCCGCCGAACTCAACACCGCGGAGCGCAGCCAGGGATCATCCGCGCCTTCCGCCACGATCCGGCTCAGCAACTCCGCCTGGTTCCACGCCTGTGTCTCGCCGACGGTGAATGCCAGCTGGAGGCGCACATGCGGGTCGGGATCGCCGACCAGCGCCCGCGCGCGCTCCCGCAGTTCCAGCGAGGCATCGAGCCGCGACTCGGCGAGGCGCAGGGCGTTCAAGCGCACCCCGGGGTGGGGATCGGCGAGCCCGCGGGCGATCGTCTCGTCGTCCAACGCGTCCAGACCGCGCAACGACCACAGCGCGTGCACCCGGGCCTGGGGCGAGGCGCTGCCGGCGGCGAGCTTCACCAGCGCAGGAACCGCGGTCTTGTCCTGGCGTTCGAAGAGCAGCCGGTGCGCGGTGTCGCGCCACCACCCGTGTGGACTCTCGAGGGCGGCGACGAGTTCGCCCGCGCCGGCTCGGCTGAGGCGCGGCCCGGGCGGAACCTGGAAGCCCGCCGGGGCGATCCGAAAGATGCGTCCGCGGTCGCTGCCGCTCGTGAGGTCCAGGTGTTTCTCGACGTCGGCCGGGATGTTGATCGTTTCCGAATGCTCCCGCGCCATGTCGAGGCAGAGCAGCGTACCGTCGGGGGCGTTCACGAGGTTCACCGGCCGGAACCAGATGTCGGAGGAACGCACGAACTCGGTGTTCGCGTCGGCCCGCTCGGTGCGAAACGTGCCGCCGTCCGGCACCGGCACCCGGCGGTGCACGAGGTTGTTCACGCTGTCGCCGATGAAGAGATTGCCGTAATGCTCCTTCGGATAGGCACCACCGCGGTACACGGTGAGCCCGGCGCCGGCATCAAAGACGTGATGGCTCACGCCGGCGCCGTCCGCGGCGCGCACGTTCTCCGCCACGCGCCGGCTGCTGCGCAGGTGCCGCCAGCGCTCAACCGGGCTGATGCGATGGATCGGCGTGGGCAGCGGCGTGGTGCGGTGCAGCGAGGCGGGAGGGACGAAGTGCGGATTGCGCTCGAGGTACTGCAGCGGGAGCACAGCGTGGACGGCCGGCTCCGACTGGCTGCAGAGGAAGCGGTTGCCCCAGTCGTCAAACGCCATGCCGAACTGCCGCGTGCCCGCCTGCGGCTCGAAGCGCAGCGTGACCGGATCGAACCGGAAATCGCGGCCCCGCACCGAAACCGCCGGCGCCGCGGGATCACGGGCCGGTCGGATTTCGCCGCCGTTCACGGACGAAGAGCCGTAGATGCGGTGATCGAGCCCCATGATCAGGCTGTTCACCATCCCCTGCTGATTCTCGATGCCGAAGCCGGTGAAGACCTTCTCGCGGAGGTCCGCCTTCCCGTCGCCGTCGGTATCCTTCAGGTACCAGATGTCGGGCGTGGAGGCGACGAACACGCCTCCCTTCCACGGCTGGATGCCGCCCGCCCAGAGCAGGCCGTCGGCGAACACGACGCTCTCATCGAAGCGACCGTCCCCATCGGTGTCGCGCAGCCGCCGGATCGCGCCGCGTGGCCGGCCGTCGCTCGGCGGCCGCCTCTCCTGCCAGGCTACGCGCACCGCCTGGTTGGTGTTGTACGGGTAGTCGGTCATCTCCGCGACGTAGAGCGCGCCGTCCTCGTCGAAGGCCGCCACGATCGGGTCGTGCACGAGCGGTTCGGCGGCGACGAGTTCCATGCGGAAGCCCGGCGCGGTCTCGAAGGTCTTGAGCAAGTCGGAGGGCACCGTGGCCGGCACGGGCTGGAGAAACTGTTTCAGCTCCGCCTCGGTCGGGTGAGCGAGGCTGCCGTCGGCCGCGAGGTCGCGCAGTCCGGGTGCCGCGCCCGACGGCGCTGCAGCGAGCTTCGCCGGATCGGCATCGGCGGCGAGTCCGCCCTGCTCCCGGATCTTGAGGAGCACGTCGCGGGCGCGCTGGAAGTACGCCAGCACCTTCGCCCGTTCGGCGAACACCCGCTTGGTATGGAGCGCGATCTGCTGGTCGATCCGCGCGACCCACGCGTCGAGCGCCGCGCGCTGGAAGGGCGCCCGGTTGTCGAGGTAGACGAAAACCGGATTGGTGTGCGCCTCGGCATCCGGCTGCTTGATCGGGGCGTTCGAGTAGGCCCGGGCGGCGATCCAGCTCGACTCGGTCAACGCGAGCTCGTGGTCCAGTTCGATCCAGCTCCCCTGCCCTTCGGCGCGCGTCAACCGGCGGTTGGCGACGACCCGGCCGTTCACGATCAGATCGACATCCGTGACGGGCGTCACCTCGCAGCGCACGCGCACCCGCGCCCGCACGCGATGCGGCCCGGCGCCGGCCTGGTGGAGTTGCGCGCCGGGCTTCTCGCCGTCGACCTCGAGCAGCACCAACGGACCCGTCGTGAAGAAACTGCGACCCGCGGCGACCGCCGCCAGCCACTCCGACGGCGTGGGGGCGGCGGCGGCATGCGCGTAGGTCCGGCAATCAGCGAGCGTGCGGCACGGCGGGTAGTCCGAGGCGCCCTGCGCGGCGAAACGATAGCCGCTGTTGAGCATGTTGTACCAACCTTCGAGCTCGATCCCGCGGTAGACGCCGAACTGGAGCAATTCGACGGCGTGGATCGCACCGAGCGCGGCGCCGGCCCAAATCTCCTGCGCGTAGCCGCCGTGCGCCATGAAGGCATGGCCGCCGCGCGCCATCGTCTCGCGTCCCACCTCGCCGTAGACGGGCCAGTCGTTGGCGTTGTGGCTCTGGCCCGGAAAGACGAGTTCGTCGCGCTGGTAGAGGTTCAGGTGGCCGTAGGTCGTGCTGCGATACTCCTGGCCGGAGACAATGTGAATGAGTCCCCGCGAGCGATGCGTGCGGGAACCGACGCCCCGCTGCGGATAGTCAAGGGTGCTCATGATCCCCGCGTACGGGCCCGCGGGTTCGTTGTACGCCAGCACAAACCCGTACCTTAGGTCCTCGGCCTCGAGCAGGTCGAAGAGGACCTGGTCGTCCTCATCCGTCTGGCGCGGCAGGTGCAGATGCGAGTCGCCGACGTAATATCCGGCGGCGGCCATCGGTGCCGTGCGCGTGAGGCGGACCTCGACCGCCTGCGGCCCCGCCGCCCCGACCTGCACCGCGGCGGTCTCCGGCCGGTACTCGAGCCCCTTCCACACCTCGATCCGCACCGCGCCGGCGGGGACCGGCACCGTGACATCGCCGGTGGTATAGAAGAACCGGCCCACGTACCGGAAGGGCGCCTTGCCCGCGCGGTTGCCCTTGCTGCCGGGCATCGGCCAGGTGCCGGTCAGCGCGTAGAGCGAGAGCCGGTTGCGCGGGGGCTGGTAGAAGTTGCCGTCGGGACCGACGACATTGATGCGGCAGGGCGTGACCTGGCCGGTCGCCGCGTCGCGCACGACGATGCGCAGGAGCGGGCTCGCGGCGGGATCGGCCCACACCGGCCGGCCCTCGCGCTCGAAACCCGGGGGAGTGAACAGCAACGCCTCGTCTGCCGCGGTGGGCGCCGCGAGCGGCTGCGCGCGCACCGGCAGCGCTCCGACCCCGACCAGCATGAGCCCGAGGGCGAAGCGAAGGGAAGACTCCGTCCGTCGTCGGGCCGCGATGGCGGGCATGGCACGCGGGATGGAACTGGCACCGCTACTTCGCCGCGAGCGCGGCCACCGCTCCACCCCCGAACACCACCTTCGCCTGCGCGCCGTAGAGCGCGGCCGCCGCGTCGGCCGCGGCCGGCCGGCCGTCGACGGTGACCGGATCCAGCAGCACCACGCGACCGCGCCCCGCGCGCGCGGCGAGGTCGGGCAGGTCGAGATCCTGCAGCACGCCCGGCACGACGAGGTCGACGAAACCCTCCGGCAGTTGCGGCGTGCGCACGAGGTCGAGGTAGGACAGCACGCTGCCGCTCGCCAGCACCCGCGCGAGTCGCGGCTCGAGCGCGGCGACGTAGAGCGCCACCACGCCGGGGTTGCCGCGGCCGACCAGCGAGATCCGGTCGGGCGCCACCCAGGGCTGAGCCCGGACGAAGTCGAACACCGCGAGCGCGTCCTGCACGCGCATGCCCGTGATCGTGCGCCCGAGCAGGATCGCGCGCATCGCGGTGCGGTAGGCGAGCGTGTAGTAGGAGGGCCGTTTCTCCGCCGCCGGCGGGAGCGCGCCGCGCCACGGAGCGACGACGACGCCATGCCCGGCCTTGAGCCAGCCCGCCACGTCGGCATCCGCCGCGGGGTCGACCGCACCGGGCTGATCGCGCAGCACGATGACCGCGGGCCGCCGGCCGCCGCTACCGGCGGGCGTGAAGACCTGGACGCTCAGCTCGATGCCCGGCTCGGGCACGAGGGTGAACGCCTCGCTGGAAAAACCGGCGCCGTCCGCGCGGCCGCGCCCCGTGGCCGCGGGCGCGGCGCGCGTCTCCGCGAGGGCGAGCCGGCGGGCGATCGTCGCGCGCGCCTGGGCGGCGTCCGACCTCTTCGGCAGCGTGCGCGCGGCGTGAAATTTCTCCGCCCGCTCCTGGTTGAGCTGCTGCACCGTCTTCGAGTTGAGCGCGGTCACCACGTGGCCGGTGTCGGTGCAGTGCAGCGTCCGTAGCGGCTCGGGCGTGTGCGCGGGCTCGTTCACGACATCGCTCCGCCCGGCGAGCCAGCGGTCGAACCAGGCCGTGGTGGCCTCGCGGCGCGGCTTCGACCAGGCGTGGCCGTCATTGTACTCGAAGTAACCCATCTGCTGCTCCGCGCCCAGCAGCCCGAACAGCCGGCGCGCCTCGGCGTGGGCGACGCGCGCCCCCTCGACCGGGAACGAATCCTTCGTCGCGGTGAGCATGAGGATCGGCTTGGGCGCAAACGCGAGGGCGAGGTCGGAGAAGTCGAGTCCGGCCCGGATCCACCCGGGCAGGATCTGCTCCGAGTCCTGCGGGCCGCCCGCGAACCACTGGTGCGGCCAGTCGGTCCAGTAGCACGACGAGGCGACGGCCGCGAGGCGCGGCTCGCAGATGCCGAGGAACGCCGACTGCGTGCCGCCGCCGGAATTGCCGGCCACGCCGATCTTCCGCGGATCGACCTCGCGCCGCGTGAGCAGGTAGTCGAGCCCGCGGATCCCGTCCCACATGAAGTAGCGCGCGCTGGTGTCGCCGGTGAGCAGGCACTGCAGCCCGGGGCTGATGTGCCCGAGCGACTTCATCTCGCCGGTGGCGGGATCCCGGAGCTCCCACCGCTCGCCCTGCGCCGGCGGATCGAACGCGAGCACGACGTAGCCGCGCATGGCCAGCCCGATGAACGCCGACTGGTAGACCGGCGAGGCCTTGCCCTCCGGCATCGCGTGGCCGGCGGTGCCGAGCACCGCGGGAAACGGGCCCGCGCCGGTCGTGGGCACGTAGAGGTTGGCGGTGACGAAGCAGCCGGGAAGGCTCTCGTAGATCACCTTCTCGATCCGGTAGCCCGGACGCTCGAGCACGCCGGTGACGCGCGCGTTGAGCGGGGCCTTCTCCGCCGGCAGTCCGCCGATCGCCCGGAGGAACTCGGCGCGGACGAACGCCGCCCGCTCACGGACCTCGTCCGCGGTGTTGATCCGCGCGAGCTGCGCCGCCCGCCTTTCCCATTCGCGCCGCGCGAGATCGCCGAAGTAGCGTTCCAGCGGATACGCCTCGCCGCCCGGGACCGCCCGGCGGTCGGCGGCAGGGAGGGAGACGGCAGGAGCGGCGGCCGCGAGCACGGCGGCGAGGAGGAGCGGGATGTTGCGCATGGGGAAGGCTGCCTGGCCCGGGGCGCGCGGGAGGCGCGCCAGGGAAACGTGATGACCGGTTTCGTCGCCGAGTCGACCCCGGCCTTGCCTCCATTGCCGCCACATCCGCGCCCGGCTCCAGCCGCGGGCCGTGGCACTTTCGGGGCGCCGGAGGGTTTCCCCGTTGAAATGCCGGAGGGGCCGCCCGACATTCCCGGCCGCCGGTTCGCCGCCGCGACCGGGCTCACGCGATGTCTTCATTCGTCCGCCGCCCCTCCGCCTGCCGCCTGCGTGCGGTCCGGAGGCTGCTGCGGTGGGCGGCCTGGGCGGTGCTGCCCTTCTCGGCCAGCGTGGCGCGGCCGCCGAACGTCCTCCTGCTGGTGAGCGACAACCAGCCGCCCGACACAATCCGCGCCCTCGGCGGCACCGCGATCGAGACGCCCGCGCTCGACCGCCTTGTGCATCGCGGGAGCGTGTTCACGCGCGCGATCACGGCGAATCCCCTGTGCGTCCCGAGCCGGGCGGAGATCATGTCCGGGACGTCGGGCTTCACCAACCGCTCGAGCCCGTTCGGCCGCGGGCTCGATCCGACGCTGCCCCTGTGGGCGCAGGTGATGCGTCAGGCCGGATACCGCACGGGCTACACCGGAAAGTGGCATACCGACGGCACCCCCGCGGCGCGCGGCTACGACGAGCACCGCGCGCTGCTTTCCGCCGGCGGTGCCGGTGGACGGCCGGCGACCTATCCCACGATGCGCAACGGGCGGCCGGCGACGGGCTTCCAGGGGTTCACCTTCAAGTCCGCCGACGGCACGCCGGAGCCGGAGAAGGGCGTCGGCCTCACCCCGGAGACCGATCGTCACATCGCGGACGGCACGATCGCCCTGCTGCGAAGCCGGGGCGAGACGCCCTTCTTTCTCCACGTCAATTTCGCCGGCTGCCACGACCCTCTGCTGCCCGCGCCCGGTTTCGAGGACAAATACGACCCGCGAGCGATGCCGCTGCCGCCGAACTTCCTGCCGCGTCATCCGTTCGACTGGGGCAACGCGGGCGGGCGCGACGAAAAGCTGCTGCCGACGCCGCTGGCCGTCGACGACGTGAAACAGGAACTGGCGGATCTCCATGCCGTCGTCTCGCACCTCGATCACCAGGTGGGGCGCATCCTCGCCGCGCTGGAAGAAAGCGGCCAGGCCGCCAACACCCTCGTGATCTACAACACCGACAACGGCGCCGGCGTCGGCCGCCACGGGATTCGAGGGTACCAGAACATGTACGAACACGCCATCGGCGTGCCGCTGATCCTCGCCGGCCCGGGCGTTCCCGCGGGCGCCCGTTTCCCCGCGCAGGCCTACCTGCGCGACCTGTTTCCCACCGTCTGCGAGCTGGCCGGGATCGCGATCCCGCCGACAGTCGAGGGCCGCAGCCTCGCACCCGTCCTGGCCGGCCTCGCCGCCGAGGTGCACGAGGAACTCTACGCGAACTTCCACGGCAGCGCGGTGAGCGGACCGTTTCCGCTCCAGCGGATGGTGCGCACGCCCCACTGGAAACTGATCCACTACTCCCATCTCGGCCGCCAGCAGCTCTTCGACCTCGAGAACGATCCGTTCGAGCTGCGGGATTTCTCCGGCAGCGCGGAGCATGGACCGGTGCGGCGGGCGCTCGAGGCGAAGCTCGACGCCTGGTTCGCGCCGCGCCTCGCCCTTCACGCCGCGGCCCGGTGAGCAATTTCCCGCCCGGGCGAACTTTCCTCATGCCAACCTGTAATCGCGCCCTTTTCTCCGGCCTGTGCCTCGCCCTTTTCGTGCCCGCCTTCGCCGCCGCGGCGGCGCCGCGGCCGCCGAACGTCCTGCTGATCGTGACCGACGACCAGCGGCCCGACACGATTCGCGCGCTGGGCAACCCCTACCTCCAGACGCCGCACCTGGACGCGCTGGTTGCGGCGGGCTCGAGTTTCACCCGGGCGATCGTCGCGATCCCGCACTGCGTGCCGAGCCGGGGGGAGATCCTCACCGGCACGTCGGGTTTCACCAACCTCGTGCCCCCGTTCGGCCGCGCGATCGACCCGAAGCTGGCGCGGCTGGCGGACACATTCCGCGCCGCCGGCTACCGCACCGGATATTCGGGCAAGTGGATGAACGACGGCACGCCCCGCACCCGCGGGTACGAAGAGACGTCGGGGCTGTTCTCGTCCGGCAGCGGCTCCCCGCGCGAATCCACGCCGCTCACGTATCCGCAAGCCCATAACGGGCGGCCGGCGACCGGGTACGTCGGCTGGACCTTCAAGACCAACGACGGCAAGCCCCAGCTCGAGAAGGGCGTGGGCCTCACGCCGCTGACGGACCGCCACATCGCCGATGGCGCGGTCGCCTGGCTCGAACGACCGCGCGACCGGCCGTTCTTCCTCCACGTGAATTTCACCGGGCCGCACGATCCGCTCCACCTGCCGCCTGGCTACGAGAAAACGTACGACCCGGCGGCGATGCCGCTGCCGCCGAATTTCCTGCGCGAGCATCCCTTCGATCACGGCAACCTCGGGCAGCGCGACGAACGGCTGCTGCCGGTGCCGCGCGATCCCCTGGAGGTGAAGGCCGAGATCGCCGCCTATTACGCGGTGGTGTCGCACGTCGATGCGCAGGTCGGCCGGCTGCTGGCGACGCTGCGCGCCCTCGGGCAGGATCGAAACACGCTCGTCGTCTTCACGTCGGATCACGGCCTCGCGCTCGGCTCGCATGGCCTGATGGGCAAGCAGAACATGTACGAGCACACGATCGGCGTGCCGCTGATCGTCGCCGGGCCCGGCATCCCCGAGAATCGGCGCTTCGCCGCCCAGGTCTACCTGCGCGACCTGTTCCCGACGTTCTGCGACCTCGCCGGAATCGCGATTCCCGCCACCGTCGAGGGGCGCAGCTTCGCCCCCGTGCTTCGCGGGCTGGCGCGGGAAATCCATCCGGAAACCTACGCCTACTGGCACCGGCAGGATCATCCCGGCGAGCTCCCGATCCAGCGCATGGTCCGCACCGAGCGCTGGAAACTGATCTACTACTCGCACCTGCCGCGCTGGCAGCTCTTCGACCTCGAGACCGATCCGCACGAGCTCAACGACCTGTCCGCCGATCCTCGCCAGCAGGCCGTGTTCGAGGAGCTGAGAGGAAAACTCGAGGCGTGGTTCGCGCCGCGGATGAAACAGCACCGGGAAATCGCTGCACGGGCCGGCGCGCGCTGAGCCTTCCTGCGACCTTGCACCGTGGCGCCTTCAACCATGAATCACCCCATGCCCCGCGCCCTCCCCACCCGCCGCGCCGCACTCGTCGTCCTCGCGCTGTGCGCCATCCTTCCTCTCCCGCCGCCCGCCAACGCGGCTCCGGCGCAGGTCGCCGACGTGCGCAAGATCTGGGATCGCGGCGAACACAACGCCTTCACCGACCTGATCCGCTGGCACGACCGCTGGTGGTGCACGTTTCGCGAGGCCGAGGGGCACGTGGGCGGCGACGGGGCGATCCGCGTGCTGGAGTCGGCCGACGGTGTCTCCTGGACCTCCGCCGCACGGCTCACCGAGCGGGAGGTCGACCTGCGGGATCCCAAATTTTCCGTCACACCGGACGGCCGGCTGATGATCGTCTGCGGCGGTTCGGTCTACCTCGGCACGAAGGTGCTGAAGAGCCGGCAGTCGCGGGTGTTGTTCTCCCGGGACGGCCGGAGCTGGACGGAACCGCGCCGCGTGCTCCGCGACGGTGAGTGGCTCTGGCGCGTGACCTGGCAGGGCGACGTCGCGTACGGCGTCGCCTACGACAGCACCGCCGGCCTGGGCGGCGGCTTCCTGGCGGAGGAGTGGCAGGCGACGCTGTATTCGAGCCGGGACGGCCTGGGCTGGACCCGGGTCGCCGCACTGGACGTCGGCGGCCGGCCCAACGAAGCGACGGTGCGGTTCCGCCCGGACGGCGAGATGACGATCATGGTGCGTCGCGAGGCGGGGGATCGTCTGGGCTGGTTCGGCATCGCGCGTCCGCCTTACACGACGTGGTCGTGGCGTCCAACCCAGCACCGGTTTGGCGGGCCCAACTTCATCGCAGGCCCCGACGGCCGCTGGCTCCTGAGCACACGGGATCACACCACGCCGCCGCCGGGTGCCCAGAGCGGGGCCACGACGCTGGTGGGCCGGCTGGCCGCCGACGGCCGGATCGAGCCCCTCGCCACGCTCCCGAGCGGCGGCGACACGAGCTACGCCGGCCTCGTCTGGCACGAGGGCCAGCTCTGGGTCAGCTACTACGCGAGCCACGAGGGCAAGTCGGCGATCTACCTCGCGCGCGTGCAGCTTCGACCTTGAACAAGAGTGCCGCTTCCCGGGGATGCCGCGCCAATGGGTGGGACGCGGTGCGCCGCGCTCGGGGCAGGTGATCGAGGGTACCGGCGCTTGCTGCGGGTGGCCCGCGACGCCAGCCTCCCGGGCATGCGCTCTTCGCTCCACGTGCTCGTGGCCCTGGCCTTCGTCACGGTGCCCAGTGCCGCCGAACCGGTTGCCTCCGGCCGTAGCCGGATCGACGTCCCTTACCTCGACGCCCCGCTCACGCTCTTCACGTACAAGCCCGCTCATTACAAGGATGGGCCGCTGCTGGTGGTGTTTCACGGGATCGTCCGCAATGCCGACGTCTATCGCGACCAGGCGATCCCCATGGCGGAGCGTTTCGGCGCGCTCGTCGTCGCACCGCTGCTCGACGAAGCCCGCTTTCCCGACGAGTGGTACCAAAAGGGCGGCCTCATCGACGCCGCGGGCCGCGCGCGGCCGGCGTCCGAATGGCAATTCCAGGTGGTGCCGGCCATCGTCGCCGCCATGCGCTCCCGCGAGAGCAAACCCAACCTGCCGTACTATCTCATTGGCCACTCGGCCGGCGCGCAGTTTCTGGTCCGGCTCGCCGCCTATCTCCCGGGCGAGGCGCGGCGGATCGTGGCGGGCAACGCCGGGTCGCTCCTCTTTCCCAGTCGCGACCATCCCTTCGGCTTCGGCCTTGGCGGACTGCCGCCGGAGCTGAGCGACGAGGCGATGCTGCAACGCTACTTCGCCGCGCCGCTGACGCTGTATCTGGGAACCGGAGACGTCACCCCGAAGAAACGCTTTGACGCCAGCGAGGCGGCGATGAGGCAGGGGCCGCACCGGTACGGCCGAAATCAGGTCGGTTTCGAGCTGGCGCGGAATCTCGCCGCGGAACGCGGTTGGACCTTCAACTGGCGCAAAGTGGAATCACCGGGCATCGACCACGACGCCGCGCGGATGTTCGCGGCGAAGGAAGTCGAAGACGCGCTGTTCGGGCCGAAGTAGAGGCGCTGCGATTCGGAGCGAGGCCACGATCCGGTTGCCATCAGGACAAGATGGACAGGAGGGTGCGCCCCGGCGCCTCCTTTCCCCTCCCCAGCAGGCTCCTTCTTCCGCTCCGCGGCTCCTCTATCCTGTAAATCCTGTTCATCCTGTCTCCCTCCTTCACCCGCGCGCTCCAGCTCAGCGGCCAGGCTTTCTTAGACAGGATATACAGGATGGTCAGGATGGCTCACTTCGGACGCGCCTCCTCTCTTCCCCCAGCAGGCTCCTTCTTCCGCTCCGCGGCTCCTCCATCCTGTAAATCCTGTTCATCCTGTCTCCCCCTTCACCCGCGCGCTCCAGCTCAGCGGCCAGGCTTTCTTAGACAGGATATACAG
>CALFZM010000326.1 GCA_937952235.1 uncultured Opitutia bacterium | reverse complement strand
AAGCCGCTCCACCTTCCCGTGCGGCCATTTTCACCGGCTCAGCGCTTCTCCGGCGGGCGGCCCGGATATTCGATCCACCAGCCCTCCGGCAGCGTGTAGATGTTGGCAGGTTCCCCGCGCCGGATCGGATCGCAGTGGCGCGCCCACTGGTAGTCGGGTGGCGCCGGCAGCATGAAATACGGCAGATGGGTGAGCACGCCGGCCACGCACAGCAGCCGCGCGGTCCAGGCCACGGCCCGCGGCCGCGCGTTCCACTCGAGCACCACCAGCCAGGCGAACAGCACGCGTGGGAGGTAAAAGTAGCGGTCGCCGTTGACCAGCCCGTCGGCGTTCCAGGTGTCGGCGCGCGCCCGGTACACGCACGCCGCCGTGATGAGGATCAGCGCCGCGGCCAGCGGCGCGCGCACCTCCCGGCGTGGATCCGGACGGAACGCCCGGAGCAGCAGCGGTCCGAGGACCGCGAGCGCGACCCCGCCATGCAGCCAGAGCGGCGTGGCCTTCACCACCGCCGGTCCCAGCACCGGCCAGGACACCAGGCGCACTCCCACCACGCTCAGCGCGTGCCAGGCGCGAAACGGCTCCGCGCCTTCGTGGAGCGCCAGGGTCGTGCCGCTCCGCGTGACCAGCCACCCCTGCACCGCCGCACACGCCGCCAGGACGACGAGCGCGGCGACGTTGTCCGCGTGGCGTTCGCGCGCCGCCCGCCAGGCGAGCAGCGGGCAGATGAGCAGCGCGAAGGGTCCATTCAGCCCCACCACGGCCAGGATCAAGAGGTCGCCGGCCCGCTGTCCCCACGTCTCGGGCCGCGACGTGAATACCTGCAGCAGCAGGAAGAACGCCGTGACCCATTGGAGGTTCGTGACGTTGATCAGCACCTCGCCGGTGCCGACGACGAGCACGAACGCGAGCAGGAGGCCCGGCTTGGCCGGCAGCCGCACCCGCGGCGAGGCGAGCCGCGCGAAAAGCGCCACGTTGATCGCAAAGGCGAGGCCGTTGTAGATCGCCGGCCACCAGGCGACGTCCGCCACGCGGCTCGCCGTCCACGCGATGAGCCGGGGCAGGAGGTGGAGGTAGCCGTTGTAGGGCTCCCACCAGGCGCGCAACCCCATCTGCTCGTCCTGGGTCAGGAAAATGCTGCCGTCCTCCGCCCAGAGCTGCGGGGTGTGCAACGCCCAGGGTTTGCGCAGCGCGAGCAGCATCGCGCAGGCGACGACGAGCCACGCGAGGTGGCGGAAATGCCTCGCGGACGGCGGAAGCTGCCCGGCGTCCGGACGAGCGCCGTTCATGGGTGGCGGGCGGCCCGCCCGGCGCGCGGCGACATCGTGTTCACGGCCGGTCCTCGGTCGGCGGCGCCGACAGTTCGCCCGCGGGGTACATGGCGCCCGCGGCGACGTCGAGTGGCACCGGCCAGGCGAGCTGCGTGTCGTGCGTCTTGCGCACCAACGCCGCCGAGCCCAGCCAGCACAGGCTGTCGGGCATCTCCCGCGTCACCGGCGAAGTCCGGCAGGCGTGCACCCGCGCCGGTTCACCCTCCACGGCCTCGATCACCTCGAACCCGGTGGCGGTGTTGAACAACGTGCGCCAGGAGTGCCGGGAGAACCGCCAGAAATCCCACGGCTCCTCGTGGGGCGGCCAGGTCTGGTGGGTCGAGGTGTAGACGATGCCGCCGGGTTCCAGCACGCGGTTCAGCTCCAGCGCCACCTTCCAGGGCATGGCGAGGTGCTCGAAGACCGAGGTGGAGAACACCGCGACGAACCGCCGGTCGGGAAACAGCCGGCCGAGTTCGTGCGCATCGCCCACGACGTCGACGTTGGGCCCGGCCAGGATGTCGAGGCCGACGTACTCGAGCCGGCCCGGGATGCGGTGCCGGCGCGTGATCGCCGACCGCGCACGCGAGCCGAGTTCGAGCACCGCGCCGGACTCGAACCGTCCGAGGTAAGCGATGAAGTTCTCCCAGCTCTGGTAGTAGGGGTCGCCGTGCGCGGCATTGGTCAGCGCATCCTCGAGCGCAATGGCGCTGCCGTCGGCCAGCCAGGCGCGGAGCGAGAAGTTCAGCCCCAGCAGCGCCGGTGGTGCCAGCAGCCACTCGTCGAACCGCACGGAGGCCGCGGGCGGGCCAAACGTGTCGGCGATGTCCGGGCTCGGCTGGCCGTACGTCGTCAGCGGGTAGGGCAGCGAGTCGTGCACCAGCGCCTCGAGCCGGACGATGGCCTGTGCAGGACAGTGGCACCAGCCGCGCAGGTGCAGCCGGTTGAAATAGACGGCGCATTCCTCGATCTTCCAGTGGACGACAGGGGCGGTCATGAGTGCGGGGCACTTGTCCGGGCGGCGGCGCGGCAAGTCAATCGGAGCGTGGCCGGCCCGGATGCTCGAGGATCCAGTTCTCGGGCAGGATCGGGATGCGGGCGGGTTCGCCGCGGCGGAGGGGTTCGACGTGCCGGGACCAGCCATAGTCGCGCGGCGAAGGGCTCACGTAATGCGGCAGGTTGGCCGCGAGGCCGACGAGGCAGGCGGCGCGCGCCAGCAGCGCGACGAAGCGCGGCCGGGCATCCCACTCCCAGACGAGCAGCCAGGCCAGCAGCACGCGCGGGATGTAGAAATAGCGGTCGGAGAACTCGAGGTTGTCCCCCGGCCAGGTGTCGGGCCGCGCCCGGTAAATGCCGGCCAGCGCGATGAGCGCGAACGCTGCGATGACCTGGACTCGCAACGCGCGGCGAGGGTGCGGCCGCATCGCCCACGCGAGAAGCGCCAGCAGCAGCCCGGTGCCCAGCACGGCCGTCACGGCGGCGGGAATCGCCAGGGCCGCTTCACGGCCGAGCAGCGGCCACACGACCAGGCGGCGCGCGAAGATCTCGAGGAAGGGCAGCAGTGCGAACGCCGCGTCCTGGTGCTCGAAGCGCGGGCCGGTGCGGACGACGAACCAGGCCTGGACTGCCGCGCCTCCGAGCACCACGGCCAGCGCGAGGCACGTGTCCGGCCGGCGTTCGCGCCAGGCTCGCCAGGCGAACAGCGGCAGGAACGCGATCGCGAACGGGCCGGTCAGCGCCACGACGGCGAGGCCGGCCGCGTCGCTTGCACGCTGCCATCGCGTGGTCGGCGCGGCGGCGAACACCTGCTGGAGGAGGTAGAACGCCGTGAGCCATTGCAGGTTGGTGACGTTGAAGAAGATTTCCGCCGGATATGCCACCGCGACGAAGGCCAGGATCATCCCGGGGCGCGCCGGCAGATGCGCGAAGCGGGGCGTGAGAAATCGCGCGAGCACCGCGACCCAGAGGACAAAGGAGACCCCGTTGTAGCACGCCGGCCACCACGCCGGATCGAGCCCCGTCCGGGTGATCGCCGCGATGAGCCGTGGCACCGTGTGCAGGTAGCCCATGTACGGCGTCACGAACGCCCGGAGACCCAGCGTGTCGGCCTGCACGAGGAAGATGCTGCCGTCCTCCGCCCAGAGCTGCGGCGTGAGCAGCGCGTGCGGCTTGCGCAGCGCGAGCGCGCCCGCCAGCCCGAGCAGCACCCAGCCGTTCAGCCGGGGCCGCTCCCACCACGGGCGGAGCACGGCGATGAACGGGGTCCAGAAGCGGGGCCCGGGCGGCGGCTGCGGCTCCGACGCGGCCGTGTGGGCGGCGCGTCCGATGTAGAAGGCGAGCACGGCTCCGGTCGCCAGGACGAAAAACATTCCGGCGGGCGGACCGGACACGACCGGGTTTGCCACGGCCCAGGTGGTTGCCAGCGTTACCGTCTGCAATCCCGCCACCACCGCGATCCAGCCGCGGCCCGCGCGGTCGAGCACGACCGAAAACAGCACGAACCATCCCAGCATCAGGGCATAGGATCCGTGGTGGATGACCGCCTGGTTGAAGCCGAAAAGCAGCAGGCACCAGACGAGCACGGTGAGCAGCAGCCAGAGCGCGTAGATGCCCAGGTCCCGTGCCGGCCCCCGTGCGCGCCGCCCCGCGACCACGCCGGCCAGCAGGGCGAGGAACGGCCACCAGGTGAGCGCGCGGCCGGCGTGGAAGAACTCCTGGTTGCGGCGGTCGACTTTCGTCTCCGCGGAGGTGTCGAGCAGGAACCGGTAGTGTCCGTACACCTGCATGTGGAGATTCGAGAGCTTGTTCCTCCACGCCTCGCCGGCGCCGAGTCGCGCGTAGTTGTCGCGCAGGGTTGCAACGAGGCCGCGTTCGTCCTGCCGGTCCTGGCCGGCGAGGTGCAGCTTGAGCAGCATGTTGCCCGGCGGGTCGTAAAGTTTCTGATACGCGAGCCAGGGCAGCATGCATGCCGCGCAGACCGCCGCGCCCGGCAGCCAGGCGCGCCATTCGCCCCGCCAGGCCCGGACCGCCAGCAGCGGCAGCAAGGCGAGGTACGAGAAGGCCACGCCGCCGTGGGCCAGCCAGCCCAGCACGGCGAACAGCCCCGCCCAGGTGCCGCGCGCCCGCGGCGTCATCGCGGCGGGCGGGAAGATCAGCAGGGCGAACGCGCCGCTCGCAAACGCCCCGGCGGCCAGCTTCGGCCACGTGAACGTGGTATTCTGCAGGAAAAAACCGGCCAGCGCGCAGGCCGCGATCCAGCCGGCGGCGCGCGCGCGCTCCAGCGCGAACGTGCGCAGCAGTCCGTAAGCCGCCGCGATCCAGAGCAGCTGGAACCACACGGCGGCGGTGCCGCTGACGGTCCGGCGGTCCAGTTCGAGGACCTTGCCCGCGGACCAGGTGAGCAACTGCCACCCCGTCTGCAGCGGGGGCCGGTCGCTCGAGCGCCATTCGTCCGCGGCGCTCTTCGCCGGCTGGCCCGCGAACAGCCGCTCGCCGATGCCATGCGGCAGCATGTTGTCCGACGGCATCGCTTCGCGAAACCGGTTCGCCGCGAGCGTGTAGAAGTCGTGTGGCGTGGGAAAAAGGTGGAGCAGCCCGAGATGAAACGCGCCGACGGCGATCGCGAGTTTCGCCACCGTGAGCGTGTCGGCCCACGCCGCGGGATCCGCGGCTGGCCCGCCGCCTGGCTCGCGCCGCAGGACGAGGCCCGCCGCCAGGACGAGCAGGCCCCACGAGGCGATGACGCCGGCCAGCGCGTGCAGGAAATAGAGCCAGAAGATCCCGTACCCCGCCGCCGCCACCGCCGCCGCGGCGCCGAGCGGCATCCACGCGGGAGCAAGCCGCCGGCGCCGCGCCAGGACGCGCCACGCGGCGAGGTGGAGCGTCCCGAGCATCAGGCCGTTGAGCGACCACGCCGCGAGCGTCTCGAGCAGCGCGTGGTTGCCGTCGCCCCGGCCGCCGCGCACCGGCTCCGAGATCGCGAACCACCCGCCGATCCCCCGCGCCTGGTCCGCGCCGACGAGCCGCACCGGTCGTCCCTCCCAGTCCGCGGGCAGCAGCAGGTCGATGATGTCCCAGCGTTCGCCGATCGGGCCACTCGTGACCGCAAGGCGCTCGCCCGTGTCCGTGCGCTCGACGTGGAGCGCATTCTCCGGCGCGCCCGGGTAGCCGCTCGCGCCGAAGCGGAGCACGCGCGGAGCGGGAAACGGTCCGAGTGTGAAGGCGCCGGTATGGTCGTCGCTGCCGCTCCACGAGCCCCACTGCCGCACGCCGCGCGCGGCGGCGAAGGCCTCCCCGGGATACTGGCCATCGGGCGTGAACGAGCCGCTGGCGTCAAACGTCGCGCCGGGGAAGGCCGGCGTGACGCGGCGCGAAGCCACGCTCGCGAGGTGCAGCAGGGCCGTGACGGCGAAAGCCAGGAGGAGGAAGCGTCGGCCGAAAGCCACGGCGGCGGAGTCTCGCCCCGCTCAGAGGCGCTTGAACCGGAACTTCGCGAGCGCCCAGAGCCAGGTGACGGGATCGCGGAACATCGAGATCTTCTTTCCTTCCTTGAACGAGCGCGACTTGTAGCTGATCGGAATCTCGATCGGCCGGTGGCCCTTCCGGATGAGCTTGATCAGCAGTTCCCAGTCGAAATCGAACCGGTTGCACTCGAAGGTCAGCCCCTCGAGGCAGTCGCGCCGGAAGACCTTGTACATGGTGAACGGGTCCCGCAGCCAGATTCCGAGCGAGACGTTGATCATCAGGGTGAATCCCCAGTGCGCGCAGTTGAGGATCAGCGCCTGGAAGGGCTGGTCGGAAAACTTGCGGATGGCCCAGCCGCCCGCGCCGTGGCGGGAGCCGAGCACGAACGATTGTCGTCCGGTCGCGAGCGGCGCGAGCAGGACGTCGTAGTCGTTGAGATCGTACTCGAGATCGGCGTCCTGGATCAGGATCACGTCGCCGGTCGCGTGCTCGAATCCCGCCCGCACGGCGTGGCCCTTGCCGCTCGGCCGGTCCTCGAGGATGATCTTCACCCGCGGGTGCGTCTCGTAGGTGCACACGATGTCGCGCGTGCCATCGGTGGAGTTGCTTTCGACGAGGATGATCTCCAGCCGCCAGCCCGGCACCTCCTTGGCGAGGATGGCGTCCAGCGCCGTGCGCACGGTCGCGGCCTCGTTGTAGATCGGGACGACGACGGACAGGACGCCGTGGTGGATCGGTGGAAACGGGTGCGACATCTTCAGGGAAGGGAATCTCCAGACGTCCCGGCCCCGACGCCAAAGAAAATCCGCGCGCCGAAAGGGGAAGTCCGGGTTCGGGCGGGACGTGTCATAAGGCCGGCGAAGAGGCAAAATGCCCGGTGGGGCGGGATCATCGCGGGGAAGGCTTGAGGGCGCAGGGCATCGCCGACACGCCGTAGCGGGCGTCGATCAGCCGCACCACGGGCGGCAGCCGCAGCGCGGCCGCCGCGATCGCGCGGAGGAAGCGCCGGTGCCGCAGGGTCTTCACCACCTTGAACTGCACCGCGCCGTGGTAACGCACCCGGTGCGGGACGAGGCCGACGCGGCGATAAAGCCGCTCCAGTGCGCGCGGGTTGAAGAGGCTCACGTGGATCTCCGGCGCGCAGTAGCGGTACCGGAGGCCATGCCGGCGCGCGGCCGCGGACTCGAGGTTGCCCGTGGTGAGCAGCAGGAGGCCGCCCGGCTTGAGCAGGCGGGCGACGAGGCGCAGCGGCTCGAGCGGCGCCGGCAGGTGCTCGATCACCTCGATCAGGCTGATCACGTCGTACGCGCCGTCGGGCTCGCGCGCCACGGCATCCAGATCCAGGATACGAAACCCATCCTGGCTGCGCAGCAGGTCGGCGTAGGAGCCGACGTCGTGGCCGGTGAGATCGAGCGGCCGCCCCGCCAGCTCACCGCGGTCGCGCAGGTACTTCAGGAACCCGCCCGCGCCGCAGCCGAAGTCCAGCCACCGCAGGGGGCTGGCGGCGGGTGCCGGGACCGGGCTGGGGCGGCCGGGCGCCGCCTCGGTGTTCGCCCCGGGTCCCCCGTCGCCGCGCTCCGCCCCCGCGGCGACAAACCGCCCGGCGATTGCCGCCAGATCGTCGAACTCCCGCATCCGGTCGCTCGAGCGCCAGTCGCGGTACTCCGCCGCGTAATCGACATAGGGGTCGGGGCCCGCGCCGCGGTAGTAGGCGTCGTCGTAGATGGCGAAGCCCGAGAACGGCTCGACCATCATGAAGCCGCACTCCGCGCACGCATGAAACTCGAACTCGCGCCGGATGAACTCCCCGCGCTTGCGCCCGCGCAGCGCGACGCGGCCCGAGCCGCAGCACCGGCACGCGCCGGGAGCGCGGACGTCCCCGTCCGCCGGTTCGACGAGGCGGACGGGCACGTCCGCACTTCCGGGGGAGGAACTCATGGCGCGGTCTCCTTTCGCGCCCGCAGCGCCAGCCCCCATGACCCGGCGAGCAGCAGCAGGCCGGCGCCGCACGCGAGCAGGTGGCTGGGAAAGCGGCGCGGGAGGTAGCGGACCGTCACGCGCAACTCGCCGGCCTCCTCCACGAGGATGCCCTTGAACGCGTGGTTCACGCGCAGCAGCGGTACCTTCCGGCCGTTGACCTCCGCACGGAAATCGCCCGGCCAGAACGCCTCCGTGAGCACGATGACGCCGGGTCCGGCCGCCCGGACCGTGAACGCCGTCGTGTTCTCCGTCAGCCGGTAGTCCGTCGCCGCCACGCTCGTGCGCGTGGCGAGATCGGCGGGCACGCGCGCGAAGGCGTGGGTCGCGTCGCGGTCGGAACAGTGGGCGAGCGCGAGCGGCCGCCCGGCGGCGGCGCGCAGTTTTCCCGCGACCTCGGCAGCCTGGTCGTAGGGTCCGAGCCGGTCGGTGAAGAACGCCCGCGGCCACGCGGTGGGGCTCTCGTAGACGTCGAGGTCGGCCGTGTGCACGCGGCGGAAATGCTCGAGCAGCGCGGGGTGCGAGGTCTTCAGGTCGAAGTAGAACCGCACGTTGAGCGCGTCCAGGAACGGCTTCGCCTGGGCGGCATTCTCCGGCACGGCGTAGAGCCGCCAGTCCCAGATCCGCTCGATCCCCGAAACGCCGACGAGCTCGCGCAGCCAGGGGTTCACCAGGGCGTCGGGACCGTGCACGGTCTCGAGCCCGTAAACGCCGGTCCAGCCCGGGAAAAAGTTTCCCTGGAGGCCATAGCCACGCCCGGGCTCGCGCGCGTGGGCCGCGCGCGCGAACGCCATCGCCTCGGAGCGCGCGTGGAAATCCACCCGCACGGTCGGCCGCGCCGTGAAATCCTCGAAACCCACCGTCGCCGCGTGCAGCCCGTGCCGCCAGAGCAGCACGGCGGCGCAGAGGACGGCGAGGAGTCCGCCCGCGGCGCCCAGGGCCCGCCGGGCCAGCGCCCGGTGCAGCACGAGGGCGAGCCCCGCCGCCGCCAGCAGCAGGGCGGCGAGGTATCCCCAGATGAAGGGCGCAATCGCCAGCACCTGGCCGGGCTGGTTGACGGTGAAGATCGGGCCGAGGATCGGCCGGTGCGCCGCCTGACGGAAGGCGATCCAGCCGAAGACGAGCGCGCCCAGGAGCAGTCCGACGACGATCAGGTCGTCGCGCCCCTCCCGCGTGCCGAGGCGCCGGACCGCCGCGGCGTAACCCGCCCCCGCGAGCACCGACCACAGCACGATGAGCGCGCAGGAGAAGGTGTTGTCGAGGTGCGCGATGTTGCTGAGGAAGGGCAGCGTCACGATCCACTGGGGCGGCACGAGCCCGAACGCGAGCGCCAGCGGCACGAGCGAGGTCGCCGCGATGGCGATCGTCGCGCGGCTGGCCAGTTGCACGCGCAGCGTCGCGAGGAAATAGAGCACGCCCAGGAGGAGGAGGAAATTGAGCGAAGGGCTGAACACGCGGTTCTCGCTCATCAGCGGCCGGTAGAAGAGTTCGTCGAAGGCGCCGAGCAGCAGCGTGGGCTGGATCTGGTATGCACTGACGGCGTTGTACCCGGTGTAGGCGTGGCGCAGGGTCTGGAGAAACACCGCCCAGATCGGTGCCGTGAGGAGCGCGAAGAGTGCGCCGGCCCAGGCCAGCGCCGTGAGCTTGCCCAGGCGCTCGCGCCAGGAGGCGGCCTGCGCGAAGATCACCGCCGCGCCGGCGACGTTCACCGTGACGAGCAGCATGTAGGCTTCCTTCACGGTGCCGCTGTTCATCAGCGCGAGGTTCGCGACCAGCAGGCCCGTCAGCCAGAGCGCCGTGGCGCGCACACCGGGCGCCTGCGCCACGCGCACGAGGCAGTACAGCGGCCAGGGCGCGTAGCAGAGGCTGAAGAAGGCGGGATGATTGATCCGGTAGAGGAAGAAGCCGACGAACGGGGTTGCGACCGCGACCAGCAGCGCGGCGGGGAGGCTGCCCGCCGGGTGCGGTTCCATGGGAGGCGCGGGCGTCGGTGGCCGCGGGTCGGGTGATGCGGGCGGGGACGCCCGCGCTCCCAGGACGGACCAGACGCTCAGTCCCAGACCTGCCGCGAAGAGCCACTTGGCGACGAGGTACTTCAGGTCCCAGGCCCACGCCGCGCCGTTGGCCGCGATCACCAGCAGGTGCAGCGGGTCGCCAAACATCGACTGGCCCTGCGCGAGCAGCGGCACGCCGGCGGCGTTGTAGCGATTCCACAGCGGCAGCTCCCCCTGGCCCAGCGCGCGGCGCTGCATCATCGAGAACGGCACGTGCTGCCACATCACGGCGCCGACATCGGAGAGCTTCACGTCGGCGACTTCCGGCGAACGGTAGCCGGGCAGGGTGGGGTAGGTGTCGTAGAGCAGCACCGTGCCCAGATTCGGCGACACGTGGCTCTTCCCGAGGAAGACGACCGGATACGTGCTGGCGACGACCGCCGCCGCGGCCACGATGGCGATCGCCCGACGGGGACGGGAGCCCAGCCAGGCGGCGCACGTCGCGAGGAAGCGGCGGCTCGCGGGCGCGCGGTCGAGCGCGAAGAGCACCGCGAGCAAGCCGGCAAAGATCGGCAGCACCACCGGCAGAGCTCCGCCGAGGTAGTCGCGCCAGCCCGCCGCGATCTGCAGCGGCGGGTCCAGCGGCAGGTGCAGTTGCGGGTCGTTGCTCCCGGGTGCGACCGTGATGTCGAGGGCGCCGCCGCGAAGTTGCAGCGATTGCACCTGCTGCGCGGCGGCGACGCGCTCGAGCGGGAATTCCGCCACCACGCGGCCCGCCGCCGTGAGCACGCGCAGCCCGGCCAGGGTCACCGTCCCGCCGCGATCGTTGGGATCGATGCGCAGAAGCCGGTAGGTGCCGAGCGGCAGCGGCAGCCGGTGCGGGCCCACGTCGGAGCCGGCCGGCAGGTTCACGCGCGCGGAGATTTCCTCCCGTGCGCCCGTGCCGTCGTCATAGAAGATCTGGAACGGACCGCCGGCGGACGACGCCACGCGGGCCTCGAGCACGTACAGGTCCGGATGCATCCGGGCCGCGGGCAGGAACGGCAGCGCCGCGACCACGCTGCACAGCGCCGCTGCGAGCAATGCCGGGACCGTGAATAGCCTCATGCGTAACGGGCCAGTCTCGGCGAAAGCGTCGTCGGCCGACAAGGATTTACCGGAATCGGGACCACGGGCATCCTGCCGCGCCCCCTACCGGCGCCGCCGCCACAGCGCCAGGCCCAGCAGCCCGAGCGTCGCCGTCGCGCCGACGTACATGATGAGCAGGCCGTGCTTGGTCGCCTGCCAGCCGAGGTGGGAAAGACCGCCCATTTCGACCGGCGCAGAGAACGCCACCCAGCCCCCCGATGAGGCGTCGGAGGCCACGACGACGAATGGCCGGTCGGGCGCCCGGACGTACGCCGAGCGCCAGGAGTCGCGCGGGCGCCGGGAAGGAGCCACGTCCGCGAGTTTCTCTCCGGTCGCCGCATCGTGCAACGCGAGCGAGACGGCGTGATTGTAGGGTGGCCCCAGGTCGCCCGCCGTCTCGAACCGAAGCCAGCGAAATTCCGTCGCGAGCGGCGCACTCCGCCAGGTGCCCTGCTCGGCCAGGCCGCGAGGGCCGAAGGATCCCCAGGTGAGCTGGGCGTCGAGCGGCGCCGTGGCCGGCGACAGACCGGAGCGGGGCGGCCGTTCCGAATCGTCGAGCCGCGCGTCGTTCTCCCGGAAGACCGTGGTCTGGTCCGGGGCCGGCCGGAGCGGCAGCGGCGCCCGCAGCGGCACCGGCATCCGTTCGCGCAGGATCGGTTCGCCCAGGCGCTCCATCAGCGAGTCCGCGCTCGGGTACGGAATGTCCGGATACGCGAGCTGGTGCGGGTTGTCCGAAGCCAGGTAGCGCTGCAGGTGCGATTCCGCCTTGGTGTAGTAGGCCTTCGCGTTGACCAGCTCCCAGCGGACGGTGTGCCAGAGCAGGTTGTGCAGGCCGAATCCCAGCGTGAGCAGCCACGCGAGTCCGGCGACGGCGGGCACGCCCACGGTCCGCCAGCCACCGCCGCGCCCGAGCAGCCACCCCAGGGCCAGGCCGTTGGCCGCCGCGCCGAACGTCAGCGTGTCCATGTAGCGCGAGGCGGGATAATCCGCGCCGGCCCCGCGCGCGTACGCAGTCGCGAGCAGCTGCACGAGCACCCAGCCGCCCAGCGCGAGGATGGCCAGCGCGTACCGCTCGGGTGCGGCCTGGTCCCTCGTGCAGGCCCGGCTGGCCGCGTCCGCCGGAGGGGCGTCGCTCCTCGCGATCGCCCGGTTCCTGCCCGCACGTCCCACGTGCCACGCGAGCAGGAGCCACGGGAACCAGAGCACGAACGCGGCCCAGTACTTCTCCCGCCAGGGCCACTGCAGGCTGTGGAGCAGGCTGAAGACGAAATCGTGCACGGACTTCGCCTTCAGGTCGCGGTGCCACTCGACCTCGACGCGGAACGCGAGCCCGAGCGCCACCAGCATGCCGGCCACGGTGAGGGTGGGCCAGGCGGCGCGCAGCGGAAGCTCGCGCGTGCCGCAGCGCCAGGCAAGGACAGCGACGACCACCGCGGCCGCGAGGAAACCGGAACCCATCGTGCCGAGCGCCAGCACGGCGGCGATCGTGCCCCCCCACCACGCCGCGCCGCCGGGGCGGGCGAAAGGCAGCGTGACGATCGCCCCGAACGAAAGGGCCGCCAGCCAGTATTGCTGCGAGTGGAATCCGCCGAGCACGTTCTGCCACGCCACGGGACAGGCGAAGAGCGCGAGCAGCAGGACGAAGAAGGCCGGCAGCCAGCGGCGCGCGATCGCCCGCCAGGCGAAAAGCCAGAACGCCACGGCGAGCGCGGCGTGGACGAGAGCGTTGGCCACGGCCTGCACCCGCGCGTCCCACTGGCCGTTCCAGACGGTCAGCGCCAGGTTCTGGAGTTTCGTCATGATCACCCGGTGCTCGTTGTGCGGGTGCAGGAGATGGGAAAGGAAGTTGTCGCGCTTGAACCACGGCAGCAGCAATTCGCTGCCCTCGGCGTCCCACTGGTCCCAATCCGGCATCGGCGACCCGTAGCGGTCGAGCGTCGCCCATTTGGCGCCGACGATCAGCGCGAACAGGCAGGCGGCAAAGGCGGCGGGAAGGAGGCGTTTCAAGACGGGCCGGAACAGAAAACGGATTTGCTGCCCGGGAGCACGAACGAAGTGGCCGTTCAGTGGATTGTGCGCACCCCGCCCAGTCCCGGCGTCCGCGCCGACCAGTCCGCGAAGGGCTCCGCGTCGGGCCGCAGCCGGACGGCGAGGTCGTCGCCATGGCGGATCCGGAACGCCTCGGCGTCGGCCCGCGCCCGCCAGCCTTTGCGCACGCGCAGGACGGCGAGGATGCCGTTGGGACTGGCGGCGGGAAACGCGTCCACCAGGTCCACGAGTTCCCAGAGCAACCGCGGCCGGTCGCCGGCGGGCGCCGGGGCGGCGAGGACCTCGAGCAACGTCCGGAGCGGCGTCGGCTCGAAGGTGTGGAAGTGGATGTTGATGTCGTCCCCGCGCGCGACGGAGGCGTGCAGCCCTGCCGCGAGCGAGGCCCTGGCCGCAGGCACCGCCTCGGCCGCGAGGTCCGGCCGGTACTGCGACCAGTCCAGGTCGTTCACAAACTCGTCGATGTGCGTCGCGTCGCACGCGGTCGTGCCGTCCCGGTAGTCGGCCAGCAAATGCTCCACGGAGGTCAGTTCCCGCGAGCGATCGAAGGTCGCGAGGCGGTTGGGGACCACGCAGTAGATGGTCCCGCCGGGCCGGACGACGCGGTACCACTCGGCCAGCGCCGCCACCGGGTTGGCCACGTGCTCGAGCACGTGCGACGCGAGCAGGTAGTCGAGCGCGTGATCGTGAAAGGGCAGCGCGCACGCATGGCCGTAATAGTCCGCGGTGCAGACGTCCGCGCCAAACGCCTTGAAGCAGTCGACCTGGATCGCCGGCGGCTCGAGGCCCGGGATCGGTTTCCCGCCAGCGCCGATCTCGGCCCCGAGCTTTCCGGGTCCGATCCATTCCGCGATCTTCTCCTCGTGGGTCATGCGTCGTGACGGAGTGCCGTTGCGGTGGGAAGCGGATGCCCGGCGCGGGCCCTCATGCGGGTCTCGTGGCGATGGCGAACAGGTGGTAATACAGCGGGGTGCCCTCGACGGTCCGCAGCGGATACGGCCCCTGGAATCGCAGCTCCACGTCCGGGTAGAATTCGCGCAGCAACGCCCCGAGGCTCCAGCGCGTGAAGAAATTCCGGTGGTCGGCCTCGAGCATGTGCCAGGGCACCGCCAGGTGATCCCAGAGGTACCCGAGCAATTCGCAGTTGGGCACCGAGACGACGAGCTGCCGCGGCGCCACGCGGCTGACCTCGCGCAGGAAAGCGCGCGGCTCGTCGACGTGCTCAAGTACATCGAGGCACAGCGCCGCCTCGAATTGCCCGTCGGGGAACGGCAGCGTGGTTCCGTCCGTGTGCGCGTGCGGCAGGCCGAGGCGCGTCAATTCCGCGCAGTCGGAGGCGTCGATCTCGACGCCGAACCAGTCGTAGCCGTCCGCGCGCAGGCCGCGGCCGTACGAACCGATCCCGCAACCGACGTCGATGACCTTCCGCGGCGGCGCGCCCAGATAGCGGCGCAGGAGCAGTTCGATCTCGCCGTTGGGGTGGGCGAGCGAGGGGCCCTCGGTGAAGATCTGCGCCCGCCGCTGGATCGCGGTCGTGTGGCGGTCGAGCAGCACGCCAAAATGGTTCCGCCGGTAGTCGCGGCCGATGCACTTCGCGCTCGTGGCCGCGACGGCGTCGCTGCGGGTGCCGTCGGCGAAGCGAGCCCGCACCTGGATCACCACCGGCGTTCCCGGCATCGCCGTCGCATGATGCGCGAACAATTCGAAGCCGACCCGGGTTTCCGCCGGGAGACCGAGGGCGGTCCGGACATCCGGCCGGTCGTAGCGCACGCGCGTTTCCCCCAGCCGTTCGTCGCCGCTCCAGGCCTCGATCGCGACGATCCGGGGCTGGGCCTCCTCGAGCCAGAGCCAGCCGCGGACGAAGACGTTGAGCGGGTCAACGACCGCCCCGGCCGCCGGCTCGTCGATCCGGGCCTGGGCCGGCATGATCCGCGGCGCGAGCGCCGGGGCGGCGTCGGAAACCGGCCGCCAGGAGCGAAGCGGCAGGCTCCCGGCCGGCGGCAGCAGCGAGGGCCGGGCCGCGTGCTGGGGATACCGGGCTCCGCCATTCGCGGCGGCGAGCGTGGAACCGCCCCCCGGCGCGATCTCGACATGGAGCGGTGCGAGGGACACGGGGCAGACGAGCGGCAGCGGCGGGATCGCGGCCGTGGCCACCGTCAGCGCGAAGGTCGTCGTGGCGCGGCCATTCGCGGGTCCGTCGCCGGTGCGTCGGAGGAGAAGCGCGATGCCGTCCGTCCGATCCGGGGGATAACGTTCGGCGGACGCGGCCAGCTCGAATCGCGGCGCGGGGCCGCCGAGGAATCCCGCCGCGGTGAGCGCGTCCCGGAGCGAGGCGGGGGTGAACGTGTGAAAATGGATGTCGATCGGCTTGCCCAGCTTAAGGTCGTGCAGGTAGCGGTTGCGGGCGGCGAGCTGGCGGGCGGCCCGCTCCGCCGGCGGCACCTCGGGGTGCAGGAGCGACCAGTCGGTCTGGTGGATGAACTCGTCGACGTGTTCGAGCGAGCCCGCCGCCGTGCGGCCGTGCGCGAAATCCTCCAGGAGGTGAGCGCTCGGGGTGGTGGCCCGGGGGTGATCGAAAGTGTACCGCTGGTCCGGCACGACCAGGTAGAGCCAGCCGCCCGGCCGCAGCACGCGGTGCCACTCATGCAGTGCCGCCAGCGGATCGGGCAGGTGCTCGAGCACGTGCGAACTGCAGAGGTAGTCGAGCGTGCCGTCGGCGAGCGGGAGCGCGACGGCGTCGGACAGGAAATCCACCCGGCCGGCGGTGCCGGCGAAATCCGCCGCGGCGTCCGTGTAATACGGCGTGACTCCCGGGACCGGCCGCGCATGCGCGCCGATCTCGAGCCCGAGCGCGTCGGACCCGAGCCGGCCGGCGAGCATGGCGCGGGGATCCCGCTCGAGCGGTAGCGGTCCGACCCGGCTGACGAACAGCGGGGGCGTGCGCGTGCCGTCGCGCAGCCGCGCGCGAATCTCCAGGTCGAACTGCGTCCGCGGGGCCGCGGAGGGATGGGCGGCGGAGAACGCGAAGGCGGTGCGGGTGTCGTCGGGCAGCGCGTGGTGCAGGCTCACGTCGCCCCGCACGGAGAATTCCGCCGACTCGCCGAGCCGGACTTCGCCGCTCCACGCCTCCACCGCCGCGAGCTGGGAGTGCCGCTCCTCCAGCCACAGCCATCCGCGCACCGTGAACCGCCGCGGATCGAACTCCATCCCGGGAGCGGGCTCGTCGATATGGATGGGCATGCGGGGGAATCACCGGCTGCCCACGGCACACGCGGAGGGCGCGGAGGAATCGATCCCTCGGGATTGTCCCTCCGTGTGTGCCGTGGGCAGGTCTCAGCTCTCGAGGGGCGGCCAGGGGCGCGGGGGCAGGGCCAGGGTGAAGTCGTTGATCGTGAGCGTGAGGTTGGGGTTGTAGGCGGGGTCGCGGTCGAGCAGCTCCCCCCAGGTGGCGCGCATGTACTCGACCTCGCCGCGGAAACGGTCGCGCTTTTCCAGTGTATCCTCTTTTCCGCGACTCGCGCTCTCGTGGTGGTAGAGCTCGGCGTAGGGCGTCCACAGGTTGCGGTACCCGGCGGCGCGGACCTTGAGGCAGAAGTCCACGTCGTTGAACGCGACCTTGAGCTGGTCGGCGTTGAGCCCGCCGACCTGGCGGTAGACGTCGCGCCGGATCACGAGGCAGGCGGCCGTGACGGCGGACAGGTTTTGCTGGAGCAGATTGCGGTGCGCCTGGCCCGCGGCGCCGCGCGGATGCGTCTGCCACGCGTGCGCGGCCACGCCGCCGATGCCGAGGATCACGCCGGCATGCTGGATGCGGTCGTCGGGATAGTAGAGCTTCGCGCCCACGCAGCCGATCTCGGGCCGGAGCGCGTGGCTCACCATCTCGTGCAGCCAGTCGCCGTGGATGACCTCGAGGTCGTTGTTGAGCAACCCGACGACCGGCGCATCGGTCTCCTCCACGCCGAAATTGTTGATCGCGGAAAAATTGAAGTCGCCGGCGAACTTCCGCACGCGAATCCGCATCCGTCCCGGCCGGAGCGCATCCGCGGCGGACGCATCGTCTCCGGTTCCCCCGCCGCGAGTTTCCAATTCGCGGAGATACTCGAGCGTCTCCGGATCGTCGCTGTCGTTGTCGACGACCAGGAGCTCGAAGTTGGGATAGGTGGTCTTGGCGAGCAGGCTCTCCACACAGGGACGGAGCACGTTGACGCGGTTGCGGGTGGGGATGATGAGGGCGACGCGCGGCGCGGGGTCCGGGATGGGGTAGTGAACGCGCCAGTACGATCCCTTGGTCGGCGAGATCGTGGCGGGCACGCCGGTGCGCACGAAGTGCTCGGTGATGACTTTCTCGGCCGCCTGCGTGGCGTAGCTCTTCGCGCCGATCAGCATCGCGGTCGAGCCCGGCACGCTGCGCCAGTGGTAAAGGATGCGCGGGATGTGCCGGATGCGGTCCGGCGCGGTGCGCTCGATCACGCGCATGGCCAGGTCCCAGTCCTGCGAGCCTTCATAGCCGACGCGGAAGCCCCCGACCTCGCGCACGAGCAGCGTGCGGTACACGCCGAGGTGGCTGATGTAGTTCTGCACGAGGAACAGGTCCGGGTTCCAGTCCGGCTTGAAGTAGTGGTCGTAGCGGTGACCGTTCTCGTCGATCTTGTCCTCGTCGCTGTAGACGAGGTCGGCGTCCGGATGCCCGTCGAGCTCCAGGGCGACGCAGGCCAGCGCGTGCGGCCGCAGCTCGTCGTCGTGATCGAGCAGCGCGATGAATTCGCCGTGGGCGAGCGCGAGGGCGTCGTTCGACGCGGCCGAGATGTGGCCGTTGCGCTCCCGGAACACGACCTTGATCCGCTCCGGGTCCTTCTTGCGGTAACGCTCGAGCACCTTGCGCACGTGCGGCTCCTTCGAGGCGTCGTCGGCGATGCACAGCTCCCAGTTCTCGTAGAGCTGCCGGCGCACGGATTCGATCGCGGCGACGAGCCACTTCTCCGGCGTGTTGTACACCGGCATGAGCACGGAGATCTTCGGGCGGCGCTTCAGGCCGGCGAGCTTCGCGCGGATCTTCTGCGCCCCTTCCGGCGTGAGCGAGTCGTAGGCGGCCACCCACGCGGCGTAGGTGTTGGGCGGAGGCGGGGCGGCGTTGGCGGTGCGCCTGATCGGGCGCGAGACGGCAACGTGCCACGCGCCGGACTCATCCTGGACCTCGATCACGAGCGCGTGCGTGCCGCGCCGGGGCACGTCGGCTTTGACGATCCAGCCGCAGCGCTCGGCGCCGGGGTAGTCGCGGAAGTGATCGAGCACGTCGAGCCGCTCCAGGCCGGACTCGCATGAGACCGGCTTGTCGCCCAGCCGGGCCCGCACGGCCTTGAGCGGCACGCGCTCGCGGTGCAGCGACCAGCCGCGCACGTTGAGCGTCGGCGCGATGTTGGCCCAATCCTGCGGATAATCGACGTTGCCCAGCAGCCGGGGCGAGACGGCCGGCGGCGCGGGCTGGTCGAAGAACGCGCGGCGCACGGCGCGAAACGGGCTCGTGACCCGCCACGAGAAGGACGCCTGCATCTTCCTGATCTTCTCGTCGCGCGAACGGACGACCGCCTCCGCCTGCGCGAGCTTGTCGGCGGCGACGGCGAGCTCCGCCGCATGGGCGGCCCGCAGGTGTTCCTGCGCGGTGCGCTCGGCGTCAGTTTCGTCGCGGGAGGCCTTCAGCTTGTCCCGCGTCTCCGCGAGCTCGTCCTTCAGGGCGAGGATCTCGGCGTCGGCCCCGAGCAGTGCATTCTCATACGCGGTGACCTGGTGGCGGGCAGTGCGGAGCAGGACATCGGCCTGCTCGCGGCGCAGCTTGTGCTTCTCGAGCTCCTTGCCGAGGTTGTCGGCATAGACCTGCGTCATGTCGCGGGCCTGCTCGAGGCCGGCGGCGTGCTGCCGGGCGGCGGCCAGGAGATCGTCCAGGTTTTTCGCGTGCTGCTGGGTGAGCTTCTCGCGGGCGAGCACGGCGTCGCGATCGGCGGCGACGGCGGCGATGCGATGGCGGGCTGAGAGCTCGATGCTCTGTTCGAGCTGACGCACGATCTTCGCCAGGAGGTCGGTCTGCGCCGCGAGCTGCCGGGCGGCGGGGTCGGCCAGCGTGGCGGCAGCCTGGTTGAGCTGGGCGGCGAGATTGGCGGCAAAGAGCGTCGCGTCGGAGGCCGTCGGCTCCGCGCCGAGCGTCCAGTCCGTCGTGCCGGGCCGGCCCAGCAGGTCGGTGTAGAACGCCTCCAGCCCCCGGGTGTTGGCCGCGAGGTCGAAATGCTGGCGCGCGAAGGCGACGGCGTTGGCGCCGAGGCGGGCGCGCAGGACGGTGTCGTGGAACAGCCGCGCGCAGGTGTCCGCGATCTCCGCGGGCGCGCCGGTCGGGAGGAATACGGCCTCGCGGCCATCGCACATCAACCGGGCGAGGTTGGTCGGCGGCAGCACGACGGGCCGGCCGCTGGCGAGGAACTCCGGCAGCTTCGAAGGCAGCCGGTAGTCGTTGAACGGGCCCGGCTTCCCGGGCTGCACCAGCACGTCGGCGAGCGCCAGCAGCCGTGGCAGCTGCGCCTTCGGCACAAAGCCAAGGTCCACCACGTGGCGTTTCACGTCGGGCGCAAGTCCGTCCAGGAACCGCGGGGAGTTGAAACCGGTGCGCACCAGCGTCGTCGGGATGCCGCGCTGGTTGAGCAGCGCGATCGCGAGATAGAGCTCCCGCATCTCGGGCTCGTTGGCGAAGGTGTTGCTGCCGGTGAAGACGACGACGCGGTCGGATTCGGGCAGGTCGAGCTCCTCGCGGAAGGCGGGGTCGGCGCGCTCGGCACGGTAGAGACGGAAGTCGACGCCGGGGAACAGCAGGTGCGTCGGCGTGCCTGGCGGAGCGAACTCCGCGAGCGAATCGATGATGTGCGTCACGCCGTCGGCCAGGCGCAGGAAACTGTCGGCGCGCAGGGGGTGCGGCAGGCTGTCGTTGAGCGTTTGCTCGAGCTCGCCGGCGCTGGCGTCCCGCAGGCGCTCGAACGGCTGCCCGGTGAAGCCCTCGAGCAGGAAGTGCTCGTTGTCCTCGAGGTGGATCAGGACGCGCGCGGTCGTGGGCGAACCGGCGGCGCGGGCGGCGCGCTGGTAGGCGAGGGTGAGTTTCCGGACGCCTTCGCGCGGGGTCCAGGCATGGACGATGTCCGCGGTGCGGCCGTTGGGAAAAAGGCCGGGCCGGGCCAGGACCTCCTCGTAGGTGGCCGCGATGAACAACGGCTCGGCGATGTGCTCCAGCGTCTCCTTGCGCTCGGGCACGGCCACGACGCACGCGTGGCCGCCGGCCGCGAGGGTGTTGGCGAAGCCGCCGATGTGGTTGAGGCTGTTGGTGGTGAAGTCGCCGTAGTTGACGAAGAGGATGTTCACGCGCGGGAAATCGGGCGGCCCACGAAAGGCACGAAGGACACGAAGAAAAGAGGGTGGCCCGCGGACCGCACGGACGACACGGAGACGAGGCGATGTCGTCGCGGGCGGCGGCGCACGGGCCGGTGGACGCCGATCAGAGCTTGAAGCCCGCGTCGGTGGCGTCCTTCGCGAAGGTGCGGACCGTGTCGAGGGACAGCTCGGTCAGGTCGAGGCCGTACATCTTGGCGGCCTTGCCGAGGATGTCGTGCGGCACGGTGATGATCGCGCAGCCGCACTCCTGTGCCTGGAAGATGTTGAGCACCTCGCGCGTGCTGGCCCAGAGCAGCTCGGCCTTCGGGTGGGCGTGCAGCAGGGCGCCGCAGGCGCGCATCATCGGCATCGGATCGACGCCGGTGTCCGCGATGCGGCCGGCGAAGACCGAGACGACGGCCGGCACGGCGGGGTTGAGCGCCTCGGCGACGCCTGCGACCTGCTTGAGCGTGAGCAGCGCGGTCACGTTGAGCTTCACGCCGGCCTGGCCCAGCTCCTTGATCAGCGGGAGGCACGATTCGCCGCGGGAGTTGGTGATCGGGATCTTCGTGTAGACGTTGGCGCCCCAGCCCGCGATCTTGAGCGCCTGTCGCTTCATCTCGACCGGATCGTCCGTGAACACCTCGAGCGAAATCGGCTTGGCCGTCACCACCTGGAGCACGTCCCGGGCAAAGGCCTCGTAGTCGCGGATCCCGGCCTTCTTCATCAGCGAGGGATTGGTCGTGAGTCCCTTGATGTAAGGCTTGGCGTAAAGGTCGAGAATGCCGGCTTTGTCGGCGCCGTCGGCGTACAGGTGGATCTTCAGGTCGGTCAGGGAGGGCATGGCGGGAGCGATGATGGAGAAGAATCAGGGTTGCCCGCCGCTATGGCGGCAAGGCCTAAGTCCGGCATGGCCTGAGATGAGCAGCACTCATCAGAGAATGACCACGAAACACACGAACCACACGAAGGGGCAGCCGGGATCGGGCTCCGGACGGCTTTCGTGTGGTGGGTGTGTTTCGTGGTTCCTAGCCGTGGTGGAGGATCGTTTCCGCAGCGGCGGCGAACGACGGCACGGTGAAATCGGGCGCCTCGCGCAGTGCTTCCGCGTAGCCGAAGTCGATGAACACCGTGCGCACGCCGGCGCGCTTGCCGCAGTCGATGTCGCGCCACCGGTCGCCGACCATCCAGGAGCGTCCGAGGTCGAGGCCGAGCTCGCGGGCCGCGTCGTGCAGCATGCCGGGAGCGGGCTTGCGCCGCGGATCGGGCGGAGACTCGCCCCGGCCGGGGGCGTAGCACACCTCGATGCGGGCGAGTGCCGGGATCAGGGAGCGGAGTTGCGCATGCATCGCCTCCACCACCGCCTGGCTCTGGGTGCCGCGGCCGACGTCGGGCTGGTTGGTGGCCACCACCAGCACGTAACCCGCGGCCGCGAGCCGCGCGCAGGCTGCGGGCACGCCGGGGAAAAGCCGGAACTCCTCGACCGACTGCGGCGGGTACGGCTTGCCGTCGCGCACGACCTGCATGTTCAGCGTGCCGTCACGATCGAGAAAAACGGCGGGGCGGAGCGATGGCATGGTTCGACCGCTAATCCTCTAGCGGGCTTGTGCCGCAACCAAGGGATTTGAGCGATTGCCGACGGAACACACGGAGCACACGGAAGAATTCCTGGTTTCCGTGTCTTCCGTGTGTTCCGTGGGCAAATCTCCGGCGTATCAAGCCTTCGCGACCGATTCCCATTTCGTCTGGTTCATCTTCACGTCCGGATGGGACACGAACAGATGCCAGATCACCGCCTGGAACGCCTCGCTGTGAGGCGTGATGTTGCTGGCGTTCACCGTCGGCACGATCACGCAGGCGTCGGCGACCTGCGCGGTGTACCCGCCGTCCTTGCCGACGATCCCGATGACGCGGGCGCCGACCTGCTTCGCGAACTGGAGGGCGGTGACGAGATTGGGCGAGACGTTCTTCTCCAGGCTGCCGCCGCCGACCGAGAACACGAGGAGCGCGTCCTCCTTCCGCAGCCGCGACCCGCGGAGCCACTCGACGAAGACGGAGGCCCAGCCCTCGTCGTTCGTGCGCGCGGTGAGTTCGGAGACGTTGTCCGTCGGGGCATAGCACTCGATCCCGCCGATCTTGCGGAAATCATTCACCGCGTGGGACGCGTTGGCTGCGCTGCCGCCGACACCGAGAATGAAGAGCCGGCCGCCGCGGCTGCGGACGCCAACCAGCTCGCGGACGCATCGCTCGCAGTCCTCGGGATTGAGCTTCGCGACGATCTCGGCGGTTTCCTTCAGGTGTTGGGCGGAGTAGGAGGGCATGCGAAACAGGGGCGTAGATGGAATTTTATGGGTTCCTGAGGTATCCGTCGTTTCGGGGCAAGCGGTGAATCGGCGGTCCATTGACAATCGGAACGGCCGGACTAGCTATTCCGGCATGTTGATCGAGACGATACGCGATCACTTGCGGGCTGCCCCGTTTGAGCCGTTCGTCGTTCAGATGGTCGACGGGCGCCGTTTCGAGGTTCCTCATTCGGAATTTGCCGCCATCAACGCGAAAGGCACTGAATTCTACGTGGTGGGAAAAAACGACGTGGGCGTCAGGCTGAGCACGCTGCTTATTGCGTCCGTCGAGCCGCTGCAGGAATCGCATTCCTGAAATCAATCCGCGCGCTGTCGCAGGAGGGTATCGAGTTCGGTCAGGCCCTCGTGCGAACCGATCTCGTAGAACCGCTGCTTGATCTCGCAGCCGGCGAGCTGGCCATGCGCGACGAGTGATCTCTGCACCTCGGCGAGGTCGACGACCGCGTCGCGCGGGAAGCCGTCGAAGGCGGCGGCGCGAAACACGCCCAGCCCGTAGTCGATGTGGTGCATCTGCGGCACTTTGTTCTTCTTGTCGTAGACACGAATCTCGCCGCCTTCGAACCACACGTTGCTCGTGTCGTAGCGCCCGTGGTTTTCATACACGGTCATGAGGCCGAGCTTGCCCGAGCGGAGGAAACGATCTCCCACGGCCCGGTAGTCGATCGGGAGGTAGCTGTCGCCGTAGAGGACGTAGAACGCCTCGCCGAGCTTCGGCAGCGCCGCGATCAGGGCTCCGCCGGTGCCGAGCAGCTTCGGTCCGTCGAAGGCATACTCGATTTGGACGCCCCATTTCGAGCCGTCGCCGTAGAGGTCGACGATCTGCTGCCCGAGATAGCCGACGCAAAGGACGATCTTCGTCAGTCCCGCCGTCCGGAGCAGCCGGAGCTGATGCGAGAAGAACGGCTCGCCGGCGACCTCGACGAGCAGCTTCGGGATCTTCTCGGTGATCGGCCGCAGCCGGGTGGCCATGCCGCCGGCGAGAAGGGCGACGGGGAGTGAGGAAGGAGTCATCGGGCGGTAACCACGAAACACACGAAGTACACGAAAAGCCCAGACGGTGGCAGGTGGTTCAAGGTGGGGTTGAAGTCAGGTCCCTCACACGCGCCCGCCGGCTTCGAATCGCACGGCATTCATTTCGTGTCTTTCGTGTGTTTCGTGGTTTCCTCGCCTCAGTTCTGCGCGACGACCTTGCTGCCCTCGAAGTCGAACCGGAACCGCACCTCCTGCAGCCCCTTCTCGCGCATCGCATGGCGCAGCTTCGTCTTGTCGCCGGCGTAGAACATCAGGAACCCGCCGCCGCCGGCGCCGATCAGTTTCCCGCCGAGCGCGCCGTGGGCCATCGCGTAGTCGTACCAGTCGTTGATGTGCGCGTTGCTCATGCCCGAGCTGCGCACCTTCTTCCGCTGCCAGTGCACGTCCATCAGCCGGGCGAACTCCTCGAGGTCGCCGCTCTCCAGCGCCGCCAGCGAACGGAAGCCCAGCTCCTTCGTGAAGTGCAGGTTGTCCAGCATCGCCTGGTCGTGCTGCTTGGATTTCTCGTTCTGGTCCTTGAGGATCGCCGACGCGCTCCGGCTGTAGCCCGTGAAGAAAAGGAGCAGGTTGTCCTCGAGGTTGAAGAGCGTCTCCTCGGAGATGTTGCACGGGCGGTACTCGACGCGGCCGTCCGGGTGGAAGGTGAATGCCGTGATCCCGCCGATGGCCGCGATGTACTGGTCCTGCTTCCCGATCGGCTCGCCGAGCTTGTTGAGCTCGATGTCGCATGCCTGCTCCGCGAGCTCCGCGGGCGACACGAGGTTCTTCCTGTAGGTGTGCAGCGCCTTCAGCAGCGCGGTGGTGAAACTGCCGCTCGAACCGAGCCCGGTGCCGCCGGGAATGTCCGCCATCGACGTGAGCTCGAGGTGCGGATCGGTCACGCCGGCGAGCTTCAGCGCCTCGCGGATGATCGGGTGCTCGATCTGGCCGACGCTCTGCACGCGCTCGAGCTTCGAGTACTTGATGATGATCTCCGGCTGGAAGGTGCGGTGCTTCGTGATATAGACGTACTTGTCGATCGCCGCCGCGACGAGGAAACCGCCGTATTCGCGGTAATAGGACGGCAGGTCGGTGCCGCCGCCGCCGAGGGAGACGCGAAGGGGGGAGCGCGTGATGATCATGCTGCGGATGCGTGGGAGATGCGGGAGGAGAGGGAAAGGCGCGGAGCGCGGGCGTGGTGCCCGGGGGCCCGGAACGGAGGCGTGCCGGTCACAGGCCGGCCATGCTGACGGGGAAGCCGCTCTTCCGGTAGATCTGCTCGACGATCTCGAGCGTCCGGATGCCCTCGTCGAGCCCCGGGGAGGGCGTGCGGCCGAGCCGGATGTCCTCGACGAACGCGCGGGTCTCGACCGCCCAGGATTCGTCGCCGCGCGGAAACTCCCAGATCGTGGTGTCGGGCGGCCCCATCTCGGGCCGCATCTGGTAAAGCGCGAGCCGCTCCACGCCGTAACTGCCGCCCAGGCCGTCGAGCGCGAGCTTCGCCTCGCGGCCGTAGAGTTCGAGCGAGAACAGGTTCTTCCATTCGGTGCAGCTCACGTGCAGCCAGGCCGTCTGGCCGGACGCGGTGCGCAGGGAGAGGAAGGCGTTGTCGTCGACCTTCATGTCCCAGAAGTACGTCGCCGCGTGGCCGTCGACCTGCGGAAACTCGCCGAGAAACCAGCCGGCGAGGTCGATCAGGTGCACGCCCTGGTCGATGAGTTCGCCGCCGCCGGAAAGCGCCGGATCGGCGCGCCATTCGCGGTCATAGCCGGTGCGGCCGCCGTGGCCGTAGCGCGCCCGCAGGAACATCAGGGGACCGAGCGTCCCGGCATCGATCAACGCGCGCGCTTTCTGCAGCGCGGGATGATAGCGGTGGTTGTACCCGAGCCGCACGCGGGCGCCGGTGGTCCGGGCGGCCTCGCGGATCGACCGGAGCTGGGCCGCGTTGAGCGCGCCCGGCTTCTCGACCAGCACGTGCTTGCCCGCCAGCACGGCGGCATGGGCGATGGGGGCGAGCGCGCCGTTCAGGGTGGCGACGATCACGGCGTCCACGCGGGGATCCGTCAGGACGGTCCGGTAATCCGTGACCGGCGTACAGGCGGGAGCGAGCCGCGCGAGATCCGCCGCCCGGGCGCCGTCGAGATCGCAGGTGTAGAGCACGGGCGGCTTCGGTCCCAGGGCGCCGAGGCGCTTGCGGCCGATCAGGCCGCAGCCGACGAGGGCGAAAAGGGGTTGCTCGGAGCTGGGTCGGTTCATTCCGTGGTCGTAAATGCGCAAGGCGAAGCGAACCGGCGAAGTGACGCAAGTGAGGTTTTGAAATGATCCCTCTCCTCGGAGCGCGGCCGTCCCCGGCCGCAGTGCGACGGAGGCAGCTGTTCCCGGCCGCCGTGCGACGGAAGCGGCCGGGGACGGCCGCGCTCCGGCAAGGAACCGGCCGCCGTCGCTGATGCGCACCCACGAACGCCTTCTCGTGGCCGGGCTCGCGCTGCTCGTGGCGGCCTTCCAGCTTTGGACGCTCCGCTCCACGCGGGCTTCGCTGGATTTCGGCAACGAGCAGCGCGACTACTACAATCTCCTGATCGACGGCTGGCTCGAGGGCCAGTTGCACCTCAGGGTCGACGTGCCCGCCGCGTTGCGTGCGCTCGAAAATCCCTACGACCCCGCCCAGCGGCCGCCGGGTCTCGGATTGCACGACGCCTCGTATTACCAGGGCAGGTACTACCTCTATTTCGGCGTCGCACCGATGGTCACGCTGATGCTGCCCTTCCGGCTGCTCACGGGCGTCGACCTGCCGCTGCCGGTCGCGGTGCTGGTCTTCGTGTACGGCGGCTTCCTCGCCAGCGTGGCGGTGTGGCGCGGCGTGCGGACGCGCTGCTTTCCGGACTCCGGCATCGGGGTGACGGTCGTGGCGGTGCTCGTGCTCGGCCTGGCCAACTCCGGGCTGCTGCTCCTGCGCCGGCCCGACATGTGGGAACTTCCCATCGCGGGAGGCGCCTGCTTCGTCCTGCTGATGCTCGGATGCGTCTGGCGCAGCCTGCAGCCGGGCGCGCGGCGCGGCGCCTGGTTCGCCGCGGCCGGACTCTGCCTCGGGCTCGCGATCGGCTCGCGGCCCACCTACCTGATCGCGAGTCCATGCCTGCTGCCGCCGCTCGTCGCCTGGTGGCGAGACCACCGTCGCGTGCCCTGGCGGCAGGCGGCCTGCGCCGCGATTCCCCTCGCGGCGATCGGTGCGCTGATGGCTTGGCACAATCTCGCGCGTTTCGGCGATCCGCTGCAGTTCGGGCAGGCGTACCAGTTCAGCCTCGATTACGAGTCGAAGCAGCCGCACTTCGGGCTGCACTACGTGCTTTTCAACCTGCGCGCGCACTTCCTCGCGTTCGCCGAATGGTCGCGGTTCTTCCCGTTCATCGCCATGGCCGACCTCGGGCCGACCCCGGCCGGCTACACGGTGCATCGTGGCGACGTGTATGGTCTGCTTGCCAACCTGCCTCTCACCTCGCTCGCCTTCCTCTCGCCGCTGGCCCTGTGGCGGCGCCCCGCGGCGGAGCGGCGGGCGCTTGGCGCGTGGCTGGCGACCGCGGCGCTGCTCGCGGGGCTCGCGGCGGCGGTGATGCTTTCGTTCTTCAGCGCGCTCGCCCGGTACCAGGTCGAGTTCGCACCGACGTTCGTGCTGCTGGCGCTGGCGGGACTGCTGGCCGTCGAGCGCTGGCTGGCGGCGGTCGCGACTCCATTCTGGCGTCGCGCGGGCCGTGCCCTCTGGGGGACGGCCGCCGCGGCGACGCTGCTGTTTGGTCCGCTCAACAGCCTGCAGTATGATGGCCTCCTGCGGGAACAGAACCCGCGGCTCGACCTCGCCCTGGCGCGGACGTTCAACCGGATCCCGGCGCTGGGCGAGCGTCTCGCCGGACGGGAGTACGGCGCGGTGGAGTTCACGCTGCGATTGCCGGCCGGGCGCCGGCCGGGTGACGAGACCCTGCTCTCGGTGGGCGATCCGCCGCAGGTGGATCGCGTGTTTCTGCGCCAGCGGCCGGACGGTCGCTGCCAGTTCGGACTTGCCCGCGCGGGACAGCCGGCCCTCCTGGGCGAGCCACTCACCCTCGAGGACGGCGCGAGCCGCCAGGTTCAGGTGGCGCTCGGCTCGCTGCTGCCGCCGGCGGCGCATCCCTACTTTTCCGGATGGGACGAAGCCGCGCGGATCCGGGCGATGCGGCAGGTGCGGATCGAGGTGAACGGCGTGGCGGTGCTCACCGGGCACGGGCGTTTCGCGGAAACGGCTGCGGGCCGCGTGCGCATCGGGGAGCGTGCGCTCGGCGTGCCGGCGGCGCCGCGTTTCCGGGGCGGGGTCACCGAGGTGCGCCGCACGCCGCCGCCGGCCGCCGCGCTGCCGGCGCCGCTGGAAGGTCCCGGCGACACCCTGCACCTGCGCGTGCGACTGCCCGCCGCCGCGCCCGGAACGCGGGAGCCTTTGGTCGTGACGGGCGCGTTCGGCGCGGCCGACCTGCTGCTCATCGAGTACCAGGACGAGGGATACGTCCGCTTCGCGCTCGATCACTGGGGCTCGCCGCTGCGGCGGAGTCCGCCGGTGCGGCTGCGCGCGGGTGCTGCGCACGACTTGAGGGTGACTTTGGGCAGCCTGCGCGCGGTGCCCGATGCGACGCTCGCGACCGTGCTGCCGGCGGGTACGGTGCAGGTCGCGGTGGACGGAGCGGTGGTGTGGGCCGACACGAGCCCGCTCTATCCGGCCGAGGCCGGTGAAGTGTACGTGGGCCGCAACGCGGTCGGCGGAACCAGCGCCGGACCGGCGTTCACGGGTGAAATTCTCGCCGTGACGCGGCGCGGGCGCGAATGAAGTTGCGGCCGGCGCCGCCGGTCGCGTCCGATGCTGCGATGTTCGACGCGTTGCTTACCGATCGCGAAACGCAGCTCCGCCTGCTGCGATTCCTGGCGGTCGGAGGCGGCTCGGCGCTGGTCCAGGTGGCCGTGCTGCGCTCGCTGCGGGCCCGGATTGGCGAGACCTGGGCCTTCTCGGTGTCGTGGGTCGTTTCGACCACGACCCATTACCTGGCGAACCGCTACTGGGCGCTGCCGAGCGGGCGCCACGACTCCGTGCAGCAACTCGGCGAGTACCTTTTCGCCGTCGCGCTCAGTTACGGGATCAACCTGGGCGCGTTCAAGCTGCTCCGGCACAAGTTCGGCCTGAGTCCCACCTGGGCGACGCTGTGGGCGATCCCGCCTTCCACCATCGTGGTGTTCCTGCTGCTGAACTTCCGGGTCTTTCGGTAGGGGTCGCCGGGGAGCACTTCACTCCCAGCGTTTCCCCCGCTCTTCCGGCACGATGCGTCGCAGCGTGAAGATATCGCTGCCCGCCAGCTCCGCGGCGTGCCGATTGAGCGTGGGCCAGGGGTCCCACGGGGCGGCGATCAGCCGGCCCGAGATGCCGTCGCTCGCGGGAGACAGCAGCCACTCGACCAGGCCCAGTGCCTTTTCCAGCGGCCCCGGACCCGTGGCCTTCTGTTTCTGCGCGGCGGCGTATTCGGCGGCGCCGGCCACCTCCGGGCCGAGCGCCAGCACCTCCTCGGTCAATCGGGTGTGGATCGCGCCGGGCGCGATCGCGTTGATGTCGAGCGGGCGATCTCGTTCCTCCTCGGCGATGGTTTCCACGAGCCTCACGACCGCGGTCTTGGCGACACCATAGGCGGAAAAGTTCGTCCGCGGCTTCGTGGCGCCACCGCCGGAAAAACAGATGACCTTCGCGCGTCGGGGGGCCCGCGCCAGCAGCGGCGCAAACGCGCGCAGGGCGAAGAACGTGCCGTCGAGATTGGCGCGGACGGTCGCGGCCCAGCGGCCCGGATCGGCAGCGAGCGCCCGGCCGATCTCGCCCTGGAGACCCGCGCAGGCAATCAGGCCGTCGACGTGGGGCCAGGCCGCGGCGGCCTCGTCCGCCGCCCGGGCGACGTCGTCCCAGACGGCGACATCGGCGCGCGAGGCGCGAAAGTGGGCGGGATGCAGGGCCGCGAAGTCCGACTGATCCGACCGGGCCAGCCCCCAGACGTGGTGGCCGCTGGCCAGGAAGCGGGTGGCGAGTGCACGGCCGATGCCCGTGCTCGATCCGGTCAGGACGAGGTGCATGCGAGGCTCAAGGGAAGGCCAGCTCGCGCCGCTGGTAAAGCACCATGCGCCGGCCCTGGAGGGTGAAACGCTCCGCCGGCCGCAGGTGCGCGAGGCACCAGCCGTGCACGTTCGGACGCAGCGCGGCGAGCTTGCGGTCGTAGGGAAAGGGCCCGGCGGTGTCGCCTTCGGTCACGAAGACAAAGTCGCTGTTGGCGAGCCGGCCCGACACCTCGGACTCGACGGGCTCGGCGATGCCCGTCGGCAGCGTCATGTCGAGCGGCGCCAGCACGCGGTGCCGCTCGTAGATCACGACGCGGAGGACCTGGGCGTCGAGCGCATCGGTGATGTAGTCGACCGCCACGCGCGCGCCGCGGTCCGGTTCGCCGGCAATCTTCGGGCGGGCGAGCCACCGCGCGTGGATCCGGTCCGCGAGCATGTTGACCTGCCGCAGGTCGGCGAGCTGCTCCGGCGTGAACGCCGGCCGCAGTTGCGCGTGCGCGAAGAAGCCCAGCGCGCCGGCGGCCACGCCGGCGGCGACCGCGCCGCGGGCGAGAGGGCCGGCCCGGCGGGCGGCGGACTGCCAGAGTGCGGCCACGAGCAGGACGACGCCCGGCGCCAGCGCGCCGAGCACGGCCTCGGATTTCTGCACGTGCAGCACGAGCACGGCGGCGGGGGCGAGGAGGAAGATCGTCCCGGCGATCCACAGGTCGGGCCGGGCATCCTGCCGCGGATGGGCGCGGCAGAGTGCGAACGTGCCGGCGGCGGCGAACGCGATGGCGCCAAAGGCCGCTCCGAGATGGCGTTCGCCCAGGTGGCCGAAGACGTACTGCAGCGAGCGGAGGAAGCCGAAGTGCTGGTTGCGGATCGCGCTTTCGGGCCCGACGTAGTGGCCGATCCAGTAGTACTCGCGCACCGTCTCGTAGTTCAGCCAGAAGACCGGGCCGGCGAGGACGAACGCGAGCACGGCCGCGCGCAGCAGGTGCAGGGCGCGGGTGCGGCGCGCGGGTCCGCGGTCGGCGAGGACCCAGAGTGCGCAGCCGGCGAAGACCAGCACGAAGTAAGTGCCGGTGAGAAAGCGGGTGAGGAGCGCGAGTCCGACCGCGACGCCGAACCAGGAGGCGCCGCGGCGCGAGCGGAAGCCGTCTGCAAGCACCGCCGCGGCTGAGGCGACGCCGAGGGCGCACATGGCCAGGTGATCGAGGCGAAAATCGTACGCCGAGCCCGGCACGTCGAGCCAGGGCCCGGCCAGCGCGGACGGGAGCAGCGCGACGGCGAACGCGAGCGGTCGCGAGCCGGTCGTCCGCGCCACGGCGAAGAAGAGCGCGAGCTGCCAGGCGGCGAGCGCGGCGAAGTTGAGCGCGAGCGCGGCGCTGCGGGACGGGCCCGTGACGTGGAAAAGGGCGACGGCGAACACGTCGTGGAGCGTGCCCTGCGCCGACGGGTTGGTGAACGCGTTCAGCGTCCCGGCGACGACTCCCCGGCGGCGGGCGAATTCGTGGCCCGCGTAGCTCTCGGTCAGGTACTGGATCTGGTCGTTGTAGCGCGGATACACCGCTGTGAACCGCCGCGCGCCCGCCTGGTCGAAGAGCCAGAACTCCGCCGCGCACACCGCGAGCAGCAGCCAGAGTGCCGGCGAGCGCAGCACGGGCGGGAGACGGACGCCGTTCACCGCCTCGCCTCGTACACCCAGCGGTTGGCCTCGAGCCAGCGCAGGGTGCGGATGACGCCCTGTTCGATCGTCAGCTTCGGCTTCCAGCCGGTCGCCTGAATCTTCCGCGTGTCGAGAAAGATGAACGGATTGTCGCCGATCCAGCCGCGCGCGCCGCCGGAGTATTCGAGCTGCGGCTGCCCCCCGAGCGCCGCGCAGAGGAAGCGGATGCTGTCGTTGACCTGCACGAACTCGGGCGTGCCGAGGTTGTACACCTGGGTCCGGTGCTTCGCGCCGCGCGCCGTGCCGAGGCGGCCGACATGCAGGATCGCGTCAATGCAGTCCTGGACGTAGAGGTAGCTCTTGCGCTGCCGGCCGTTGCCGAGCACGCGAAGCCGGTCCGGATGGGCCACGAGCTGCTGGTAGAAATCGAACACGTGGCCGTGCGTGTAGCGCTCGCCGAGGATCGAGACGAAGCGGAAGATGTACGCCTCGTCGATCTGCCCGCCTTCCGCGTAGGCGGCGAGCAGGCCTTCGCCGGCGGTCTTGGAGGCGCCGTACAGCGACGTCTGGATGGGAAACGCGTCGTCCTCGGGCGTCGGCCGGTCGGGCGTGACGAGCGCCTCGCCGTAGACCGACCCGGTGGAGGAGAACGCGATCCGCTTCACGCCGTTCGCCCGCATCGCCTCGAGCACGTGGAAGGTGGCGATCGTGTTCTGCTGCAGGTCGCGCTCGGGGTGCTTCCACCCGTCGCGGATGTCGGCGTTGGCCGCGAGGTGGAACACGAAGTCCGCTCCGCGCATCGCGGCGGAGAGGGCGGGCAGGTCGAGGTTGTCGCCGCGCTCGAGGCGGAAGCCCGGCTGGCGTTGCGCACCTTCGAGGAACCGGAGCTGGCCGGTGGACAGGTTGTCCCAGCCGGTGACCTGGACGCCGTCCGCCAGCAGGCGGTCGACGAGATTGGATCCGATGAAACCGGCGGCGCCGGTGACGAAGGCGTGCTTCATGAAAGCACGAGGCGAACGCACTCCGGCGGCGGGCGCAAGCGGCGAGAGGGGCGGGCGCGCCGTCACGCCACGAGACCGTCGGTGTCGGGCCTCAGCCCCCGTCGCGCCGGCCGAAGCCCTCGGCGCGATCGACGATGTACTTCGGCCGGGCGCGCACCTCCTCGTAGATCCGGCCGATGTATTCGCCGAGGATGCCGACGCTGATCAACTGGATGCCGCCAAGGAACGAGATCAGCATCACGAGGGTCGGATTGCCCCAGACGATCGGCCAGTCCATCAGCTTGTAGAACAGGTAGACGGCCATCAGCAGGAACGAGAAGCCCGCGATGATGAAGCCCAGCCAGGTGCTGAGCGACAGCGCGTAGGTGGAGAAGCAGAAGATGCCGTTGAACCCGATGCGCAGCGAACCGAAGAAGCGGTTGTAGTTCGTCTCGCCCGCGAAACGCGGCGGGCGGTCGAACGGGATGATCGCCTGCCGGAAGCCCACGACCGCGACCATGCCGCGCAGGAAGCCGTGGCTTTCCCTGAGCCGCACGACCTCGGCGACGACCCGGCGCGACATCAGCCGGAAATCGCCCGTGTTGGGCGGGATCCGCACGTCGGCGATCTTGTTGATCACCTTGTAGCCGGTCTCGGCGACCAGCTTCTTGACCCACGGCTCGCCCGTGCGCTCGCGGCGCTGCGGCAGCACGACGTCGTGGCCCTCCCGCCATTTCGCGACCATCTCGTGCAGCAGCTCCGGCGGGTCCTGCAGGTCGACGTCCATCACCACCACCGCCTCGCCGGCGGAATACTGCAGCCCGGCGAGGGTCGCCATCGGCTGGCCGAACCGGCGCGAGAACTTCAGCAGCTTGATCCGTTCGTCGCTCGCGCGGTGCTCGAGGATCACGTCCTCGGTGCGATCGGGCGAGGGGTCGAGGGAGAAGATGATCTCGTAGTCCTCCGTGACACCGGAGAGAATCGGCCGGATCCGACGGAGGAACTCGGGCACGTTCTTCTCTTCCTTGTAGACCGGAACGACGACGCTCAGGAGCATAGGGCGCGAACAGGGTTAACCACGAAACACGCGAAATACACGAAAAACGGCGAGCCGGGCTCTCGCGTCGCTCGTGCGTTTCGCGGTCCCTACCATCGAATCCCCACTTCGTGCAGCCGGGCGGTGATGGCGCCCCAGAAGCGGGCCTGGCGCGCGTGGCGGTGGATGGTGGCGGCGTCGTCCTGCCGCTCGCCGTGGAAGCGCGTGCGGATGCGGCGCATCTCCTCGGCGCCGACGGTGTGGATGGCCTGCGAGGTCTTCTGCTCCGCGTGCACGCGGAAGGCACCGAGGAAATACGGCAGCCGGACCAGCCGGCAGCCCGCCTGCTGGAAGCGGGCGAGCAGGTCCCAGTCGAGGGCGAACTGGAAGCTGGGATCGATGCCGCCCACGCGGTCCCAGGCGCGCTTGCGCCAGAACAGCGTCTCCTGCGGCACGTAGTCGATCCACTCGAGCGTCGCGGGGTCGTGCCGCGGCATGATCCAGCGCCCCACCTCGCGGTCGTCGTCGTCGATGATGATGCGGTGGCCGTAGACCACATCGACCTCGGGGTGCGTCGCGAAATACTCCGCCACGAAGCGCAGTGAGCCCGGTGCGAGGAGGTCGTCGGAGTTGAGCCAGGCCATGATCGCGTCGGGCGCGAGCAGGGGAGCGAGCCGGGCAAAACCGCGCTGGATGGCGTCGGCCTGGCCGCGGTCCGGGGCCGATTCCCAATAGTGCAGCCGGGGCGCGTAGCGGGCGATGATGCCGGCGCTGCCGTCCTTGGAGCCGCCGTCCTGCACCCCGTACACCAGCCTCGGATACTGCTGGTCCAGCACGCTGCGGAGCGTGCGCTCGATGAACGCCTCCTGGCCGTAGCTCGGCGTCACCACCGCGACCTGCGGCAGCGTGGCATCGCGCAGGCGCGGGGCGGGCATGCGTTCGTCCCAGCGCAGGGTGCGCGGCGCGTAATGCCGGAGGACGCCGATCTGCATCCAGTAACGTTCGACCGCGCGGTGGAAAAACCAGGTGTCCAGCGGACGCCACCATTTCTCGCGCAGGAGGGTGCCGGCGCCGAGCCAGAGCCGGTGCAGCGCGGCGGTCGGCCCGGTCGCGGCGGCGGTCAGCCGCGCGATCGCCGCATCGCGCGCGGCCAGCCCCGCGTGCAGCGCGTGCAGCGCCTGGTCGCGCTCGGCGAGCTGCCGGTGAAACACCTTGGCGCGCTCGAGGTCGGCGTGCCCGGCTTCGAGATTGCCGAGCGACGCCTTCAGCTCGGCGATCTCCGCCTCGCGCTGGCGCTGCAGCGCCTCGAGGTTGCGCGTATGGACGACGAGGTCGTGGATCGTCTGCGCCGCGCGGGCGGCGTCGGCGGGCAGCGCCGCGATCGTCTTTTCCTTCGCGGCGAGGTCGGCGGTGACGGCGGCGTTCGTCGCCTGCAGGTTCCGCACGTGGCCGTCGAGGATGAAGATGGTCTTTTCCCGCTCGTCGCACACCGCCTTCAGCGCGGCGATTTCGCCGTCCTTCTCGCGGGAGAGCGCGGTCAGTTCCTCGAGCTTGTGCTGGCGGGCGAGGTGCCCGGCGCCGGCGGCGCGGTGCCGCGCGGCGGCGCGCGCCATCACCTCGCGCGTCTCGGCGGCCAGCCGATCCACTTCGTGAATACGGAAGGCGCCGCCCGCGGCGGCGTGGGCGACGGCGGGCAGCACGTCGGCGACCGTGATGCCGCCGAGGCAGGGCGCGTCGCCAAACGCACAGTCCCAGCCGCAGCCGAAGCAGGGCAGTGGCTGCACCACGGCCGCGCCGCGCGCGGCGGCGGGCACGAAGCGCGGCCAGGTGCCGCCGCCGAAGACGGCCGCGACCGGCACGCCGAGGGCGGCCGCGAGGTGCATCGCGCCGGTGTCGTTGCCGAGGTAGAAGGCCGAGGCGGCGAGCAGGCCGGCGAGCGTGGGCAGGGAACCCTCCCGCCCGAGCCAGAGCGCGGCGTCGTCGCCCGCCGCGGCCGCGAGCGGCTCGAGGTGCGCGCGTTCGCTCTCGTGGCCGACGAGGAGCGGGCGCAGGCCGTGGCGGGCGCGGACTTCCCGCAGGACCGCGGCGAAGCGGTCGGCGGGCCAGGTCTTGATCCGGACGTTGGCAAACCCCGCCGCCGCGCACGCGACGTAGCGGCCGGCGGAGAGCCCGTGGCGCGCGAGTTCGGCGGCGGCGGCGGCGCGGCCGGCGGCGTCGGGTTCGATCTGCGGGGGAACGGGCGCGACCGTGCGCCCGAGCAGGGCGTCGGCGAGCCGGAAATTGGCGCGCCAGTCAGGTTCGTCCGCGGGTACGGCGACGGACTCCGTGAACACCTGACGGGCGTCGAGTCCGAGGGCGACGCGCAGCCGGGTGGCAAAAAATTCGTCGTCGGCCGCGGCGCCCAGGGCGACGCGCCGGGCCGCGGGAGCGGCGGCGCCGAGGGCGGCCTCGAGCCAGTGGCGGCGCGAGGTGGCGGCGGCCACCACCTCCGGCTGCAGCTCGACGACCGCCGCGCGCAGTCGCGCGACTTCGGCAGGATCGGCTTCCGGACCCTGGGCAAAGGGGTCGAGGTGGGTCGCGAGCCACTCGACCCCGGGCGCGAGCAGCGGCGCGAGGTCGAGGTAGGACTGCCGTACGAGGGCGACCAGACGCGTGCCCGGCCAGGCGTGCCGCAGCGCGCGCAGGACCGGGGCGAAGACCACGAGGTCGCCGAGCGTGTCGACCTTCACGAGCAGGGCGGCGCGCGGCGCCGCGGGTGCGGCGAGAGTCACGGGCGGTTCAAGGGTTGGATCTCGGCCTGCACCAGCCGGCCCGAGCGCCGGCGGGGATCGGGCGCCGCGAGCGCAAAATCGTTGCCGGCCTCCAGTCGCAGCCAGCGGCCGGCGGTGGATGGGTCCAGCCGGAGGCGCACCTGCGCCGGGCCGCCGGTGCGGAGGGAGTGCGTTACGGGCGCGGTCGCGCCGGGCCAGGTGAGCTGCAGGGCCGTCTCCCGCGTGTCCGCCCAGCCTGGATACTCGAACGTGAGCACCAGCTCGTGGGCCTCGGCGAAGGGCGGCAGGAGGATCGCGGCCCGGCGGGCGAACCAGCCGTCCTGGTCGATGCCGGTGGAGGCGGGTCGCGCGGAAGTCGGTTTGCCGAACTCGAACGTGTAGGTGGGCAGCGAGGGAAAGACTTCGAGCCACTCGAGTTTTGCGCCGACGGGACGGTCGTCCTTGTTCGGCAGCGGGGCGGTGCGGCTGAATTCGAAACCGAGGCGGGCGAGCCCGTCGGCAGCTTCCACGGGAAGCAGCCAGTCGAAGGAGCCGACGGCGGCGGGCAGCTCCACCGGACCGCCCGGCAGCCGGGCCGTCATGGTGCCGCCGCCGAGCGGTGCGCCGGGCAGCTCGGGCACGAAACCGCGGACGCGCACCCAGGCGTCCTTCCCGCCGCCGCCGAGCACGAACTCGCTGGCGGGCGAGAGCCAGCCGTCCTCGTAGATGCCGGCGTACTCGAGGCCGCGGGCGAACAGCAGGTCGTCGGGAAACCGGGTGAGCTTGTTCGGCCGTGGCAGCGCGGCGAGATCGGCGGCGGAGAGCCCGGAGATGTCGCGGCCGTACGCGACGAGCTTGCGCGAATCGAGCGGCACCTGCGTGTTGTAGAGCGCCTGGAGCCCGGCGCGCTCGAAGGGGAACTGCACGGCGGTCTCGCGAAAATCGATCGCGATGTAGGCGGCGCCGTCGCGGTACACGGGCTTGATGGGACCGACGATGCGATTCACGGCGCCGTTGCCGGGAAACGCGATCGGCACCGGCGAATCGCCCAGAATCCGCGAGCCGGGGGACCAGGCGGTGTGGCCCCTGCCCATGAAAGTCTTCGAGGCGAGGATGCGGACGTAGAACTCCTGGTCGGGCCGCTCGACCCGCAGCAGCAGGAAGCGACCGAGCCCCGTGATGTCCTGGCGGTCGGTGTAGGGATCGGCCTCCTGCTGGTAGATCGCGATGAAATTGCGGTCGCCGAGGTAGTAGTGGTTGCCGCGGCCCGTGTGCATGAACACGAGGTGATTGCGGACCTCGGCGGCGGGCAGGGCCTTGAAGAACGTCTGCGCCTGCGCGCCCGGCGGAATGCGCAGCTTGTTGAAGAGGCCGAGCGACTCGTCGAGGATGAGGTAGCCGTCGGTCACGCCCTCGGCGCCGAAGGAAAGTGCGGGCGCGCGGAAGGAGGTGTCGAAGAGCTGGTGCGTCCGGATCGTCGCGACGTCGCGCTGCTCGAGCATCGCGCGCGTGCGCATGAGATCGTCGAACCGCGGATGCATGGCGACGAGCGTGTCACCGAGTTTCTCGAACTCGATCGGCGCGATCTGCTGGTAATAGTCGCGTGAGAGGAAGCGCAGGTCGGTGCCGCGCAGCTCGAACGCGGCGACCTTGGCGGCGACGAGGTTGTTGATGTCGGTGAGCAGGCGGGTGTTTGGCGGCACCGCGGGCGCCTCGGTGCCGAGGATCGAGGCGAGCTTGGCCTCGGTGATGCCGCCGGCCTTCTCGCCTTGCGAGACGCGCGTGTAGTACAGCGCGGTGGGCGCGCAGCAGGCGGCGGCGACGAGCACGCCGAGCGGGGCGAGCAGGCGCGAACCGGGCAGCTTGAGCAGGACTCCGGCGATCGCGGCGGCGAGGGCCGGCTGCATGAACATCGCGATCTTGTAGAGGCCGAAGTCGTTGCCCGCCCGCATGAGCCGGATCGCGAGGAAGAACTGGACCAGCAGCAGCACGGCGAACGGCACGGCACGGAGCGAATCGCGGGCGGCGAACGCGAGGGCGACGAGCAGCGCGATCCCGCCCGCGACGATCGTGAGCGAGGTGTACGGCTCGGCGAAGTTGATCGAGAGCGGCATCAGGCCAAAGAGGTTGGCCAGCCCGGTCGGGATCATGAAATAGGGGAAAAGCGAGAGGGAGAGATCGACGCTGCGGAAGCCGGAGCCCATCTGCAGGATGATCGTGAACATGTACGAGAGCGTGTTGTGCCGCAGCACCAGGATGACGCCGAGGATGCCGTACACGACCAGCGTGATCCGGTTTACCGGTACCCGCCGCGTGCGCCACGCGTCGACCACGACGGCGCCGACGGTGGCGAGCACCGTGAACGCCGTGACTTCCGGGTACGTGACCGCGAGGGCGGCGCCGACGATGGCGAGAACGAGGATCGAAGGCACCACGCGGCGCCGCGGACCGGGCAGCGGCGCGGTCAGCACGGCGGTCGCCGCGAGCATGAGGGCGAGACCTCCGACTTGGGCGATGAGCTGGTAAAGCGTGCCCAGCATGAAGAGCGGGCTCACGGCCAGCAGGGCCACCGCGACGAGGGCGCGTCGGCGCCAGCGCCCCCGGTGCAGCACGAGGGCCGCGGTGCTCGAGATCTGGATGAGCCCGAGCCCGATGATCACCGGCATGAAGATGCCGAGCGACTTTACGCCGGAGACGGCGGAGACCCAGCTCAGCAGGATCTCGCTGCCGAAGCGCATGAGACCCGGCACGTGCATGAACCAGTAGTATTGCGCGATATCCTTGCCGCCCAGTTCCGCCATCGTCGGCACGCGCCAGAACCCGAAGTCCTTGAATCGTTCCGCCGCGAGGCAGTAGTTCACGTAGTCGTCGTTGACGTAGCTGAGCCAGCCGAAGCCGAAGCGGAACAGCGGCCAGCCGGTGTAGAGCAGCGAGAACAGGACCACGGCGGCAAACGGCAGCAGGGCGCGGCCGGGAAACGCGGGCCGTCGCCAGGCGAGCACTGCGGCGGAGGCGGCGGCAAGGGCGAGCGTCATCGGCCACGCGAACGCGCGGATCGGCAGCCCGAATTGGTTGAGCACCATCGTCAGGAGCAGCACCACCGACAATCCCACGGCGGGCCCGAGCAGCCAGGCTCTCAGCACGCCGCCTTTCCAGCCGCACAGCGCGAGCGTCGCCCGGCCGACACCGGCCACGAACAGAAAGAAGGCGAGGGAGAGCGCGAGAGCCGGCATGAATCGACCTGCCTACGCTAATTCAGCGGCAGTGCGCAACTGCGGAGCGCAGGAAGTCCGCGCAGGCGGAATCGGCGGCGCGCGCGAGGCCCAGCGGCGGCGGCAGCGGCCGGGTGGCGGCGAGGGCGGCGGCGAATGTCTCCGTGTCCGCGCCGGGCAGGACGGAGGGCACGCCCAGCTCGAGGGCGGCGCCGCGCAGTTTCTCGTTGGTGGCGATGATCGCGACGCGCGATCCCGCCCACGCGCCGGCGAGCGCGGCGTGATAGCGGGCGGTGACGAGCCACTCGCCGGAGGGCCAGCGGGCGAGCACGTCGTTCAACGGTGCGCCCTCGCGTTCCGGCGCGACGAGCGTCCAGCGGGCGCGGGTGGCGACGGGAAGGGCGGCGTGCAGGGCGCGCTCGGCGCCGGGAAGTTCGCGCGATTCCTGCGCGAGCCAGACGAGGTCGCTCGCCGACAAGCCGTCGAGTGCAGCCAGTGCGGCGCTTTGACCGGGCCACGCACCGTAGTCGAAGTTGGCGACGAGGGTCACGCGGCCTTTGGCGGCGGGCGGCGGTGGCTGCGATTGGAAGAAAACGTGCGCGAGGTCGGTCGCGGCGGCGACCGGCGGGGGCGCCGCCAACGCCTGCAGCCGAGCGGCGGAGGCGGCATCGCGCGTCCAGATGCCGGCGGCGGCGGAGCAGAGGTCGCGGACTTCGGGGAGGGCGAGTTCCGCGGCGTCCTGGACGCCGACGCCGAGGTAGAACTGCGGCTTGCGGGCGCGGGCGCAAAGGCGGGCCTCGCAGACAAGGTGATCGACGAACCAGCGGGAAAGCGCGGATTGGAACGGCGAGCCGCCGAGGCCGAGCCAGACATCGCAGGCGTCGATGCAGCGCGTCCGTTCCGTGTCGTCGTACGGGCGCCAATCGACCTCCGGAAAGCGACGCTGCAGCGGCGGGAGGGGAAAAGGGACGCAGCTCGTCAGCCGGGAACCGGGTGCAAGCCGCCGCACGGCGGCCAGGAAGCCGGCGAGCATGAAGTCGTCGCCCAGGTTGCCCGCGCCGTAGAAGTGATGGCCCAGATGGATCCGCACCGGCGGGGGTTTGGCGGGATTCGGGTCAGTAGGCGAGCGTGGCCTTGAGGTGCGCGCGGGTGTGCCGGTCGACGGTGAACGGGAGCTTGGAAAGCTGCCATCCGTAGTCTGCGCTCAGGGAAAAGTTCGTGGCGAAATTCGTGCGCACCCCGATCCCGGCGCTGCGCAATGTCGGCCGCTTGGTATCGAACGGATCGCGGCGGCTCACGGCGGTGTCGGCGATCTCGTAGAAGGCGAGGAAGCGGGATTCGACGGCGCCGCCCCATTTGGAGAGCCGCGGGAGGTTGAAGCTGACGGCTGGCGCGAACAGCTCGTTGGAGAACACGATGCCGCGGTCGCCCGCGAACATGTTCTCGTTGAAGCCGCGGACCGTCGAGGCACCGCCGATGGCGATCTGCTCGCTGGAGAGCAGATTCGAATTGGTGGCCTGCAGGACAAGCCGGGAGGTGAGGTCCCAGCCAGGGCTCAGGGTGAGCAACCGTTGCACGGAAAGATTGAGATAGGCGTACCGTGCTTTCGCACCGTTGCGCGCGGAGTCGCCGCGCCCGTATTTTCCCGCATCGAAGGCCGAGTCCGAATTGCGCGAGTTCACGCCGCCGGGACTGAGCGTGAGGCCGCCGCCGAAGGCCCAGCCGCCGCGCTTGTCGCGCCGGACGGTGGAAGCGCCGAGTGTCAGCTGGAACACGTCCGTCTTCGTGCCGAGGATCTGCAGATTGTTGCCGCGCGGGTCCCAGGTCAGGTTGTTGTTGCTCTGCTTGAAACTGAAGGCGGCGACGAGGTCGGCATTGTTGACGCCGATCCGCAGCGGCACCGTGTAGCGCAAGTCGGCGGTGAGCGTTTCGCCCTCGTTGCGGAACAGGCCCTCCTCGAACTCGGGATCCGAGGTGAAGTAAGAGGAACTGAACTGGACGTGGTGCCGCCAGGGCAGCGGCACGCGGTAGTCGAGGGCGTGGCCTTGGAAGTACTCCGGCTTGTTGGTCGTGACGTACTGGTACGAGGTCTGATGGTCGCGCCCCCACAGGTTGGCATAACTGACCGCGGCCGTGTAGCGCTGCTTGCCGATGACCTCCGAGCCGCCGTTGTCGACCGTGCCCACCAGGCGGAGAGGGTGACGTTCCTGCACGCCGATGATGAGGTTGGCCTCGGTCGAGTTGGGGATGGGGTCGATGTGCGCGCGAACCCGCCGGAAGGGGTTGTTGTTGGCCCAGCTCACGGCCCGGTCGATTTCCCCCAGCCGCACGATCTCGCCCTGGCCGACATGAAGGGTGTCGCGCAGCAGGGCTTCGCTGAACCAGCGGTTGCCCTGGAATTTGACCTCCCGGAACCTTCCCACGAGAAGGGCGACCCGGACGGTGCCGTCGGCGATGCTCTGCGGGGCGGGAACGAGGGCGGTGGCGAGCGGAAGGTCTTGGGCGCGGGCGGCGGCCTCCACCACGCGAGCGATCGCGACCAGCAAGCGGTCGTTGAGCGTCTTGTTCTCGCCATCCGCGAGCAGCTTCGCAAACGGCTCCGGCTTGAGCATCGAGAGCGACGGCGAAAAGACGACGAAGCCCGCGCCGGGGGCCGATTTGAGGGCGAGCGCACCTTCGATCGAATCCCCGATGAGGATCTGCCTGAGAGGAATCTGCTGCGGAGGAGGCGGCGGTTCCGGCGCCGGCTGATTCAGGATCACCGCAACCCGCAGGGAGCCGTCGGTGACCGTCTGAGGAGGGACGACGGCGGTGGCGCGTGGAAAATTCTGCTCCCGAACGGCGGTCTCGACGACCAGGGCGACTGCCTTGAGCAGGTTCTCGTCGATCGGGCGGTTCTCGCCGGTGGCGAGGCGGCGCTGCAGTTCCTCGCGATTGAGAAACCAGAGGGAAGGAGCGAGGAACAGGAAGCCGCCTTGGGGAACGCCGGCCATCGCCTGCGCCGCCTCCATGCTGTCGGCCAGCAGGATCTGCTTGAGAGTGCCGGAGCCGGGTACGGTGGCAGGGGAGGGAGCGCTCGATTCCTGGCTCCGGGAGAAGGACGGGAAGCACGCCAGAATGAGGCTCGTTCCTACCAGCAACGCTTTTCCCCAATTGGATTTCATCGAGACCAAGCCGAGACCTGTGGCTCCCGGAATTGTTCATGGCAACACCAGAAGGAGCGGAGAAGTCCCCCCGGGCGCGAGGGTTGGTGCGGGCCGCGGCCATGGGAGAAATCCGGGCACTTTTCTCTCGGCAACGGTCAAATTGCGCCGCAACACTGCGCGCTTGTGCATTCCTACGTGACTTACATCCCTCGCCGCCCGGAGTCCCCCCGGGGTCGCGGTAAGGGCGCGTCGCTCCGGTCGAGGTGCTCACTGCAGGGAGGCCGGCGATGAGGCTGAGCCACGAAAGCCTTCGCCAACGGTGGGCCGTGCTCGTGATCGCGTGGGCCCTTGGCGCCACCCTGCTCGTGATGCACGCGCGGGCGATCGACCAATACCTTTCTGTCCTGGGCCAGCTCGGTTTACGTGGCGCGCCCGCTGCGAACACCCCCCTGGTGCAGACCTATCCGGCTTTTGCGGCCGACGGGCAGGTTTGGGTGAGGCATGCGCTGTCCCTCCTGGAAGGTGACGCCGTGCGGCTCCGGTACACGATGATCGACAACGCCCCCACCGGGCGCGAGGTGCACTGGAATTCGGCCTGGGCGTGGACGATCGCGTTCGCCGGTTCGATCGATCACTGGCTGACGGGACAGCCGCTGCCACGCTCGGTCGAGCGCGCCACGCTATGGTTGAACCCCCTCGCGTTCATGATCCTGACGATCGTGATCTCGGCGTGGGTTGCACGTCGTTACGGCGGGTTGCTGGGTGCGTTTGTGGCCATCGCGATGATCGGACATCCGCGGGTGTCGGAGGGTTTTTTCCCGTTTTATGTCGATCACCATGGGTTGCTGACAGTGGCAGTGCTGGGGATGGTGCTCGGCGCCATGTTCATGGGAGTGGGTTGGTGGCAGGCGCGGCCGGCAGGCTCGGGAACGGCTCTGCTGCCGACATCCCCCGAAGAGGCGCGGGCTGCGGCGAAGTTTTCCGCCATTTCCGGAGCCTGCGGGCTGTGGGTCAGCGCGGCCTCGACGCTGGTGCCGATCGGCATCGTAGGAGTTGCGGCGTTTGCGACCCTGATCATCCAGGGTCGCGAGGCGAAGCGGCAGGGGGCGAACTTTGATGGCGACGCCTGGCGGCTTTGGGGACTCGTCGGGGCCATCGGAAGCGTTGTTTTCTACCTCATCGAGTATTTTCCGTCCCACATGGGGCTGCGCATGGAGCCCAATCATCCATTCTACGCGCTCGCGTGGTGGGGTGGCGGCCAGCTGATGGCCGAGGTGGGAGAACGGTGGCTCGGCACACCCTCCGAACGGTGGAGGAATCCGCGGCTGCTGCTGCTGCCGCTGGCGGCGATCTGTGTCGCTCCCGCCACCATCCTCATCGGGGGAACGAAGGTGTTCATCGTCGTCGATCCCTTTCTCGCGACTCTTCATAACAAATATATCCAGGAGTTCCTGCCGTTGTGGCGAAGCCTGCGCGGGATGGGGTGGAACGTATTTTTCTCGGTGGTGGGATTTGAGAACATTCCCCTCCTGGTGGGAATGGGAACGCTGGCGTTTACCGGGCGTCGCGCCCCGTTGGTCCTGTGGTTTTCCACCCTTGCCGCCGTGGTCTTCACCGGGATGGCGTGGGTGCAATCGCGCTGGCTGCTGAATGCCAGCGGATCCCAGGTTGCGCTGGCGATCGTGCTGCTGCTCTATTTCGTGGGCCAGCGTCGCCCGCTCATTCGCTGGATCGTGGGAGCCGCCGCGGCCGCGCTGGTCTTCCTTCCCACGGGTATCACCCGCTCCACGAACGCCCTCGCCGACGTTGCGACGCGGCGGGTGGCGCCCAAGGACGCCGGCACGGCGCTGGCCCGCGATATTGCGGCCGTGCTGCGCAGTTCCATGCCGCAGGGAGAAATCACGGTTCTGGCCAGCCCGAATGCGTCCACCGCGATCGGATACTACGGCCGGTTCCGCACGATCGGCACGCTGTACTGGGAGAATTGCGACGGCTTGAAGGCAGCGGCAGCGCTGCACGCGGCGCGGACGGAGGAAGAGGCGGCCGCCTTGGTGCGCAAACACGGCGTCACGCACATTGCGATGGTTTCGGACGAGAGCTTCATCGAACAGTATTACCTGCTGCTGCACCCGAAGGGGACGGCCGACGAAATCAGGCAGAGTTTTGGCTACCAGCTCCTCGTGGATCGCAAGGTGCCCGCCTGGCTGCAGATGATCCCGTACAAAATCCCGGACGACCTGGCGACGCTCAAGACCTCCGTCATGCTCTTCAAGGTCGCGTTCGAGCAGACGCCGGCGGACGCTCTCTATCACATCGCCCTGGGGAAGATCGCGCTTGGATTAATCACCGAAGCCGAGGCGGACTTTGATACCCTGATCAAGCAATCTCCCGCCTCGCCTCAACCCTGGCTTCGGAAGGGAGAGGTGCTGTTCTCGCGGCACGAGTGGGCGGCTTCGGCTGAAGCGACGTTCCAGGGCATCCAACGCATGCCGACAGCACAAAGGCCGGGTCTCTATGCAGCCGCGGCCCGCAGTTTCTATGAGCGCCAGCAGCCGCAGCAGGCCATCCAGCTTTACCATGCGGCGCTCAAAGAGCAGTTCGACGTCAACATCGCCGCCTACCTCGCCTTCATCCTTGCGACCACGGTTGACGACAAGCTGCGCAACGGCACGGAGGCCCTGAAGGTCGCCCAGCTGGCGCAAAAGGCCGATCCGGGTTCCCCCACGGTACTGAACTCGGTCGCGGCCGCGCTCGCCGAAACGGGAAAGTTTCCCGAAGCGACCGCAGCGGCCGAGAAGGCGATCGCCAATGCTCGGGTCCGCAATGAAGGCGCGATTATCCCGGTCACTGAAGAGCGCCTCGCCCTCTACCGGTCGGGCCGCCCCTTGCGAAAGTAGTCCCAGGCGAACCGGCCTGGGGCGCCGGGTCGGCGTGCGCCTACAGGGGACGACGCGGTGACCTTGTGGACGGACGATATCACACTGTTGCCGGATCGAGAACGAGCGGGTGGGGCGACCGTACCTGTATGGCGCAACCTTGTTGCGAGTGCGTGACCCTGCGCGCTCGCTGCGTCGGAACGATTTCGAGGGGTGAGGCTGCTGGTCCCCTCTCGGCTGATCCTGGCCGAACGATGCCGTTGCGGTGGAGCCGCCTGTCCCCAGGCGGCAGACGTGCGATGGACCGGTCCGCTGTGGCTTCAGGACAAGCCGCTCTACCCCTTTGCGCGGCCGTTTTCTCGGCGAGCCGAAGACGAGTTGCATGGTTGGCCGGGGCCGCGGGAGGAGCACCGTTCCACGTGCATCGGGTGCGGGGGCCACGCGGGAAGTGTGGGGCCAACCTCTGGTCCGCGAGACGCTGGAAAACTTTTTTACCGCGGATAAACGCCCTCATGTTTCGGCGAAACTGACCGGCGCAGGCAGAATGATCTTCGTCCGGAGGCGTCGCGCCTCAGCACGGAGGGCGCCAACACGTGAGAATGACGCCATTTCGTGCGTGATCGGGCAGGGAGGTTTTGTGTATCAGCTAGTTGTGATAACAAACGTCGCCTTGCGGCTTTCGCGCGCTCGGTGAGCCGAAAGTGTACCTGACCGCAAGGTGGGGAAGGTTTCCCCATTCTCTCCTAAGTGAGCGGCTGAGTGGAATTGCCAACATCGGGGCCAGCGCCCGATTCCAGCCGTGGCGTCGCGGAAATTTGCTCTTGCCAGCTCCCGTACCCAACTCTTCAGCTACCGGCTGTTAGGCGTAATCTAGTCACAAATCGCGTACTATACTCATGAAAAAAGCATCTAATGTCAGGCTATCGCTTCGCAAGCTGTGCATTGCGATGGTAGCTGTCGGACCCATCGCGGTCCTGCCGTCGCCGTTGCTGGCTGCGATACCGGGCTCCGCCCCTTATACGGTCACCAATGGCTCCGCGATCTGGTCCCCCTCGGGTGCCAGTGCGACCATCCAGTCCTCCGACAAGGCGGTGCTGGTCTGGAATACGGGTGGCTTCAACATCGCTGCGGGCGAGACGTTCAACTTCACGCTCCCCTCGGGTGGCGCGATCCTGAACAAGGTGGGTTATGCCACCACCGGCGCGCTGGGAACCGCTGACAATGCCATCATCAACGGTACGCTGTTTTCGACCGGTCGCGTGTTCGTCCTCGCCAACGGCAACATCCTTGTCGGCGACGGTGCGAACATCACCACCATCGGCGGCCTCGTTCTCTCGACGCTGCAGGAGTCCTCGGACTTCTCCTTCACCACGGCGGGCAACCTGACGTTCACGGGCGCCGCGCTGGGCAACGTGACGATCGGCGCGCCGACGGCCGCGATCATCGCTCCCCAGATTGCGGGCAATCTTGAGGTCTGGGCCGGCGCCATCACGTCGAACCGTGCTTCGATCACGGGTGATGCGGTCCTCCGCACCGTGACGGCCAACCAGGGCCTCGATCTCGCCGCGACCGGCAACGTGTCCGTCACCGGAAACCTTTCGGTGATCACGAACAACGGCGCGATCTCGGCGACCAACGCCATCGCCGCTGGCTCGGCCACGGGCAACCAGACGGCGTCCTTCACCACCGGTTCCTCCGGCAACGCCTCGGTTACCCTGACCAATGCCGCCAACGACTTCGAGTGGGTGACCGTCAATGCTCCCGGCACCAACGGCAACGTTTCGATCGTTGATGCCAACATCGTGACCCTGGGTGCCTCCTCCGTGGGCGGCAACCTTCAGGTGATTGCCAATGGTACCGCCGGCACGACGGCCATTGCCACCAACGGCGTTCTCGCCGTCACGGGTACGTCGAACTTCGCGACCGTGCTCGGCAACAGCGGCATCACCATCGGCAGTAACAGCACCCTCACGGGCATGGTGAATGCCACCACGAGCAATTCCGCCGTCTCAATCACGACCGCCGGCCCGCTCACGGTCGGCAACGTCGTCACGGGCACGGGCAACCGCGGTACGGTCACCCTCAACGCCACGGGCTCTGCGCTCACGATCGACGGCGCGCTGACCATCACGAGCAACGTGGGTAATGCCACGACCAACGCGACGCTGACGGGTGCCTCGATCAATCAGACCACCAACGGCGCGATCTCGATCGTCAGCACCAACACCACCTCCGCGGTGAACTACAATGCCACCAACGGTGGCATCACGATCGGCGCCGCAGTGAGCGCTCCGCGTGTCGTCGCCAACACGGCGGCCGCGAACGGCTCCATCAGCCAGACCGCGACGATCACGACCACGCTCAACAACGTGACCTCGACGTTCAACGCCGGCACGGGTTCGATCAACCTCACGGCTTCGAACTCCTTCGGAGCGAACGCGACCAGCACGAGCGTGATCCAGCTCCGCGGCGGCACGGTTTCGCTGACGAACATCAATAACACCGTCATCGGCACCACGACGACGACCGGCAACTTGACCCTCGCTCTGCCGACCGCCAACACGAACCTCGCCCTCGGCACCGGTTCGGGTACGGACGCGCAGAACATCACCGTCGGCGGCGTTCTCTTCGCTAACACGACCGGCACCGGCACGATCACTGACGGCGACTACACCGCCTTCAATGTCTTCGGTGGGATGAACCTCACGACCGCGGGCGGTAACGTCGTTCTCGACGCCGCCACGGCCAACGGCGGCCTCGCCCCGAACGTTCAGTTCGGTCAGGTCAACATCAACGCCGGCACGGGCACCGTCTCCGTCGCTGAGACGACGACCTTGAACCTCGGCACGATCAATGCCACCGATTCCCTCGCCGCGCGCAGCGTGAGCGGCGGCATCGTTGATGCCGGCACGATCACCCTCTCGGGTGTCGCTCCGTCCGCCAACTTCACGGTTGGTGCGGCGGGCTCCGTGGTCCTCGACAACGGCGGCCACACCCTAGGTTCGGTCAACGTCATCGGCGGCACGGATCACAGCCTGTCGCTCGGTACGGCTACCCGCCTCGGCAACGCCACGGCGGTCCCCGGCAACCTGACGATCACCACGCCCACGGGCGCTGGCGTGATCCTCGGTGACACCCTCGGCGGCACGGTCAGCGTCGGTAACCTTACGGTCAACTCCGGTGGCAACATCGTGATCGACGGCGGAGTCGCCGTTTCCGGTACGGCTAACCTCGTCGCGGCTGACACGACGGCGAACTCCATCACGGACACCGCCACGACTGGCCGCCTCGGCGTCACGGGCGTTGCGACCCTCGCCTCCTCGGGCAGTATCGTGCTGGATACGGGTGCTGATTTCAGCTCCGTGATGCTCAACGGCGTTGCGGGCAATACCACGATCCGCGACATCAACAATGTCACGATCTCGGGCAATGCGACCGGCAACGTCGAAGTCCGCGCCGGCAACGGCACGGGTGCGATCGCCGCTCCGTGGAACCTGGTGCTCGGCAACCTGAATGCGGGCAGCCTCAATGCCTTCGCCCAGGATGCGGGTGGCGGTATCTCCGGTACCATCACGCAGGCCGCTGGCTCCGCGCTGCACATCGAGAACACCGCCGCCTTCACGACGGACGATGCCAACATCATCCTCGGCAACAACGGCAACAGCTTCGGTCGCGTCGAGCTGACGGTCAGTGGTCCTTCGACCTCCCGCACCGTTACGGTCGTCGAGGACGGCACCATGAAGGTCGGTAACCTCAGCAGCCGCGGTACCACGAACCTCACGAGCCGCTTCGGCAGTATCATCGAGGACGCCGTGGGTAACGTGGTCGTGACCAACAACGGCACGCTCAACCTGAACGCGGTCAGCGGTTCGGTGCTGCTCGGTAACACCGCCCGCTCGGGCAACACCACGACCGGTAACATCACCGCCGTGAACATCAATGCCCCGACGGGTGCCGCCGCTGTGATCACCAATAACCAAGTCGCCCTCGGCAACGTGAACGTCAACTCGCTCACGGTCACCACCACGGGCGGCACGGGCAACATCACCCAGTCGCAGGCCGCCAAGGTCTTCGGCTCGGCAACGTTCGTCGCCTCCGGCAACATCGTCCTCAGCAACACGTCGAACAACTTCGGCCGTGTCTCGCTGAACGTTACGCAGGCCGCGAAGAACATCACGATCACGGAAGACGGTACCCTCAACCTCGGTACCGTCTCGATGCCCTCGCTCGCCACGGGTAACTTCGTAGCGACGTCGGCCAACGGCGACATTATCGACACGGGCTTGGGCTTCGTCCGTCCGGGTGGTGCGATCGCGGGTTCCGGCAACGGCACCGTCACGCTGTCCGCGCTTAACGGCAACATCGCCCTCGATGATCCGACGACCGACTTCCCGACCACCGCGGGTGTCGTGTTCAACGCTCAGAACGTGACGCTCTCGCCGCTCGGCCAGGCGACCCTCGTGCTCGGCGCCAACAACACGTCCTCCGTGGCGGGTAACCTCACGGTTACGTCGTCTCTTGGCAACATCACCAACGCGGGCGACCTCAACATCGCCGGCGCGGCGGTCTTCCAGACCCCGGCCAACATCTCGCTCAACCAGTCGGGCAACCGCTTCGGCTCGGTCCGCTTCAGCGGTAACCAGGTGAGCATCTCCCAGGTCAACGACATGAACATCATTCGTGGCTCGACGGCCATCGGACCGGCGGCTCTCGCCTCCACCGGTAGCTACGTCACCATCGATCCGAGCGGTTCGGGCGTCGTTACCTTCGGCAACACCGTCAGCATCTCGGCCTCGTCGAGCATCACCCTGCCCGACTTCTTCCAGGCCGCGGGTCAGCTGAGCGTGAATGCCGCCGGCACCAAGGACCTCAGCGCCCTGAGTCTGTCGGGCGATCTGGGCAACCTGGCCCCGGTGAACCTGGGCACGGGTACGTATG
>CALFZM010000325.1 GCA_937952235.1 uncultured Opitutia bacterium | reverse complement strand
CCTCAAGCCGCTGCGTTCGGAGGAGCCGACGATCAGCCGCCTGGGGACAGGCGGCGCCACCATGACGGGGGAGGAAGAAACGAGACGGGAAAGCAGGCCCGAGGTTGCGCGCGCCGTCAACGGCGGGTCGCTCACGACCCGGCGGCGGGCGGCGGTCCGATCGTCTCCCCGCGGTGAAACTCGGGCATGATCCAGCCGACGCGCGCGCTCACGGCGCCGCCGGCGAGCAACTCGAGGACCGGACGCAGCAGGCTGCGGGCAAACGGGTGCGGTCCCGCCACGTACCGCGCCGGCACCGGGGAAAGGAACGCGAGGAACGGGTCGTCGTCGCGGGAGATCATCGCCAGGTCGGCCGGCACGCGCACGCCGAGCTGTTGGAGCCGCGTGGCCACCGCGAGGTGAAAATACGGATGGACGGTCACGAGGGCCGTCGGCCGCGGACGCTGGCGCACGAGGCGCCGCGCGGTTTCCGCCGCACTCGCGACCGACTCGTCGTGATGGAGGATCGCGGCCGCCACGTCGGTGCAGCGCGACTGTCGCACCGCCTCCAGAAACCCGGCCTCGCTCGCGAGATCGCCCGCCCGCTTTGCCCGCGGGGCGAGCAGCGTGATCCGGCGGTGGCCCAGCCCGAGCAGGACGCCGGCGGCGTGACGGCACATCGCCCGGTGATCGAGATCCCGAAACGGCAGGTCGATGCCCGGATACGGCGAGCCGGCGAGCACGCAGGGCACGCGATGGGCGGCGAACCAGCGCTGCATCGTCTCGCTCGCGAGCAGCAGCACCCAGCAGCCGTGCGGGTGGCGCGTGACGAGCTTGCGCAGCGCCGGGCCCGCGCCGGCGCCGTAGTAGGCGCGGCCGTGGAACACCCGCAGCTTCACGCCCCGCTCGCTGAGGAGCGCCCGCAAATCGTCGATCCACAGGTTCTGGTTGGGGCGCAGCCGCTCGATCGGCTCCGGGGCCAGCAGGGCGACGTCGGTCGCGGCGCGGACCGCCTCGCGCGGCGCCGCGACCAGGATGCGATGGCCGGCGCCGTGCTCCGCGCGCACGCGCCCCTCGCGGGCCAGCCGCGCGAGCGCGGCCCGCAACGTGTTCCGGCTCACCTGGAGCAGGTCGCACAATGTCCGCTCGCCCGGCAGCCAGTCCCGCCATTCGCCCGCCGCGATCCGTTCGGCCAGGAATGCGGCGGTCTGGGCGACGAGCGACTGGCGCTGGGGCAGCGGCGAACGGGTCACGCCGGCGCAGCGTGAAAATCCCGCCGCCGAAAATCCAGCCGCAAATCCCCGCGCGTTCAGGGCCCGGCCGGCGTCACGCGCAGCACCCGAGGGGTCCGCACTCCCGGCCCGATCTCGCCGCTCGGCAGCACGATCGCTTCGTCCCAGCGCACCGCCTCGGTCGTCACCGGCGAGGCCTGCGGGAGCGCCCCGCCCGCCCGCCAGCTCTCCCGCGCCACGTCGAAAATCAGGATCTCGCGGGAGAAACCCGGGTGCGCGGCGTAGATCCGTCGCTTCTCGTCGACGCGGGCCGCGATCGCGCGATCGAGGCCGGCGTGACCGGACGCGTCCGCGCGCTCCCGCTGCCGCCGCAGTTCCTCGATCGCCAGGTCGTGGGCTTCGAGCACGCGAAACAGGTCGCCGCGGTCGCCGCCGAGAATCCAGATTTCGCCGCTTCCGACCGCCGCCGCCGTGGCGCCCATCACGCATACGCCGTCCCCGCCGCCGACGGCGGGCAGCGGCCGCCAGCGGCCGCTCCGCGGCTCGTAGGCGTAAGCATCGGTCAGCAGCCGGGTGGGCGCGCCGGGCTGCGGCGCGCGGCCGCTGAAGAGGAAGAACTCCTCCCCGCGCGGGGTCTGCTGCGCCGCGGCGACGGGCAGCACGCGCGCCGGTCCGGGCCAGGCCGGCAGGACGCGCCAGGCGAAGTCGCCGGGAACATCGCGCCGGGAAAGGTCGAGCGCCCAAAATACCGTGGTCGGCTCCGCGCCCTTCATCGCGTGCTGTCCGCCGGCGACATAGATCGTCCGTCCGACCAGCGCCCCGGCCATGAACGTCAGCGGCGCCGGCAGCGACGGCAGCGCCGTGCGCCGGACCTCGCGGGCCACGGGATCCCAGGCGAGCTGGAACACCTCTGCGCGGCAGCCGTCGGCGTCGTGCCCGCCGATGCAGACGACGCCCTCCGGCGTCGCGATCGACACGCCGTAGCCCAGCGGGCGCGGCAGCCGGAACGCGCGGTCCGAAACCCAACGCGGCCCGCCGCCCGCGGGGCGTTCCAGCACCCAGATATCCTGCCACCAGACCTTCGCGCCGCCGTCCCAGGGCGGGCGGAGGGGAAAATTCGCGCCGCCCGCGACCAGCAAGGCGTCGCGATGCACGCCCGCAAACGGCCCGGCCACGCCGAGCGCGCGCGCTTCGCCCGCCGGCGGCGGCAGCGATGGCAGTTCTTCCCAGCGAGGCGCGGTCAGGGCGGGCGAGACGCAGGCGGCGAGCAGCGCCACGAGCGACGTCCCGTGGAAACGCCCCCAGGCGGGCCGGGGAAAAAGACTCAGGAGGCGGGGTCGAAAGCGCACGTCCGCGAGTAGGAGTGCGCCACGGACTTTCGTCACTCAGGAAAGCGTTGACCCGGCCCACGGCTGAACATGCCGTCTAAGCCGCCGCGGACCTCCCGCGACCGCCTTGCGCGATGGCCGAAGCTTCCCCCACCACTCTTCCGACAGTCGCAGCATCCGGCCACGCAGGTCGGCTGCGTCGTGCGGGGGCGTGGATCCTGTTCCTCGCCCTGGTGCCGCTGGCGGCCGGCCGCCCGCTCGCCCTGCCCTTCGCCAGCGAGTACCAGGCCGAGACCTGGGGCGCCGAGCAGGGTTTCCCGCAGAATTCCTGCTCCGGCGTGGCGGAGGCGCCCGACGGGTACCTCTGGATCGGCACCTTCCGCGGACTGGTCCGTTTCAACGGCCACGAGTTCCGCGCCTGGGCGCCGCCGGAGCTTCCGCTGCTCCAGTCGACGACGATCCTCACGCTTTTCCAGGACCGCACCCGGCGCACGTGGTTCAGCACCACCGAAGGCATCGTGTTGAATGAAGACGGCACGTGGCGCCGGCTGCTCGAGGCCGACGGCTGGGACGATCGCAGCGACTATGCGCGCAGCGTCACCGACAGCAGCACGGGCGCGGTGGCGATCGGGCGTTTCAGCGGACGGGTGATGCTGTACGCGGACGGCAGGCTCACCGAGCTGCCGACGCCGCCGGGCCGCGGCGGGGCCTTGTGTGCGTTCGGCCGCGACGGATTGCTGTACGTGGCGCGGACGGGGTTCGCGGGCGTGTTTCGCGCGGGGGCGTGGGAACCGCTCCGGGCCAGCTTCGACGTGGGCGCGGTCGTCGTGGGTGCGGGACAGACGCGGTCCGGGGATGCCGTCGTGATCTGCCGACGCGACGTGCTGCGCGTCGCGCAGGGCGTGGTGATCGCGCGCCAGTCCCTGCAGGAGGAAGTCTCGCCGTTCTGGCGGCTGACGGAGGACCTCGCGGGCAACCTCTGGCTGGGCTCGGTCGATTCGGGGGTGCACCGGCTCGCCCCGGACGGCGCCGTGCGCACGTTCCGCAAGGCGGACGGCCTGCCTCATTCGGGCGGCGTGCGGGTGGTCCACGCGGATGAGCATGGCAGCATCTGGATCGGTGCGGGGACGGGCGGGATCACGCGGTTCCGCCCGGTGCGTTTCCGCTACGTGGGAGAACACGAGGGCCTCGGCGATCGGGAGGTGTCGTCGCTGACGCCGCTGCCGGGCGGCCGCGTGATGATCGCCGCCTACGGGCGTGGGGCGGTGACGTTCGACGGCACGGGGCAGGTCGAACCCGTGCGCGGCCTCGAGCGCGCCACCGGCTACGTCCGGGCGCTCGTGCGGGCGCGGGACGGCGTCCTTTGGGCCGGCGGCCACCAGGCGGGATTGTTTCGGATCGCCGACGACCACGTCGCAGCGGTCGCCACCGACACGCTCGCTCAGGGCGAGACGATCACGACGCTTTTCGAGGATTCGCACGGCCGCATCTGGGCGGGAGGCGATCGCAACGTCATCGTGGGCTTCGGCGGCGTATTCCAGCGCGTCTGGCCCGAGCGCGAGCGGCGGGACAACCGCCCGAGCCTGTTCGCGGAGCGCGGGGACGGAACGGTGCTCATCTCGCACCTGCACGAGATCCATGCGTTCGGCGCCAGCGGCCTGAGCGAGGTCCCCTTTCTCACGCTGCCCGAGGAGGTGCGGATCTCGGCGTTGTACGTCGATGCGCAGGATCGCACGTGGATCGGCACGCTGGGGCACGGCCTGTACGTGCAGCAGGGGGGAATCCTCCGTCACCTCGAGGGCGGCGGCCGCCTGCCCGAAGGCGCCGTCGGGGCGCTGATCCAGGATGACCGGGGCGCGCTGTGGTTCAGCGTGGGCCGCAACGCGGTGCGCGCCGAGGCCGACGCACTCTGGCGCATGGCCGACGAGCCCGGCTTCGAAGCCCACCTCCAGCTTTTCGATGAGCACGACGGGCTGCGCGAAATCGACTTTCCGAACCTCACCCAGCCCACCCTCGCGAAGGACGAGCGCGGCCGCATCTGGTTCGCGCTGGTCCGGGGCGTGGCGATGATCGATCCCGCCACGCTGCGCATCGCGTCGCAGCCGCCGCCGGTGGTGGTGGAGGCGGTCAGCTACGTGCCCGACGGCGCCACCCGTCCGGTCGAGATCGCCCTGACCGCGGACATGTCCCCGCCGCTGCTGCCGCCGGGCTGCCGGCTCATCCGCATCACCTATGCGGCACTCGATTTCATCGCGCCCCGGAAGCAGCGGTATCGCGTCCAGCTCGACGACGCCGCGGGCCAGTGGCAGGAGATGCAGCGGGAGACGGCGGTGAGTTTCCTCGAGCTGCCCCCGGGCCGGCACCGCCTGCGCATCCAGGCTTCGGGCAGCGACGGTTACTGGAACCAGACCGGCGCGACGCTGCATTTCGAGATCGCGCCGTTCTTCTGGCAGACCGGCTGGTTTCGCGGGCTCGTCGGGCTGAGCCTGCTCGGGCTCGCGGGGGGCGCGGCGTGGTTCGCGGCCGACCGGCGCACGCGCGCCGCGCGGGAGAAACTCGAGCGCGAGCGCCGGCTGGCCGAGGCGCAGGCGCGGCTCGGATTGGTGCTGGAGAACACCAGCGACTTCATCGCGTTTGCCGACGCGAGCGAGTCTCTCGCGTACCTCAACCCCGCGGGACGGCGGCTGCTCGGCCTCGAGACGGGGGTCGATTCGTCCACGCTGCACACGCCCGCCATCCTCGCCGCGTGGGCGCGCGGCGAGTTCGCGCGCCATGCGCTGCCCGCGGCCCTGCAGCACGGGAGCTGGTCGGGCGAACTGGCGCTCCTCCACCGCGACGGCCACGAGATCCCCGTGTCGCTCGTCGTGCTCGCGCACCGCCGCGGGGGCGGCGCGCTCGAATTCACGTCGATGATCGCCCGCGACATCTCCACCACCAAGCGCCACTCGATGGTGCAGGACGCGCTGCGCCGGCTGGCGACCTCGCTGACCGCGGCCCTCGAGCCGCATTCGCTGGGTTTCACCGTCGCGGAGGCCTGCCGCAAGGTCTTCGGTCACGATGCGTTCTTCCTCGTGCTGCTCAACGAGCGCGGCGACGTCAGCCTCGGCGCGTACATGGAGGATACCAATTTCGGCGAGAACGCGCCGCGCGAGGTGCCCCCGACGATCTCCTCCTTCAGCGGCCAGATGCGCCCGGTGCTCCAGGGATCACCGCTCCTGATCAACCGCGCGGCGGAGAGCAGCATCGACCCGTCGAGCGACTTCGAGCCCTGGGGCCATGCCACCCGCCGCAGCCTGTCGATCGTGCTGGCGCCGGTGCTTTGGGAGGGGCGCGTCGTCGGCGTGGTGTCGGTGCAGAGCTACACCCCGCACCGGTACGGCGACGCCGATGTCCAGCAGCTCAAGACGCTCGCCGACCATTGCGGCGCCGCCATCGCGCGCATGGAGGCTGAGGCCTCGCTGCGCAGCAACGAGGAGCGCCTCCGGCTCGCCATGCGGTCGGCGCGCATGGGCTCGTGGGAGATCGACGTGGCCTCGCGCACCCTGCTCGCCTCCGCCGAGGCCGAGGACGTCTACGGCTACGTGCGCGGCACGCTCTCGGGCGCGATGAACCACCTGGCGGACCGCGTGCGCGAACCGCAGGGAGCCGAACTGCGCGCCCTGCTCGAACGCCTGGTCGAGGGGGCGATCGACGAGGTCGATCACACCCATCCGGTGCTGCTCGCCGACGGCACGGAACGCTGGCTCGAGGTCAAGGGGCACCGGCAGCGCAAGGGCGACGCCCCGGGCACCGAGCGCATCATCGGGGTGACCGCGGACATCACCGGGCGCCGGCTGGCCGAGATGGAACGTGCCCGGCTCGAAGAGCAGTTGCGGCAGTCGCAGAAGCTCGAGGCGATCGGCACGCTGGCCGGCGGGATCGCGCATGACTTCAACAACATCCTCACCGCCATCCTGAGCAACGCGGAGCTCGGCATGCTCGACACCGACGCCGTGCACCCCGCGCACGAATCGCTCGCGAAGATCAAGAAGTCCGGCCAGCGTGCGCGCGAACTGGTGCGCCGCATCCTCGCCTTCAGCCGCCCGGCGGAAAACCGCCGCCTCCCCATCGCGCCCCTCCCGATCGTCGAGGAGGTCGTCAAGCTGCTGCGCGCGACCATCCCGGCCCACGTGGAAATCTCCGTGCACGCGGCGGAGAACGTGCCGCTCGTCGACATCGACAGCACCGAGCTGCACCAGGTGCTGCTCAACCTCGGCACGAATGCGTGGCATGCGATCGGCACCCATCCCGGCCGCCTGCTGTTTTCCCTCTCGGCGGAGACGGCCGCTCCCGGCCGTTCCGAGCTGCCGGCCGAGCTGAAACCGGGGCGCTACGTCCGCATCGTCGTCAGCGACAACGGCAGCGGCATTCCCGAGGATCTGCTCCCGCGCATCTTCGATCCCTTCTTCACCACCAAGGGCCCCGGCGAGGGCACGGGGCTCGGGCTCTCCGTCGTGCACGGCATCCTCCGCGCCAACGGCGGCACCATCGCGGTCTCCAGTGTCGTCGGCGCCGGCAGCACGTTCGAGCTGTACTTTCCGGCGTCCGCGGCGCTGCGCACCGAAACTCCCGCCACCGTCGCGCCGCCTCCCGCGATCGAGCGGACCGGTTCGGGCGAGAGCATCCTCTTCGTCGACGACGAGGAGGCGCTGATCTTCGTGGCCGAGCGCGTGCTCCGCCGCGCGGGTTACGACGTCACCGCGTTCCAGCGCCCGCGCGAGGCGCTGGAATGGTTCCGCCACCACGCCGCGTCCGTGCGACTGGTGGTATCCGATCTTTCGATGCCAGAGATGTCCGGGCTCGATCTCGCGCGGGCGCTGCTCGCCGTCGACCCGGCGGTCCCGATCATCCTGACCTCGGGTTACCTGCGCGCCACGGAAGCCGAGGCCGCCCGGGCGCTCGGGGTGCGCGAGATCGTCGAGAAGCCCGGGACGCCGCACGACCTGCTGCCGCTCATCGCACGGCTGCTGCGCCCGGGCGCGGCCGGCCGGCCGCCCGACGCGACCTGACGGCCCGCCCGCGACTCACTGCAGCTCGATCGCGGCGCGGCCGAGCACGCGGTTGCCCTGCCCGCTCATGTAGCGCACCTCCGCGGGGCCGGGCGTCGGCGGCGCATCGACGCGGACCGGCGAACCCGCGGTCGTGCTGGTCATCCGGTGCATCGCACCGTCCTTCGCTCCGCGCGGCACGATGGTGAGATAATCGCCTGTGTTGTCCGGGCCCGTCCACGCGACGAAGCAAGGACCGCCGGCAGGGCCGGAGGGCGGCGGCCGCAGCTCGACCCGCGCCGGCACCACCAGCACGTCGCGCCGGGCCAGGACGCGAGCGCCCTGCCCGCTCATATAGCGGATCTCCGCAGGGCCGGGATCGATGGGGACGGTCACCGCGAGCGGCGAACCTCGGGACGCCTCCGCATACTGGGCATACTGCCCGTCGCGCGTCGCTTTCGGCACGACCGTCACGTAGTCGCCGGCGTTGGCCGGGCCGGTCCACGTCACCGCGAGTCGCGCCCCGGCCACGACTTCGGGCGGCGCAGCGAGCGTCACCGCCGCCGGCACCACCCGCAAGCCGTGGCGCGCGAGCACACGCGCACCCGTGCCGGTCATGTACCGCACCTCGGCATCGCCCGCGTCGATCGGGGCGGTCAAGGTGAGCGTGGCGCCGCGGGCCGTTTCCGCATAGCTGCGATACTGCCCGTCGGGCGTACCGCGGGGCACGACGGTCACGTAATCCCCGGCGTGGCCGGGGCCGCGCCACTGGACGGAAAAGGTCCCGCCGGCGACGACCTCGCCCGGCGCCGTGACCGCGGCGGAGACCGGCTGGACGGTGAGCGGCGCCCGCGCCAGCACCTGCTTCGAGCGCCCGGTCACATAACGCACCTCCCAGGCGCCGGCGTCGGGCGGCGCCTGGAGTTCGAGCACGGGCCCGCGCCGCGTCTCCCGGTAAGGGCCGTAGGCGGAGGCCGCGGCATCGGGCCGCACGACGGTGACGAAATCCTCCCCATTGTCCGGCCCGGTCCAGCGCACCGTGAGCATGCCTCCGGCTTCGACCTCGGCCGGCACGTCGAGCGAGGCCGGCCCGATTTTCTCCGGCGCCGGCGGGACGCCCGTCACCGGAGCCGGCGGGGCCTCGAGATCACGGTGGGACGGAGCGGGAGAGTGCTCGCGAGCGGCTGGTTTCGGCTCGACCGGACGAGACGCACCGCAGCGGCGGAACAGCAACAGGGCAGCCACGACCAGCAGCAGAAGGGCGAGCAAACTCAGGCGACGACGGGACGACATGACGACGGGAAGCGAAAAGAATGAGAAAACGACGCGCGGGTTCCGGGCAGAGCTCCGCCCGGGTGGGACGAAGGCTCCGTTTCCGGGAGCGAAAAAAACTCAAGCCGGACCCGCAGGCCAGGGGCCGGAGACGCCGCCGGGTCAGCCCGGCGGCGGTGAGATTTCCCGGTGCTTCAGGCAGCCACCGGAGCGGACGACGGCCTTATTCGAAGGCCGTGCCGAACCACTTCTGGTAATGCTCGCCGAGGAGCGGCACGGGTTTCATCTGGCCGTTGATCGCGGCCAGCAGCCCGATGACCCAGAAGACCAGCAGGGCGATCCAGCCGACCAGGCCGACGATCCAGCCGAGAATCGGCACGATCATGCACATGCCGATCGCGAACGAGGTGAGGATCAGGCCCAGCGCCTGGCGCAGGTGATACGAGCCGAGCTTGGTCTTCTTGTTGCCGTGAATGATCACGGCGGCGATGAAGCCGATCAGCGTGAGATAGCTGATGATGGCGGTCGTCTTGTCTTCGACGGCGGGAACGGCGGCCGAAGCAGCGGGAGCGGTGTTGTCCATGGTGGAAGTTGAAACGGGGGAAACCCTGTCTGAAACCAGCGAGCCGGGGCCAGCAGGCTGGCCGGCGCCGGGAGCCGAGGCGATCATATTTTGAACCCTTCCAACGAGAAGCGGAGCGCCGGAGCGGGCGCCGTCTCCCGGGACGAGCACGTCGACCTTAGCGGAACGCCGCCTTCGCCGCCAGGGGCCGTAATACCCGGGCCGGCCGGCCCATGGCACTGCGAGGCAGTTTCTTGGCCCACGCAAATAACGTGCGATGGACTTAAGCGGACGCGCGCCAGGCCGATGGTGGTACGTGGCCTTTTCCATCCCGTTCCTGAAGCCCTCGGCGGAGGCGCTCGTGAAGCAGATCAAGGATCTGCCGCCGGCGCCAAAGGTCCTGCTGACGCTTCGGCGTCTGCTCAGCCAGCCGGACACGACGATCGACGCCATCGCGGATGTGATCACGTTGGAGCCAGGGCTGTCGGCGCGCGTCGTGCGCATGGCCAACAGCACCCACTTCGGCGGCGGTCGCGCGCGGGTCGAGTCGGTGGCCGAAGGCATCCATCGCGTCGGCGTCAAGGGAGTGCAGGAACTGGTCACCTACGCGGTCGCCTCTCAACTGGTGGGCCAGCCGCTCAACGCCTACGGACTTTCGGCGCTGAAGCTGTGGCAGCGCGCGGTCGCGTGCGCGATGGCGGCCGGAGCGCTGGCGGAGCGGACGCCCGACGCCGACCGGGACGACGCCTACACGGCAGGCCTGATGCACGGTCTGGGCCTGGTCGTGATCGATCGCTACTCGGCGCAGCAGCGCCGGCCGCGCACCTTCGTCTCCTCCGGCTATCCGCTCGACTTCGCCCCCGCGGAGCGCGACTGGCTCGGTTACTCGCATGCCGAGGCCGGCGCCGCGCTGCTGCGGCTGTGGGATTTTCCAGCGCCCATCGCCGGCGTCGTGGCCGCCCAGCTCGATCCGGAAAGCGCCGAGCCGCAGTTTCGCCAGCTCGCGATGATCCTGGCCACGGCGCGGTGGGCGCGCTCCCTGTTCTGCGTACCGGAGGAGAAGCTGCCCGAGCTGCCGTCGCCCGCCTGGCTGCAGGGAGCCGGCGTCGACATCCCCGACTTCGGTGACTGGCTCCGGCTGACCCGCACGCGGTACATGATCGCGTGTTCGGAAATGCAGCTCGGGTGAGCGCGGCGCGGCGGCGCGCCCACTTCCCACTCGCCCTCGCCGGAGGCGCCCGCCACTTCTTGGCCGCATGGCGGCGGCTCCCCTGGTTGAATTTCGCGGTGTCACCAAACGATTCGGTGACGGCCCCGTCGTGCTCGACCGGATCACGTTCTCCGCCCAGCCCGGCGATTTCGTCTCCCTGATCGGTCCCAGTGGCTGCGGCAAGTCGACCGCGCTGCGACTGCTCGCCGGGCTGAGCCCGGTCACGGAGGGCGAACTCACGGTCGCGGGCCGCACGCCCGACGCCGCGGCGGCGGAGCTGGCATATGTCTTCCAGGAGCCGACCCTCCTGCCCTGGCTCACGGTGGCGCACAACGTCGACCTGCCCCAGCGCCTGCGCGGCGTGCCGGCCGCGGCGCGCGCCGCCACGACGCGCCGGGTGCTCGAACTCGTGCGGCTCGGCGACAAGGCCGCGGCCTATCCGCGCCAGCTTTCCGGCGGTCAGAAGATGCGGGTCTCGATCGCCCGCGCGCTCGCCCTGGAGCCGAGGCTGCTCCTGCTCGACGAGCCCTTCGGCGCGCTGGACGAGATGACCCGCGAGCACCTCAACGAGGAACTGCTCGCCATCCGCGGGGCGGCGGCCTGGACCGCGTTTTTCGTCACGCACTCCGTGGCCGAGGCCGTCTTCCTTTCCAACCGCATCCTCATCCTCGCGTCGCAGCCGGGCCGCATCCACCACGAGGTGGCGGTCCCGCTTCCGTATCCGCGCACCGACGACACCCGGCTTTCGCGCGAATACCTCGACCTGGTGGCCGGGGTGTCGCGCCTCCTCCGGTCCGTCCCCGCCGTGCCCGCCGCGGCCAGAAGCTGATGTCCCCGCGCTCGCACGCCGCCTCCCGCATCCTGCTGCCGGCGCTCACCGGCGCGGTGGTCATCGCGCTCTGGTACGGCATTCACTTCTATCTCACGCCCGAGATGCGGTTCCTGCTGCCCACCCCCGCCGCCATCCTCGACGCCTTCCGCGAACACCGGGCCGTGCTCGCCTCCGCGACGTGGAACACCGCCCAGGGCGCGCTGCTCGGCTTCGGCCTCGCGCTGGTCGTGAGTTCCGTGCTCGCGCTGCTGCTCTCGCTCTCGCCTCTGGTGCGCACGAGCCTCTACCCCTATCTGATGGCGCTGCAGATGACACCGCTGCCCGTGCTCGCGCCGATCTGCGTCATCTGGGTGGGCGCGGGACTGAACAGCGTGGCGCTCCTGACGTTCGTCATCGCCTTCTTTCCCCTCGTCGTGAACACCACGCAGGGCCTGATCTCGACCGATCGCAACCTCGTCGAACTCTTCGCCCTCTACCGCGCCAGCCGCTGGCAGCAGCTGCTCCGGCTGCGGGTGCCCGCGGCGCTGCCCTACTTCTTCACCGGACTGCGCATCGCCGCCACCATCGCGCCGATCGGGGCGGTCGTCGCCGACATGAACGCCGGATCGTCGGCCGGCGGCGGCGGCGGCCTGGGCTTCCAGGCGGTCATCTACGCCGCGCAGGCGAAGTACCCCGCCCTTTTCGCCACCGCCCTCACCACCTGCGCCCTGGGCTTCGTGCTCAACGCCGCGGTGCTCACGCTCGCGTGGCTCACGCTGCGGCACTGGCACGACGCCTACGAGCGCCGCGACCGTTGAGGGCCGCGCCGCGAATCCGGCCGAACGTCCGCCGCGTAGAATCTATCATGCACCTCCCGTCCCTCGTCCTCCTGCTCCTGCTCACCGCCGTCGTCGGCCGCGCGGCCGCTCCCGCCCCCGCGAAACTGACGGTGCAGCTCGACTGGGTCGCCGAGCCCGAGCACGGCGGCTTCTACCAGGCCGCCGCGCGCGGCTTTTTCCGCGAGGAGGGCCTCGACGTCACCCTCATCCCCGGCGGGCCCGGCGCGCACGTCATGCCCAGCGTCGCCACCGGCAAGGCCGACATCGGCCAGGCCGACAGCACCAACACGCTGTTGCAGCAGGCGGAGGGGCTGCCGGTGGTGCAGTTCGCCGCCGTCTTCCAGGACGACCCCGCGGGCATCCTGGTGCATGCCGACAGCACGGTGCGCCGATTCGAGGACCTGCAGGGCCGGACGATCATCGCCCGGCCCGAGTGGGCGTTCCTCAAGTTCCTGGAGAAAAAGTACGCGCTGAAATTCAGCATCGTGCCGCAGAACTTCTCCGTCGCCGCCTTCCTCGCCAATCGCGAGGCCCTGCAGCAGGGCTACTTCATCGCCGAACCGCACCACATCATCGCCGCCGGCGGCAAGGCGCCGCGGTTCCTGTCCACGTGGGATGCCGGCTTCCGTGCCTACGCCGTCCTGGTCACCAACCGGCGCTTCGCGCGCGAGCGGCCCGAGGTGCTGCGGGCGTTCCTGCGCGCCTACGTCCGCGGCTGGCGCGACTATCTCGTCGGCGACCCGGCGGGCGCGCACGCCCTCATGAAGCAGGCCAATCCGAACAACACCGACGCCTTCATGACGTACTCGCGCCAGATGATCATCGACGAGAAGCTGGTCACCGGCCGCGACGCCAGCGGCGGTCCGCAGCAGATCGGACGCCTCGATCCCGCCCGCTACGCCACGCAGATCCGGCAGATGGAGGAGCTGGGCATCCTGGCGAAGGGCAAGGTGACTCCGGCGAGCGCGATCACGACGGACTTCCTGCCGTGAACCGGGCGGCCGCAGGACGGCCTCGCTGAAAGGTGGAGCGGCCTGTCCTCACGCCGCTACGTAGCTTCCCATCGCAGATCAGCCGCTCGGGCACAAACGGCGCCGGCCTCGCTGACCCGTCCGGGCTCAGGTCCGCGGCAGCCGGACGGACGCGACGAGCCCGCCCGCGCCGTCGCCCGCGTCGCGGTTGGCCAGCACGATGTCGCCGCCGTGGCTGCGTACGATGGTGCGCGCGATCGAAAGCCCGAGCCCGACGCCGCCCGTCGTGCGGTTGCGCGAACTCTCCAGCCGCACGAACGGTGCGAAGACCTTCTCGAAGTCGGCGGCCGGGATCCCCGGACCGTCGTCCTCGATCCGGATGTCCACGCCATCGGCGTCAACCCCGAGCCGTACGCGCGCCCGGCCCCCGTAGCGCACGGCATTCTCGATCAGGTTGCGCAGCGCCCGGCGCAGGGCGTCAGGCCGGCCGCGCCAGGGCACGCGGTCGCCGTGCACGAACGTCACGTCCCAACCCAGTTCCGCGAGATCGGCGCACAGGCTCTCGAGCAACGCGTCGAGGTCGGTGGTACGCGAAGGCTCCGCCGTCGCCTCCTCCCGCGCGAACGCGAGGGCGGATTCCGTCATCGCCTGCATCTCGTCGAGGGTGGCGATGATCTTCTCCTTCATCTCCGGCTCGGCGATGAATTCGGCCCGCAGGCGGAGCGACGTGATCGGGGTCCGGAGGTCGTGGCTGATCGCCGCCATCATCCGGGTGCGGTCGGCCACGAACCGCCGCAGCCGCGCCTGCATGCGGTTGAACGCCTCCGTGGTGCGCCGCACGTCGTCCGGACCGTCCTCGGGCAGCACCTCGATCTCCTCGCCGCGGCCCAGTCGCTCGGCCGCATCCGTGAGGCGCTGCAGCGGCCGCCCCAGCCGGCGCACGGCGAGGAACGCCACGAGCAGCAGCAGCGCCCCCGTGAGCCCGAAGGTCACGTAGTATCCCGCCGGGGACTGCGTGATGAGGTCCGGCCGGGCATAGACCGTGTGCAGCCAGAGGCCGTCGCGCACCGGCACGGCGAGGCCGAGTCCGTTCCAGCTTTCGAGCACCAGCAGCCGCGCCGGCCGGCCACCGGGCCAGCTTCCCGGCCCGAGATTCTCCCAGGCCGGCCCGGCGGAGACGCGCAGGTCGTTGGGCCCGAAGCGGGGATTGGTGACGAATCCCTCCGCCGCCGTCTCGCCGCCGGCGTCCGCCGCCACCGGCTCCGTGGTCAGCGGCCCCGCCGGCAGCGCCCGCAGCAGGTAGTCCCGCGCGGTCCGCTGCCAGGCCGGCGGATCGCCCGGCGGCTCCGCCGCCAGCCAGTAGCGCGAGAGCGTCGTGCTCGCCGCGCGGAGGATCTCCGGGTGCAATCCCGGCTCCGTCGTCGCCAGCAGCCGCGACACCGAGCCGATGCGCGCGAGGAACTCGTCGCGCTGCAGGTTGCGCAGCAGGCTCTCGCGCTCGCTGCGGTTGAGCAGGAAGAAGCCGAGCTGCGCCAGCCCCATGACCAGCAGCAGGAGGCCGATCAACTGCCCGGTCAGGCTGCGGGCCCGGAATACTTTCATGCGGACTCCACCGCTCCGGTGAAACAGTATCCGCCGCCCCAGTGCGTGCGGATCAGCACCGGGTTCTTCGGGTCCGGCTCGATTTTCCGGCGCAGCCGGCTGACCTGGTTGTCGATGCTGCGATCGAAGGCGTCCGCCGCCCGCCCGGCCGTGAGGTCGAGCAACTGGTCCCGCGTCAGCACCAGTCCCGGATGCTCGAGAAACACGGCGAGCAGCCGGTACTCCGCCGTGCTCAGCGGCACGGCCACGCCGTCCGCGCCCACCACCTCGCGGCGCTTCACGTCGAGCACCTGTCCGTCAAACCGGACGCGATCGGCGCGGATCAGCCCGCGCTGCGGCGGCAGGCTTTGTGCGCGGCGGAGCACCGCCTTGACGCGGGCGAGCAGCTCGCGCGGGTTGAACGGTTTCGTCAGGTAGTCGTCCGCCCCCATCTCGAGCCCGATGATCCGGTCCGTGTCCTCCGCGACCGCGGTGAGAAAGATGATCGGCAGCCGCGTCGTCGCCCGCAGGTCGCGGCACAGCGCGAGGCCGTCCTCCCCCGGCATCATCACATCGAGGACGACCAGGTCCGGCGCGCTGCGCTCGAGCAGCCGGCGGAAGGCCGCGGCGCTGTCGGCCGAGCTCACGCGATAGCCGTGCTCGCCGAGGTAGCGGCTGACGAGCTCGCGGATTTCCTGGTGGTCGTCGACCACCGCGATGTGCGGAGTGGCTTCCATGGCGCCGGGTCGGGCGGTGGCGGCATTGAACGGGGAAACGCCCGGGTGAAAAGCCGCTTCGCGTCCCGCCGCGGGCCCCGGTCGGGAAAAGTGTAACAAGATGTGTCAGGCGCCGCCCCCGCCACACTCCGTCACACTAAACCGGCGCCCGCGCGCATCTTTTTTGTTTAGCGCCGCGTTTTCCTGCCTCGAATGGAGCCGGTCGCGCGCCGCGCCCGGGCGCACGCCCCGGTTCCTCCCGTCCCTGTTCCGCCTTCTTCCGCATGAAACCTCGCTGGATCCTCCTTCTCATCCTGGTCGTCGGCGTCGGCGCCACGCTGTACTGGCGGCAGCAGCGGCCCGCGGGGCGGTCCGCCGCGCCGAACGCCGGCGGAGGCGCCCGCGGCATCCCCGTCGTCACGGCCGATGTCGTCGTGCGCGATGTGCCGCTCTGGCTGTCCGGACTCGGCACCGTCCAGGCGTCGAACACGGTCACGGTGCGCCCGCGCGTCGGGGGCTCGCTCGACCAGGTGAATTTCACCGAGGGCCAGGAGGTGAAGGCGGGCGACGTGCTCGCCCAGATCGATCCGCGGCCCTACCGCGCCGCGCTCGAGCAGGTGCGCTCGCGCCTGGTCCAGAACGAGGCCGCGCTGGCCAATGCGAAACGCGAGCTGGAGCGGATCCGCACCCTGTTCGCCAGCGACGCCGAGAGCCGCCGCATCCTCGAACGGCAGGAAGCGTCGGTCGCCCAGCTCTCCGCCCAGCTCAAGGCCGACCAGGCCGCGATCGAGGTCGCGCAGCTTGACCTCGATTTCACCACCGTCCGCGCCCCCATCGCCGGCCGCACGGGCGTCCGGCTCGTCGACGCCGGCAATCTGGTGACGGCCAGCCAGGGGTCCGGGCTCGTCGTCATCACGCAGGTCCAGCCCGTCTCCGTGCTCTTCACGCTGCCGCAGCATCACCTGCCCGCGCTGCGGCGCCGGCTGCAGGCGGACTCCACCCCTCCCGCCGTGCAGGCGCAGGACGACGCCGGCGCGGTCCTCGCCCGCGGGCAGCTCGAGCTCATCGACAACCAGATCGACACCGCCACCGGCACCGTGCGGCTCAAGGCGCGGTTCGCCAACGACGACCTCGCCTTGTGGCCCGGGCAGTTCGTGACCGCGCTCCTCCTGGTGGAGACGCGGCAGGGCGCCGCGGTGGTCCCCGCCGAGGTGGTGCAGGCCGGGCTGGACGGGCCGTTCGCCTACGTCGTGAAGGCCGACCAGACTGTCGAAGCCCGCGCGATCAAGCCAGGCCCGACGGTCGAGGGCTTCACCGTGATCGAGTCGGGCCTGAAGGCCGGCGAACGCGTGGTGCGCGACGGCCAGAGCAAGCTGCAGCCCGGCGCCCGGGTCGTGCCCGAGGAGCGCCGGGGCAAGTCCGATCTCACCGCCAGCCGTCCGCCCGCCGAATGAGCCTCTCCACCCCCTTCATCCGCCGGCCGATCGCGACCGCGCTGCTCACCATCGCGATCTTCCTCGTCGGCTGCGTCGCGTTCCCGTTCCTGCCGGTCGCCCCGCTGCCGCAGATCGAATTTCCCACCATCCAGGTCTCGGCCAATCTTCCCGGCGCGAGCCCGGACACGATGGCTTCCGCGGTGGCCACGCCGCTCGAGAACCAGCTCGCGCTGATCCCGGGCGTCACGCAGATGACGTCGACCAGCAGCCTGGGCGTCGTCCAGATCACGATCCAGTTCGACCTCGACGTCGACATCGACGCCGCGGCGCAGGAAGTGCAGGCGGCGATCAGCTCGGCCGCCGGGCGTCTGCCCTCCGACCTGCCGGCCCCGCCCAACTACCGGAAGGTAAATCCAGCGGATTCGCCGATCATGCTGCTCAGCATGCAATCGGACGTGCTGCCTCTGACGCAGGTGAGCGACTACGCCGCGAATATCGTCGCCCAGCAGATCTCGCAGCTCCGCGGCGTCGCCCAGGTGAGCATCATGGGCGAGCAGAAGCCGGCCGTGCGCGTGCAGGTCGATCCGGCGAAACTCGCCGCCCTCGGGCTCTCGCTCGACGACGTGCGCGGTGTCATCGCCTCCGCCACCCTCAATTCGCCCAAGGGCAGCCTCAACGGCCCGCACCAGAGCCTGGCGATCTACGCCAACGACCAGATCCTCGAGGCCGAGCCGTACAACGACCTCATCCTCGCGTACCGGCGTGGCGCGCCGATCCGGATCCGCGACGTCGGTCGCGCCGTGCGCGGCGCGGAGGACGTGCGGGCCGCCGCCTGGGTGAACAACAAGCGCGGCGTGGGCGTGATCATCCGGAAGCAATCCGACGCCAACGTCATCGAGACCGTCGAACGCGTGCGCGAGCTGCTGCCGCAATTGCAGGCCGCGATGCCGCCCGCGATCAAGCTCGAGGTGCTCAGCGATCGCATGCGCACGATCCGCGCCTCGGTGGCCGAGGTGGAGTTTCACCTCCTGCTCACGATGACGCTCGTGACGGGCGTCGTCTTCATCTTCCTGCGCAATGTGCGGGCCACGCTGATCGCCAGCGCGGTGGTGCCGATCTCGATCGTGGCGACGTTCGCGATCATGTACCTGGCCGGCTTCAGCCTGAACAACCTCTCGCTGATGGCGCTCACGATCTCGGTCGGCTTCGTCATCGACGATGCGATCGTGATGCTCGAGAACATCTACCGGCACATCGAGGGCGGCATGCGGCCGTTCGAGGCGGCGCTGAAGGGCGCCGGCGAGATCGGCTTCACCATCCTCTCCATCAGCCTCTCGCTCGTGGCCGTGTTCATCCCGGTGCTGCTGATGGGCGGCATTGTCGGCCGGCTGTTTCGCGAGTTCGCGCTGACGGTCACCGCGGCCGTGCTGGTCTCGGGCTTCGTCTCGCTGACGTTCGTGCCGATGATGTGCGCGAAGTTCCTCCATCCGCATCACGCCCCGACGCGCGGGGTCGCGGGTTGGTGCGACTCCCGGCTCGAACGTTTCTTCCGCGGGGTCGAAGGCCTGTACGAGGCGATGCTGCGCGTCGTCCTGCGCTGGAAGCGGCTCACCCTCGCCTCCCTGTTCGTCACCCTCGGAGTCACGGCGCTCGTCTTCGTGAAGATGCCCAAGGGCTTTTTCCCGCAGCAGGACACCGGCTTCCTCAGCGCGACCGCCGAGGCGGGCGCGGACATCTCGTTCGCCGCGATGTCGGCGCATGTCGAGCGCGTCGGCGCCCTCATCGCCGCCGATCCAGGCGTGCTCGCGTTCCAGTGCATGATCGGCTCCGGCCGCTCCGCCTCGACCCAGAACAACGCGCGCTACTGGATCACGCTCAAGGCGCGCGACGAGCGGGACTCCGCCTGGACGATCATCAACCGGCTGCGGCAGAAGACGGCCGGCATCCCGGGCGTGACGATGTTCTTCCAGTCCCAGCAGGACCTCAACGTGGGCGGCCTCAGCACCAAGACGCAGTTCCAGTACACGCTGCGCACCGCCAATTCCGACGAACTCAACGCCTGGGCCCCGCGCATCCTGGAGCGCCTGAAGACGCTGACGCAGCTGCGCGACGTGACCTCCGACCAGCAGGCCACGGCGCCGGCCCTCAGCGTCGAGATCGACCGGCAGGCCGCCTCCCGCTTCGGCATCCCCACGCAGGCGATCAACAGCGTCCTCTACAGCGCCTTCGGCCAGCGGCAGGTGACGCAGTTCTTCACGCAGGTCAGCCAGTACAAGGTGATCATCGAGGTGCCGCCCGAGATGCAGTCGGACCCGTCGACGTTCGACCGCCTCTTCATCCGCTCACCGCTCACCGGCGGCCAGGTGCCGCTGTCGGCGCTGGTGCGCCTCGACACGCGTTCGACGAAGCCGCTCACGATCAACCATCTCGGCCAGTACCCGGCGGTGACGCTCTCGTTCAACCTCGCGCCCGACGTCGCACTCGGCGACGCCGTCACCGCCATCGAGGCCGCGCAGGCCGAGCTGCAGGCGCCCGCGACGCTGAGCGGCAGCTTCCAGGGGACGGCGCAGGCCTTCCAGACGTCGCTGCGCTCGCAGCCCTACCTGATCGTGGCCGCGATCATCGCCATCTACATCATCCTCGGCATGCTGTACGAGAGCTTCATCCATCCGCTCACGATCCTTTCGACGCTGCCCTCCGCCGGGCTCGGCGCGCTGCTCACGCTGTGGATCTTCGGCCACGACGTCGGCGTCATCGCCATCATCGGCATCCTGCTGCTGATCGGCATCGTGAAGAAGAACGCGATCATGATGATCGACTTCGCGCTCGAGGCGGAGCGCACGCGCGGCCTCGCGCCCGCGGACGCGATCTTCGAGGCCTGCCTGAAACGCTTCCGGCCGATCACGATGACGACGCTCGCCGCCATGCTCGGCGGCATCCCGCTGGCCCTCGGCCACGGCGACGGATCGGAACTGCGCCAGCCGCTCGGCTACGCGATCGTCGGCGGCCTGATCCTGAGCCAGGCCCTCACCCTGTTCACCACGCCCGTCGTCTACCTGTATTTCGACCGCCTCACGCAGCGCCTGCGGCGGCGCCGCACGGCCGAATCCGCCCCCGCCCTGAAGCCCGCCGAGGCGACGTGAGCCGGGTCCGCGGCGGCCTGCAGCCCCTCAGCCGGAACGATGCCGTTGCGGTGAAGCCGCCTACGCCCAGGCGGCGGACGTGTGATGGGCCGGTCCGCAGCGGCTCGAGGACAAGCCGGTCCACCTTTCGGTCCAGCCGTCTCCCTGGCGGATTTGAAGGCCAACGGCATGAGTCCGGCTCCGCGCAGCGCCGCTCCGGCCGGGGAGCGCGGCGTTGCGCCGGTCGCACCCGTCGCTTTAGTGACTGCCGATGAGCCGCGCGATCCTGACGCTGATCCTCGCCGCCTCCCTCGCGGCCAATGCCTGGTTCCTGTTTCGCACCTCCCGCGCCGGCGGGCCGCGGGACACCTCGCCTGCGGTCGCAGCTCCGACGCCCGCGCCCGCCCGGTCTGTTCCCCCGGAGGCTTCGTCCCCGGCGCGGCCACCGGCCGCCCCGCGCACCGAGGCGGACTTTCGCCGGCTGCGCACCGAGCTCGAGGCGCTGGGCCTCGCGCCGGGCATCGTCCGCACCGTGATCGCCATGCTGCTCAACCAGGCGTTTCAGCAGCGCATCGCCGCGCTGCAGGGTCAGCCCGGACCCGACGAGTACTGGCGGAATCCTTCCGCACGCGCGGCCGCGGCCGCCGCCGCCGGGATGCGCGAGCTCAGCCGCGAACAGCGGCGGCTCTTCCGCGAACTCGTCGGGAGCGAACTCGACCTGGACGAGACCGCGAGCCGCCGCCAGTTCGGCGGCCTGCCTGCCGACAAGGTCGCCGGGCTGAAACGCATCCTGGCCGATTACGCCGATCTCGAGGAGCAGACCTTTGCGGACCAGGGCGGGCCGGGCACCTCGCATCGCGCGAGGCTCGAGCTGCTGGCGCGTGAAAAGCGCGCCGACATCGAGCGCCTGCTCTCGCCGGAGGAGCTGCTCACCTATGACCTGCGCAACAGCACCGCGGCGCACCAGTTGCGCGGCCGTTTGGGTCAATTCGAAGCGACCGAGGCGGAGTTTCGCGCGCTGTATCCGGCGTTCAAGGCCGTGCTCGACGCGAGCGGCAACGACCAGCCGGGACGGGCCGTCGCGGAGATGCGCTCACTCCGCGAGGAGCGCGAGCGCCAGCTCGACGCGCAACTCCGCCACGGTCTCGGCGAGGAGCGGTACCGCGCCTGGCAGGAGGCCAACGACACCGCGCTCCAGCAAACCCGCGCCCTCACCGCGCGCCTCAACCTTCCGCCGCAGGTCGCGCACGATGTGATCGCCGTGCAGAAGGAATTCACGCCGCAGCTCGCCGCGGTCGACCGCGATCGCGACCTCTCGCCCAATCAGCGCGACGCGCGCGCCTCCGCGCTCGGGCTTGCCGCGCGCGAGCGGTTGATCCAACTGCTCGGTCCGGACGGTTTCGAGGCCTACAAGCGCCAGGGTGGCGGCTGGCTGGGCGCCGCACTGTCGCGCACCGCGCCGACTCCCTCCCGCTGACCGGCGGCGCGGCCCGGAGCCCCGCCGTCCGGCTGCCGCATTCCGGCATGGCACCGTCTTCCCCAGCCTTCCCTTCCGTCCGCCTTTCCGCCTTCCTCCCGGGAAATCATGCCGCCCGCCGATGCCCGCGTCCGCTTTCTCGACCTCCTCCAGCGCACGCTGGACGACGGCGCGCTCACGAAGCTCACGCTCGGCAAATACCGCGGCCCGGACCCGACCCTGCGCAACCTGTTCGTGCGGCCGGTGACGCTGAAGGCGCGCCCGCATTGCGCGTTCCTCTGGCGGCACACGACGCGCGACGTCACCAAGAACCTGCCGGTCGAGGCGGCATTCGAGCAACTGGCGCCGCTGATCGGCGCCGATTTCCTCGACGCCCATCTTTTCACCGCGGAGCAAGCAGCGCAGCTCGAGACGAACCCGGGCACCCCGGCACGGCTGAAGGTGGTCGCGACACCCGCCGCCGGCGTTGCCGCCGCCAAGCCGTCCGGGCGCCACGACCGGGCGAAAGCGCATCTGATCCCGGCGGACGCCGGCTGGCTGCGCGACCTCGGCGTGACCAACGAGCGGGGCCAGCCGCGCGAGGGCATGGCGGACAAGTTTCGCCAGATCCAGAAATTCGCCGAGCTGCTGGGCCACCTGCTCCGCGAGGCGGGTCTCGACCCCGCCCCGCCGGACGCGCCGCCGCTGCGGATCACGGACATGGGCAGCGGCAAGGGCTATCTCACGTTCGCCCTCGCGCAGCTGCTGGGCGGGCGCGCCCGCATCACCGGGATTGAAGCGCGTCCCGAGCTGGTGGCGCTCGACGGGGAACTCGCGGCCCGCCACGGCTTCGCGGACCGGCTGCACTTCACGGCCGGCCGGATCGCGGACACGCCGCTGGCGGCGTGCGACGTCCTGATCGCGCTGCACGCGTGCGACACCGCGACCGACGACGCGCTCTTCCGCGGGCACGCCGCCGGCGCCCGGCTGCTGGTGGTCGCCCCCTGCTGCCAGCACGAGCTCCGGCCGCAGCTCCGCGCCCCGGCGGTCCTGGCCGGCGCGCTGCGCCACGGCATCTTCCAGGAGCGGCAGGCGGAGTTCGTCACCGACGCGCTGCGCGCGGAGCTGCTCGAATGGGCCGGCTACCGGACGAAAGTGTTCGAGTTCATCTCGACCGAGCACACCGCCAAGAACCTCATGATCGCCGCCATCCGCGCCCGTCCGGCCGGCACGGACGGGGATGAAGCCGCGCGGCGTATCCGGGAGCTCGCGACGTTCTACGGGGTCCGCCGGCAGGCGCTCGCGTCGCACCTCGGTTTCCCGCTGGTCGGGCCGGCGGCCGCTTCCGCATGACCTGGGACGAACTCGACTGGTCCGCGCTCGACCGCCTCCGCGGCCGGTTCCTGGCCGGCCCCGGAGCCGGCGGACCGTATTGGGAGTCGGCCCGCGACCTCGCCGGCTACGACCTGACCTACGGGGAGCGCATCGGCTGGAAATGGGACCAGGTCCTGCGCGAGCTGCGGCTGCGCGGCTGGACGGCGCGCCCACGCCAGGTACTCGACTGGGGCTGCGGCAGCGGCGTGGCGGGCCGCCGCGTGCTCGGGTACCTTGGCGGCGACCAGGTCGAAAGCTACACCGTGTGGGACCACTCGCCGCTCGCGTGCGACTTCGCGCTGGCCGCGGCCGAGCGCCAGTTTCCCGGCCTGCGGGCGGCGCAGGCCACGCCCGGCCTGCTGGCCGGCGACGCGCCCGTCGGCCTGCTGGTGATCAGCCATGTGCTCAACGAACTCTCGCCGGAAAGCCTGGCCGGGCTGCAGCGGCTGATCGCCCGCAGCGAGGCGGTGCTCTGGGTCGAGCCCGGGACGCGCGACGTCAGCCGGCAGCTGGCGGCGATCCGCGACGGCCTGCGGCCCGCCTTCCAGCTCCTCGCGCCGTGCCCGCACGCGGGCGACTGTCCGGTGCTCACGGCGGGGAACGAACGGCACTGGTGCCATTTCTTCGCGCCGCCCCCGGCCGAGATCTTCGCGGACTCGCGGTGGGTGAAGTTCGGCCAGCGCGCGGGGATCGACCTGCGCAGCCTGCCGTACGCCTTCATCGCCGCGGAGCGCGCGCCCGCCGAAGCCGCGTTGCCGGTGCCAGGCCTCGCGCGGGTCATCGGCCGGGTGGAGCATTTCAAGCCGTACGCCCGCTGGCTCAATTGCGACGCCACCGGGCTGCACGAACTCGAGCTGCCCAAGCGGGCCGACGGCGCGTTGTTCAAGGAGCTCGAGCGCACCAAGGCACCGCTCGTCTACCGGTGGCGCTGCGAAGGCCGGAAAGTCACCGGCGGCGAAGCGCTGGCCGCGCCGGCTTCGGAGGGTTTCGCTCCGTCGCCGCCGGCATGACGCCGCACCCGACGCCGTCCCTCCGGCCTGAGGCGCCCGCCCGCGGGAAGTCGTCCGGAGCGAAATCCCCGGTCGCAGCCGTCACGCGAGGATCGGCTTGACGACGTGCCCATGCACGTCGGTCAAACGGTACCGCCGTCCCTGGAAGCGATAGGTCAGCCGCTCGTGATCGATGCCGAAGAGATGCAGGATGGTCGCGTGCAGGTCGTGGATGTGCACGGGATCGCGCGTGATGTTGTAGCCGTAGTCGTCGGTCTCGCCGAAAGTGAGGCCCGGCTTCACGCCGCCGCCCGCGAGCCAGACGGTGAAGCAGCGCGGGTGATGATCGCGGCCGAAGTTCCCCGCCGTGAGCAGTCCCTGGCAGTAGTTGGTCCGGCCGAACTCACCGCCCCAGACCACCAGCGTGTCGTCGAGCATGCCGCGCTGCTTGAGGTCGCGCACGAGGGCGGCCGACGCCTGGTCCGTCTGCGCGCACTCGCGCCGGATGCCGCCCGGGAGGCCGCCGTGGTGATCCCAGTCCTGGTGATAGAGCTGGATGAAACGCACCCCGCGCTCGGCCAGACGCCGCGCCAGGAGGCAGTTGGCGGCGAAGGTGCCGGGGGTGCGCGCGTCGGGCCCGTAGGCGTCGACCACGTGATCCGGCTCGTCGCGGAGATTCGTGACGTCGGGCACGCTCGCCTGGAGGTTGAACGCCATCTCGTAGTTCGCGATCCGGGCGGAGATCTCGGCGTCGGGCGTGCCGGCGAACTGACGCTCGTGCAGCTCGCGCAGACGATCGAGCGCGAGGCGCCGGTTCTCCGGGGCGACGCCCGCCGGGTTGCCGAGGTACAGGACGGGGTCGCCGCCCGAGCGGAACCGCACCGCCTGGTGCCTCGCCGGCAGGAACCCGGCGCCCCACAGGTGCGACATGAGCGGCTGGCCCTTCTTGTCCTTGGTGATGAGCACCACGAACGACGGCAGGGTGGCGGTCTCGCGGCCGTAGTCGAGCCACGCCCCGAAACTCGGCCGGCCGGGAATCTGCGAGCCCGTCTGCATGAACGTCACGCCCGGGCCGTGGTTGATCGACTCGGTGTGCAGCGAACGGATGATGCACAAGTCGTCCGCCATCTTCGCCGTGTGCGGCAGCAACTCGCTGAACCAGGCCCCGCTCTGTCCGTGCTGCCGGAACGCGAAGGGCGAGCCCGCGATGGGAATCGAGCTCTGGTTGCCCGACATGCCCGTCAGCCGCTGGCCGCGCCGCACCTCCTCGGGCAGTTGCTCGCCGTGCTTCCGGTTGAGCAGCGGCTTGTGGTCGAAGAGGTCGAGCTGTGACGGGCCGCCCGACTGGAACAGATAGATGATGCGCTTCGCCTTCGGCGCGAAATGCGGCAGGTCCCCGAGCCCGCCCGGGGCGGATGCCGCGGCGGCGCGACCGCCGAGCAGCTCGGCCAGCGCCATCCCGCCCAGTCCGAGCGCAAAGCGGTTCAGGCATTCGCGCCGGCTCAGCCGCAGCCAGGGCTCGGCGCCGGTGCACAGGGAGGACGAGGCTGGACCGGATTTCATGGCGCGCGTTGGGTGGCGGGCGGGGCGGACGACTGCGCTCCGTCGCAGCCGCGGCACTGACGGAGCAGCGCCGCCCGAGGGGTGAAAGTGAGAGCAGCAGTCGCGCCGGTGGTCATCGGGGCGTCAGCGTTTCACGGCGAAGCCGTCGTGGTTCATCAGGGTGTTCACGAGCACGGCGGCCGCGGCGATCTCCGCGGCCGGCAGGCCGGGGTCCCGCGGCGTGTCGCCGGTCTTCAGATACGCCGCGGCCTCGTCCGGCCGGGCCCGGTACCAGGCGAGCTGCTCGCGCTGCAGGCGGGCGAGGATGCCGCGCTCCACCGCGTCGGGCCGACGCCCCAGCAGCGTCTGGTACGCGGCGGCCGCGAGGTCGTCCGGCCGGCCTCCGGTCTCCCGGTGGAGCTTTTCCGCCAGCACCCGCGCCGCCTCGACGAACTGCGGGCCGTTGAGCAGCACCAGGGCGTGGAGCGGCGTGTTGGTCGTGTCCCGCTTGACCACGCAGACGACACGCTTCGGCACGTCGAACGCCTCGAGGACGGGCGCGGGCCCGTTGCGCCGCCAGAAGGTGTACACGCTGCGCCGATACAACTGCTCGCCCTTGCCCGCCGGCGCCGGCTTGAACGACTCGGGCAGGTCGTACGTGAACACCGGCGGTCCGCCGATCCGCTCCACGAGCAGGCCACTCGCCGCCAGGGCGTGGTCGCGGATCATCTCCGCCGGCAGGCGGTGGCGCGGGCCGCGCGCGAGCAGCCGGTTCTCGGGATCCTCCGCCATCTGCTCCGGCGTGCTGAAGCTGCGCTGGCGGTAGGTGTGCGAACGCACGATGCCGCGCAGCAGCGCCTTCACGTCCCAGCCCGATTCCACGAACTCCGCCGCGAGCCCGTCGAGCAGCGCGGGATACTCCGGCCGGTCGGACTGGCTGCCGAAATCCTCGCTCGTTTTCACGAGGCCGACGCCGAAGAGCGACTGCCAGAACCGGTTCACCGTGACGCGGGCCAGCAGGGGATGGCGCGGATCGGTGAGCCAGCGCGCGAGGCCGAGCCGGTTGCGGGGCGCGTCGGCGGGAAAGGGCGGGAGAAAATCCGGCGTACCCGGCTCCACCGCCTCGCCCCGCTGGTCGTACTCGCCGCGCTTGAGCACATGGGCGGTCTTCGGCTGCGCCATGTCCTGCATGACCATGATCTCCATGGCGCCGTCGGCGAGCCTGGTCACTTCGGCGCGGGCGGCCTGCAGCGCGGCGAGCTGTGCGCGGTAGGGCTCGTCGAAATTCGCGAGGTAGTAGGCCAGCAGTTCGTCGTTCGCCCGGGGAGCGCGGCCGTCCCCGGCCGCACGTTCAGCACTGCGGCCAGGGACGGCCGCGCTCCCGGGGGAGAACACTTCCCTCGCCTCGAGCGGCGTGAGCTCCCGCTCGAAGACGCGCAGGTCGTCCACCAGCCCGCCGCGAAAACCCTTGTCGCGGAAACGCTCGCCCAGCGCGATCGTATCCCCGCCGCCGCCCGTGATGTCCTTCGTCAGGTGGTCGCGGATCACGTCGGTCGCCGCCGCCTCGCCATTGACGTAGATCCGCAGCCCGGCGGCGCGGCCCGAGCCGTCGTTGGTCACGGTCACGTGCCACCACTCGTTCACCGGCAGCGGCCGTTGCGTGCGGATCGAGATCGCGTCGCCGGGCCAGAAGTGGATCAGCGACCACTTCAGCCGCCCGTCCTCGATCAGCAGTTCGTACCCGCGGCTGCCGGCATCGGTCCACGCCCGGGATCGGTGCATCAGGACCGCGCGCTCCTTCACGTCGGGCGTCTGCACCCAGAGGGAGACGGAAAACGGCTGGTGCCGCGCGAAGTTGCCGACCCTGGTGTTCACCGGATGATCGCCGGTGAGCTGCAGCGCGAGGCCGGTGCGGCCGGGGACCGACTGGTTCTCGGCGGTCGTGCTCGCGTACTGGTCGGGATGGATCACGCTCGCGAAGCGGTACGCCAGGGCCGGCCGTTCGCCGTCCGCCGCCGCCTCTCCGCCCGACTTGCCCTTGCCCTTCTGCGGCGGCTTCGGCGTCTCCTCCCGCCGGTCGAAATCGAAACGCGCGATCTCGCCGCCCGGCCGCATCTCCGCCGGATGCCCCCGCGCGATCCATGCCTCGAACGCGGCGCGGCGCTCCGCGCGCAGCGCCTCGAGGCGGGCCGCGGCCGCGGCGGCGGACTGCGTCGCGGCGGTAATCCGCGATTCGAGCCCCTCGTCGGGCACGCGCATCGCCGGCGTCGGCACGGCCTTCGTGAAGAACGAGTACAGGCCGGCCTCGTCGATGTCGTCGAAGAACGCGAAGAACCGGTAGAAATCCTTCTGCGCGATCGGATCGAACTTGTGGTCGTGGCACCGCGCGCATTCGAGCGTGAGACCGAGGAAGGCGGTGCCAAAGGTGGTGACGCGATCGTTGATGTAGTTGACGCGATACTCCTCCTCCACCGAGCCACCCTCGCTCTCCTGCGGATGCAGCCGGTTGAAACCCGTCGCCAGCCGCTGCTCCGGGGTGGCGCCCGGGAGCAGGTCGCCCGCGAGCTGCCAGGTCACGAACTGGTCCCAGCGCAGGTTCTCGTTGAACGCCTTGATCACCCAGTCGCGCCAGGGCCACATGTCGCGCTCGCGATCGACCTGGAAACCGTAGCTGTCGGCGTACCGCGCGACATCGAGCCAGTCGACCGCCATGCGCTCGCCGTAACGGGGCGAGGCCAGCAGCCGGTCCACGAGCCGGTCGTACGCGCCGGGATCCCGATCCGCGACAAATGCGGCCACTTCGTCCGGGGTGGGCGGCAGCCCGGTGAGGTCGAAGGTCACGCGGCGGATCAGCGTGGCCGCGTCGGCTTCCGGCTGCGGCCGCCGGTCCCGCGCAGCCAGGCCGGCAAAGACATGCCGGTCGAGCGCATGGCGCGGCACGATGCCGGAGGGAAGACCGGGCGGCACCGCCGGCAGCGGGGCGGCTGCAACCGGCGCGAATGACCAGTGCGACTGGTAGGTGGCGCCCTCGTCGATCCAGCGCTTCAGGGGCGCCACCTCCGCGGCGCTCAGCCGGCCCAGCTTCGAGTCCGGCGGCGGCATCATCTCCTCCGTATCCGTGCTCGTGATGCGATGGACGAGCTCGCTTTCAGCGCTGCGCCCCGGCACCACCGGCGTCAGGTCGTTGCGGGTGCGCGTGGCGCCCTCGAACGTATCCAGCCGCAGCTTGCCCTTGCGTCCGGTCTCGTCCGGACCATGGCAGTGGAAACATTTGTCCGAGAGGATCGGGCGGACGTCCCGGTTGAAATCGACGGGAGCGACCGCCGCCCCGGCGACCGCGGGCAGGATGAGGAACGCGAGCGAGACTCGAGGGGGGAACGGCACTCGCGGGGCAGTGTGTTCGCCGCGCCGCGGTTATCAACTCCGCAGCGCGTGACGTCCCCCCGGGGAGCGCGGCCGTCCCCGGCTGCAGCCGAGCCGTGCGGACGAGGACGTCCGCGCTCCCCGGGGCCGCATCGGCGGAAATCAGCCGGTGTGGCCGACCGCGCGCCGCAGAACGTCGACCATCCGCTTCTGCCGCGCTTCGACCGTCGCCATGATCGCCTTCACCTTCGCCTTCGCGCCGGCGGGGTCGCGGTGGATCGCCTCGAGCCGCGACCAGAGCTGCGCACCGCTGGTCTCATCGACCTCGAAGAACCAGTCGCCGGCACCAATGTCGCGGTACATCTGCCCCTTGCAGGTGTCGGTCGGCTGCCGCACGTAGAACGTCGGCGTCCCGTTGTGCAGCGCGATCAGGGGCGAGTGGCACTCGACGCTGATCACGCACTGGGCCTTCGAGTAGATCGACGCCGCTTCGTCGGGCAGCCAGTAGGTGTCGCGCCACACCACGTTCTTCTTGAACTCCGCCGGGAGCGGATCGACGAGCACCTCCTTGCCCATCTCCACCTGGTACGTCATCTCGGCGCAGACCATCACCTTGTGGCCCGTCGCCTTGATGTAGGCGATCATCATGTCCCGGAGCTTGGCGTGATCCTGCTCGGTCGTGCGCTGGTTGATCGCGTCGCGGATGTCGTCCGCCGGCGTGCGCTTCGCCCCTTCGCGGATCCGGTAGTACGGCGTGTAGCGCAGCCGCGGAATCACACAGATGAACCTGCCCTCCTCGAGTCCGCGCGCCTTCAGCCACGCGAAGCCCTTGGCATCGTCACGCAGGTGCATGCCGAGCTGCGCGTCGGGGCCGAACTCCAGGACCGGCGTCTTCACGCCCTGCGCCTGCAGGTAGTCGCGCGAGATCGTGTCGCGGCAGAAGAAGAAGGCCGCGCGATCCATGATGTAGCGCAGATCGGCCGGCAGGTGCGTCGGCGGCAGCTTCAGCGCGCGTTCGCGAATGCTGTTCAAAGTGCCGCCCTCGGCATCCCGGTTGGGACCGATGCCGGAGATCGGGTCGGTGCTCACGCCAAATACGCCGACGGGTTTGCCCGTGGCCTGGTGGAACGCCACCGCGTGGTTGCTGGCGGGAAACCCGGAGCCCGAACCGCTGAGGTAGAGGTCCGTCTCCTCCCACAGGCGGGCGAGCGCGGCGTGGTTGGGTTTGTTGTCCTTGCCCAGGCTGCCCTCGACGATCTTGAGCCGCGGGTAGCCGGCGGTGAGCAGTTGCCGGGAACCGTGGCCGAGGCTGCCGGGCCAGAGGGTGACCTCGGCCTCGGGAAAGTGTTTCTCGATCAGGCTGAGCGCACCGGGCGTGTGGCCGATGTCGCCGATGTTCACGCTCTGCCACGAGCTGCGGAGCAGGATGCGGGGCGGGCGGCCCGCCCGGGCGGCGGCGGCGAAAAGCGCCGGGGTGAGCGCGCCGGCGGCACCGGCGAAGGCGGAACGTGCGAGAAAGCGGCGACGATTCATGGCAGAAGCAAGGCTCGGGGCCGGCGACGTGTCAGGCGGAATCGGATTTCCCGCAGCGGAGCGCGGGCGACGGTGCGTGGCCGCGCCGGCGGCGAGCCTGCGTGCTTGCGTCGAGGCGCCCGCGGCCTCTCCTAGGAGTTCCCCGGGTGCCGGCTGTCGGCACCGCCCCTCCCTGCCCATGTCCCTCCCCTCCCTGCTCCGCCGGGCCGCCTGCTGCGCGTCCGCCCTCCTCGCCCTTGCCGCGGTCGCCGCGACCCCGCCCGCCCCGGCCGGCATCGAAGGCCGCATCTTCAATCCCCGCAGCGGCACCGTGGTGGAAAACGCCCGCATCAGCGTCGAGGGCGCGGACGTCCTGACCTTCAGCGACGCGGACGGCGTCTACCGGATCGCGCCTGTCGCACCGGGAACGGTCCGGCTGCGCGTCTTCTATACCGGTTTTGCTCCGCAGATCGAGACCGTCACGGTGGCGGCGGGCCAGACGGCGGTGCGAGACATCACGCTCGCCGCGGGACCGTCGACTCCAGCGGGAGAGGCGGTGGTGACGCTCGATGCGTTCACCGTCGGCGAAACCCGCGAGATGGAGGCGGCCGCGATCGCGATCAACGAGCAGCGGTTCGCCGCCAACGTGAAGAATGTGGTGTCGACCGATGAATTCGGCGCCGTGGCGGAGGGCAACGTGGCGGAGTTCCTCCGCTACCTGCCGGGCATCACGGTCGACCTCAGCGGCGGCGATGCGCGCACGGTGTCGATCGATGGCGCGCCGGCGGCCAACACCCCGATCACGATCGCCGGGCTCAGCCTGCCCAGCCCCGGCAACAACAATACCAACCGCTCCGTCGAGGTGGGCTTTTTCAACCTCAACAACATCTCGCGCATCGAGGTTTCCCTCTCGCCGACGCCGGATTCGCCGGGCTCGGCCCTGGCTGGCTCGGTGAACCTCGTGCCGCGGAGTTCGTTCGAGCGCACCCGCCCGGTGTTCAACGGGAGCGTTTACGCGATGATGCGCGACGACCGCATCTGGTTCGGCAAGCAGCCGAGCCTCTATCGCGACCCGCGCCAGATGATCCATCCCGGTTTCGACTTCTCCTGGATCGTGCCGGTGAACCGGAATTTCGGCTTCTCCGTCGCCACGGGCAAGTCGACGCAGTACTCGCACCAGGTCGGCCACACCAACACCTGGCGCGGCGTCAGCGCGGTCACCAACGGAGCCGCGTTCCCCCACACGGTGCCGGGCCGGCCCTACCTGTCGGCGTATCAGGTCACGGACGCGCCGAAGGAGTCCGCCCGCGAATCGCTGGGCCTCACGCTTGATTTCCGGCTCGGCCGCTACGACCGCGTCTCGCTGTCCTATCAGTACTCCGCCTTCGACGGCTGGACCGCCGCCCGCAACATCCAGTTCAATCCCGCGCAGATCGTCGCGGGCACGTTCACGCCCTTCTTCACCCAGGGCGTGGCCGGAGCGGGCAACCTCGTCTCGACCAGCGGCAACGGCCGCGTGCGCGAGAACCGGATGTACATCCCCACGCTCAACTGGCGCCACGATGGCCCGGTATGGAAGGCCGACGCCGGCTTCAGCCGCGCGTACGGGACGAACGCGTTTCGCGACACCGACCAGGGCCAGCTCCTGACCGTCGTCTCGCGCCGGACGGGCGTGACCATCGGCTTCGATCAGATCACCGACACCCGCCCCGGCGTGATCACGGTCGTCGACAATGCCACGCGCGCGCCCGTCGACCCGTTCCGCCTCGACAGCTACTCCCTCGCGACGGTCACGAGCAACCCGCGCTTCGGCTCCGACATCAACGTCAGCGCCTTCGGCAACCTCCGGCGTGATTTCGGCGGCCCGCTTCCGCTCACGCTCCGCACCGGCATCGACTTCCGCCAGACCACGCGCGACAACCAGGCCACGACGTACTCGTGGGCCTACCGCGGCAGCAACATCCCCGGCAGCGCGGCGCCGTTCCTCGACGCGTACATCTCCCAGCGCGTGGGGCCGTATGGTTTTCCGCGGATGCAGTTCGCCGACTACAAGGGCACGCTCGATTTCTTCCGCGCCAATCCCGGCGAATTCACCCTCGACGAGAACGCCAACTACCGTTCCCGCGTCACGAACTCGAAGTACATGCAGGAGGGCGTCTCCGCGGTCTACCTGCGCGGCGACCTCGCCCTGCTGAACCGCCGGCTGCAGCTCGTCGGCGGCGTGCGCGCCGAGCAGACCAACGTCGAAGCCGAGGGCCCGCTCACCGATCCGGCACGCAACGTCCGCCGCGACGCCAGCGGCCGGCCGCTCCTGGACGCCGCCGGCCGGCCGGTTCCGATCACGACCAACGCGCTCGAGACCTCGCGGCTCACGTTCCTCGAGCGCGGCGCCCGGGTGGAAAAGGAGTACCTCACCCTCTTTCCCAGCCTCAACGCCAGCTACAACGTCCGCGAGAACCTGATCGCGCGCGCCGCCGTCTCCACCTCGATCGGCCGGCCCGATTTCAACCAGTACGCGGGCGGCGTCACCCTGCCGAACACGGACAATCCGCCGAGCGCGGCCAACCGCATCGGCCTCAACAACGCCGGCATCAAGCCCTGGACCGCCACGAGCCTGAAGGTGCGGCTCGAGTACTATTTCACCGGCGTGGGCCAGCTCGCGGTCGGTGCGTTCCGCCGCGACTACGAGAATTTCTTCGGCAACACGATCTTCACTCCCACCGACGAGTTCCTCGCGCTCTACGGGCTCGGGGCGGACGAATACGGCAACTACGAGGTCTCCACCCAGTACAACATCCCTGGCAAGGTGCGCATGGACGGATGGGAAGTGAGCTACAAGCAGGCGCTCACGTTCCTGCCGCACTGGGCCCGGGGCCTCCAGGTCTTCGGCAACCTCAGCTCGCGCCGGACGAATGCGCGCGACCTCGGTGCATTGGGTTTCAACGACATTCCGAAAAGCTGCTCGTGGGGCGTCAGCCTGGCCCGCCCGCGCTTCAACGTGCGGCTCAACGTCAGCTTCCGCGACGCCCAGCGCCTCGCCGTCGTGACCGGGGTGGGCATCGAGCCCGACACCTTCAACTACACGCCCGCGCGCAACACGGTCGACGTGCTCGGCGAGTACGTGTTCTGGAAACGCTTCGCGGTGTTCGCCAACCTGCGCAACGTCGGTGACGTGCCCAACGAGGGCGAGACCGTCGGGCCGAACACGCCCGCCCACGCGAAGCTGCGTTTCCGCGAGCGCTACGGCTCGCTCTGGACCTTCGGCGTGAAGGGCACGTTCTGAGCCCGGCGAGCGTCCGCCCGCCGGCGGCTCCGCCGCGCGTGCGGCCTCGCGGGAAAGCCCGGCCCCGAGGCGAACCGCGGGCGTTCATTCCGCCCGGCGGCCCATGGTCCAGACGGTGAGCCCGGTGAGGTCCCGCGGCGCGCCGCGACGCACCAGGCTGATCCCGTACGCCACCACGATGAAGGCGAGGTTCACCACGGCGCCGACCCAGTAGCTGTGCACGCCCAGCCGCCAGGACTCGGGCAGCACCTTCATCACGCCCAGCCCGAGGTAGACGTTGAGCGCGATCGAGAGCACGAGCGCGACGTTGACCGCGAAACTGTCCACGCGCCGCGTGAAGAAGCCGACCATGTAGATGCCCGTGATCGCGCCGCCGAGCACGCTGAAGACGATCAGGCTGACGTCGTTCATGCTCTCCTTTTCGAGCCGGGAGAACACCAGCGCCCCGCCCACCGCGAAGAGGATCGCGACGCCGGTCGCGACGCGGGCGGCCAGAAGGTAGTAGCGGTCCGTACGGTCGCGGGCGAGGTACGGCTTGAGCAGGTCGACCACCGTGACGGTGGCGATCGAGTTCACGCCGGAGTCGATCGCGCTCATGGCCGCCGCCAGCACGGCGGCGATCACGATCCCGGCGAGCCCCGCCGGCACGTGGGTGAACACGAAGTACGACAGCATCTGGTCGGGCTGCAGCGACGCGATCGCCGGGTCGGGAAACACCTTGAAGAACACGTACAGCGCCGTGCCGATGAAGAAGAACATGGTCCACGTCGGCACCGCCACCGCGGAGAAGAGGATGGTGGCCTTGCGCGCCTCCCACGTGGAGCGCGCCGAGACGTAGCGCTGCACGATCGTCTGCTCGCCGGAGTAGATGTTGAGCCAGTTCAGGACGCCGAGGATGGCGACCGTCCAGAACGTGCGCTGGTGCAGGTCCCAGTCGAAGCTGCCCAGGCTGAACTTGTTCGCCGCCGCGCCCACCTCGATCACCTGCCCGAACCCGCCGGGCAGCTCGGCCACGATGCAGACGAGGCAGAGCACGCCGCCGGCGACCTTGATCACCGCCTGGGTGGCGTCGGCCCACACCACGGTCTCCATGCCGCCCGCGATCGTGTAGAGGCCGACGAAGATGCCCGCGCCGACGATCACCGCCTCGAGGGGCGCGCCGGTGAGGAACTGCATCGGCAGCGACATCAGGAAAAGCACCTGGGCGAGCCGGATGAGCTGCAGGAAGATGAAGCTCACCGTGCCGTACAACCGCGCCAGCCGGCCGAAGCGCAGCCCGAGGTACTCGAACGCCGACGTGAGCCGGCCCTGCCGGAAGAACGGAATGAAGATCACCACCGCCACCACGGCCACGAACGGAACCATGAGGTTCACGGTGAGCTGCCGCCAGTCGAGGACGAAGGCGGCCGCCGGGAGCGCCAGGAATGTCGTGGAGCTGATGATGCTGCCGAGCATCGACAGGCCGACGAGCCAGCCCGGGAAATCGCGGTGGCCGACGAAGTAGTTCTCCGCCGTGGCACTGCGGCGGGCCGACACCCAGCCGAGCACGAGCATGCCGGCGAGATAGGCGATGACGGCGGCCGCATCGAGCGGCCGGATGGTGATGTCCATGCGAAGAGTGAAGTCGTGGCGGGCCCGTCACGGACGCCCGGCCGGAATGGTTCAGCGGGGGTGGAGCCGCTGGTCCCCCCGCGGCTGGCAGGCGACGGATCCCGCCGCAGCGGCCCGTGGGGCTCCCGCGGCACCTTTCAGCGCGGACGTGTTCATCGGTGACGGGACGGCCATCCGCATCGTGGGCTCAGCGGACTGCGGCCGGCATCGTGATCGTATCCAGGTCGGCGATGCGGACGCGCTGGATCTCGACCGAGCGCTTGCCCCCCGAGTGCGCGATGTAGAGGTGGCCGTCGTGCTCCATCACCTGTGGATAATCGACGTGGCGGCCCCCGACGAGGTAGAAGAGCCGGTCGAAGACCATGCCATCGCGGCTCAGGGCCAGCGTGAGCGGATCGCGCTTCCGGGGATTGCTGTTCGACACGAGCACGTAGCGCCCGTCCTTCAGGCGCAGCCCGTGCAGCTTGGAGCGCGCGTCCGGGAAATCCGTCTGCACCGGCGTGCTCCAGGTGCGGCCCTGGTCGGTCGAGAAAGCGCGGAAGAGGCAGCGGCTGGCGCCGTTGTCGCGGAAGAGCGCCATGAGGCTGCCGTCGGGCAGCGCCCACCAGATCGGCTCCTCCGCCTTGAGCGTGACGTCCCCACCCGCGCCGCGGACGACGGGTACGGAGGTCCAGCGGTCGAGCGCCGCCACGCCACCGATCAGGAATTCGACGCCGCTCGTCACATAGTCGTGCCGGCGGCGCGACATCGCCCATTCGCCGGACGGCAGCCGCTGCGGCGGAAAATTGTTGATGGCGTCCTTCTGGACCACGCCCGCATCGAGCCAGCGCCCGGCCGCGGCATCCCAGCGGAATGCGCGCAGCTCGAGGCTCGGGCCGAAGAATCCGGCGGCCTCGTCGAGGGAGACCAGCGCGAGCAACTGGTTTTCCCGCACCCAGAAACCGCGGGAGATGTACCGGAAGCCCTGCGGGCTGCGCGTGTTGTAGAGCGGAGAATCGGGCCCGAAACCGCGCGGGTTGGGCGTCATCGCCTTCGGTTCCGACCAGGCGAGGCCGTCGCGGCTGGTCGCGTACTTCACGATCTGCCCGACGCGCTCCTCGATCTCGGGCCCGTCGCTCCACATCGCCCAGAAGCGTCCGTCGTGGTGGATGAGATAATTGTGCTGGTTCACGCCGTTCCGCGCGCGCACATCGCTGACGACCACGTGCTGCACCGGCACGCGCGGCAGCTTCTCGGGGTCGATCTCGTGCGGGTTGGCCGGGACCCAGGGGCCCTGGAGCATGAGCCGCGACCCCGGGTTGCGCGCGGGGTGCGGAGGAGCGGCGTTGGGGTTGGCGTTGGCGTACGGCGGGAGCGGTGCGGCCGCGAAAGCGCCGGCGGCGAGCACGGCGGCGGCCACGCAGCAGGCGAGGCGGAATGAGTTCGGCATGGGGGATGGCGGGGTTGAGTTCGAAGCGGAGACGGTGCGGGATCGGCGCGTCGGGCGCTCAGTCTTCATGGCGCTTGCGGTACTCGCCCGGCGTGAAGCCGAAGCGCCGGCGGAAGCAGCGGATGAAGTACTGCACGTCGTTGAAGCCGCAGAGGCTGGCCACGTCGGTGACGTTGTAGCGCAGGTCGCGCAGGAACTGCAGGCTGCGCTCGAGCCGGATCTCGTTCACGTAGACGCGGAAGTTCTGGTGCGCGTGCGCGTGGAAGAAGCGCGAGAAGTGATTCGGGTGGCGGCGGAACAACCGCGCGACCTCCTTGCGGCTGAGGGTGGGGTCGGACCAGTGCTCCGAGATGTAGTCGAGGACGGATTGCCAGAGGACCGCCTGCCCGCTGCGACTGTGCTCCGGCGCCCGCGCGACCAGCGCCGTCACCTCGGCGAGCAGGATCTCGACCAGGTACGAGAACGTGCGTTCGCCGAGGCGTTCCGCCGGCGGCTCGCGCAGCAGTTCGAACAGGTGCTCGCCGCGGGCGCCGAGCGTTTCCTGCGTGCGCCACTGCGCGACATAGCGGCCTGGGATCGCGCCACCGGCCGTCATCGCCCGCCGCGCATGAATGGTGAGCCGCGTCGAGTCCGGACGAAACACCACGCCGAGCGAACGATAGGCGGCGCGCGGCACCGGGCAGATCCACGTGTAAGGCGCGAGGAACAGCACCTGCCCGGCCGCCAGGTCGAACGTGATCTCGCGACCCTGTTCCAGGGCGAGAAACGTCCCCCGCCCCTCGAGCCCGACGATCAGCCGCGGCACCTCCATGAAGAAGGCGGGATGGGGATTGGCGGGCTTGCGTCCCTCGAGCACCCGCACGACGGGCAGGCGCTCCGCGGTCGCGAGCCAGCGGTTGAGCGCAGCGAGGATGCGGGGACGATCGGCGGTCGAACGCATCGCGGAGCCGCTCACGACGCCGCCACATGGTCGGGCGGGGCATCGAGCCGGACGGCGGACGGCACCGGCGGGCCCGAGACGATCCGCTCGACGGACCCGTGCCAGAACCGGATGCCGCCGGAGGGATCGACATACGCGAGCGCCAGCCCGGTGCGCGTGGGCACGGCCGACGGCGGGATCGCGGCCGCGGGTTCGGCCAGGATGCGGGCGTGCGGCCAGGTGCGGCCGGCGTCATGCGACACCGCGGCGTGCAACGCGCCGTCCGCCGACCAGACGCGCGCGACCGACCCGTCGTCGAGCGTCACGCGCGCCTCGCGCCGGTCCTCCGGCGCAGGCGGCGCCGTGCGCGCGGGCCGCGGCCCGGACCAGGCGCGCTCGCGGCGGCCGGCGGCCAGCGTCCGCCCGCCCGCGTCGGTCCACTCCAGCCGAAAACAGCCGTCGCGCTCGGCGGCGAGCGCGACGCGCGACGCTCCCGCGCCGGGCACCGCCAGCTCGTCGACAAAGAGGTCCTGCCGCAGGTAGTCGCCGTAGTCGGAAAGGTCGAGCGACTGGCCGCCGGCCTCGATCGCGGCCTGCAAGGCGGGCAGGTCGATCCGGGCCAGGTCGGTGCCGCGTTCGAGGCACTGCCGCGCGGCGTGGCCGGCGGCGAAGCCCATCTGGGCGACGACCGCCATGACCCGGAACGCGCTCATCGCCTTCTGGTCGCCGGACGCGCCCCGGCCCGGCACGAGGAGGTTGCGGGCGCCGCGCGGCACCATCATCCGCAGCGGCAGGTGGTGCGGGTCGAGCATGTCGGTCACCCCCGTGCCCGCGCGCTCCATCCGGTCGGGCCAGTGGAAGTCGATATGGTAGGTGTTCACCGCGACCGCGTCCGGGAAGATCGCGGCGCGGCGCGCCTCGGCCTCCGTGAGCAGGTGCTCGCCCACGATCCGCCGCTCCTCGCGCACGCCGATGCCGCGCGACACGGAGGCGAGCACGTGCGTATCCAGTTTCCGGCCACGATAGCCCGTCGTCTGGAGGTAATGGATGAGCGCGTGCATCTGCCGGCGCGCGAAGACCTCGGCGGCGGAGCGGCCGAAGCCGTCGGCCGCGTCGAAACCCACCACCTTCATCTTCACTTCCACCTTGCCGGACGGGAACCGGTGCAGGCTGGTCATCGGGATCTCGCCGTCGTGCCGCCAGCGCGGCGCGCCCTCGGGGAGGATCGGGGTCACGGGGCGGCCGGTGTCCCAGAGCGTGAAATACAGGCTCATCGGAAGCTGCCGGTTCGCCCCCTCGTGCAGCACGGGAAAGCCGGTGAGCAGGGGCACGACGCAGGCGCCGGAGGCGTCGATGACGAACCGCGCCGCGACCGCGAGCGTCCCGCCCGCGGTGGCGAGGGTGAGCTCCCGCACGACGCCCGCCTCCGCCCGGGCGCCGATCACCCGGGAGTGCAGCAGGAGGTCGATCCCGCGCGCGGCGACCATCTCCTGCAGGTGGAACGCGCACCATTCGAGGTCGTAGGCCCGCCGGTCCTCGTTGGGCCGGTAGGGCTCGATCAGCCCGTGCCGGGCCAGGCGCTGGACCAGTTGCGCGAACTCGTCGTTCACGCGGGCCGTGTCGCCGCAGAACCCCGCGACGCCGCCGGCGGTGCCCTGGCCGCCGAGCACGTTGCTCGGCTCGACCACGAGGACGCGCAGCCCGGGCGTCCGGGCCGCGAGCGCGGCCATCACTCCGGCCATGCCGCCGCCGATCACCACAAGGTCGTAGGCAGGCGCGGCGGGGGTTTCCATGGCAGGTGCGAAGGCTAGGAGCGGCGGCTCCCCGGCGCCGACAGCAAAGATGTGCTCAGAAAAGGAAAAATGTAGCAGTCCCCGCCCGCCGGCGGCGGGGAACCGCCGCGCCGTTACGAGCGCGCGGCCGGGACGGGCTTTTCAAACCCGGACAGGGCCGCGCTGCCGCCCGTCTTGACTCCCCGCAACCGCTCTGAAACACCCTTCCCTTCTCTCTTCCACACATCATGGGCCAACAACTCAACAAGTACATCAAACGCAAACGCCGCGCCGCCTACCTGAAGCGCAAGAAGGAGCGCGTGAAGGCTGCCGCCAAGAAGAAGTAACCGCCGCGCCCACGGCGACCGGCAGCAGACGGCCCCGACCTCCGGGGCCTTTTTGCTTTTGACCGGTTTCGCACTCCCTTCCCCGTCCGCCTCTCCGCATGATCAAAGTCAGTCTCGTTTCCCTCGGCTGCGCCAAGAACCTCGTCGATTCCGAGATCATGGTCGGTCACCTGCACCAGGCCGGCATGACCGTGGTGCCCGAGGCGGAGACGGCCGACGTGGTGATCGTGAACACCTGTTCGTTCATCGATTCCTCCAAGGAGGAATCGATCGGCCACATCCTCGAGGTGCACCAGCAGCGGGGCATGAAGAAGCGGCGCAAGCACCAGAAGCTGATCGTGGCCGGCTGCATGGCGCAGCGGTTTGCCAAGGACCTGCGGGGCGAATTGAGCGACGAGGTCGACGCCTTCATCGGGCTCGACCAGGTCACGAAGGTCGCGCCGATCATCCACGAGATCTACGGCCGCGAACGCCCCGCGGCGGAGCAGCCGCCGGTCTTCATCGAGGGCCGCTCGACCTTCATCCCCGATTACGACACGCCGCGCTTCCGGCTCACGCCGCGGCATTTCGCGTACGTCAAGATCGCCGAGGGCTGCAATCACCCCTGCACGTTCTGCATCATCCCGCAGATCCGCGGTCGTCATCGCAGCCGGACGGTGGAGAGCGTGGTCGCCGAGGCGCGCCAGCTCGTGCGCGAGGGCGTGAAGGAGATCAACCTGATCTCCCAGGACACGACCTTCTTCGGCATGGACACCTGGGAGGAGCGGCCGGGCCCCCGCGCGCCGGTGGACTCCTCGCGCGGCACCGCGCTCACGACCCTCCTGCGGCAGTTGAACGCCATCGAGGGCGAGTTCTGGATCAGGTTGCTGTACACCCACCCGGCGCACTGGAGCGACGAGCTGATCCGGACGATCGCCGAGTGCCCCAAGGTCGCCCGCTACATCGACATTCCGCTGCAGCATGTCAGCGACCACATGCTCGGGCTGATGCAGCGCGAGACGTCCTCGGCGTACATCCGCGACCTCATCCGCCGGATTCGCGCGGGCATCCCCGGCATCGCGATCCGCACGACGTTCATCACCGGGTTTCCCGGCGAGACGGAGGCGGACGTTGACGAGCTCTGCGGCTTCATCCGGGAAACGAAGTTCGAGCGGCTCGGCGTCTTCCGTTACTCGCAGGAGGAGGGCACGCGCGCCTCGAAGATGCCCGGACAGATCGCCCCGAAGGTGAAGGAGGCGCGCTGGCACCGGCTGATGGCGCTCCAGCAGGAAATCGCCGCGGCGGTCAGCGCCGCCCAGGTGGGCCGCACGCTGAAGGTGCTGGTCGAGGAGCCGGGCGTGGCGCGGGGCGAGGCCGATGCGCCCGACATCGACGGCCGGGTGTACCTCCCGATCACCGTGCCGGTGGGGGAATTCGCGCAGGTGCGCATCACCGGTTTCGAGAACTACGACCTGCTTGCGCTGCCCGAGGGCCAGACCCCGGCCACCCGCAAGGTGGCCCGGCAGGCGCAATGAGCCCGGCTGCGTAGGATCACCCCCGGAGCTACGTAGCTCCGCCTTTTGCCGGGGGCGCCGGACGCTGGCACGTTCGCCGTGAAAACACGGTGATGTCCCCGGCCGAAACCCTGCTCGACACCCTGGTCCGGTACCGCCTCGACGCGCTCGTCGTGGCGGTCGCGACGCTGGTCGCCTGCCAGGCGAGCCGCACGCGCGTGCGGCGACGCGGGGCCGCCCGCGAATTGTCGGGTGCCATCTGCGTGACGGTGGTCGTGATCGCGCTCGCGGGCGCGCTCCTGGCGGAATGGACCTCGCTCGTGCTCGGCCACCACGACAGCGTCCCCGTCGCGACCGTGGCGATCGCCCGCGCCACCGTGCTCGTGGCCGCGGGGCTGGTCGGGGCCGTGGTCATGATCGCCGCCGCCCGCCTCGCACTCCTGCGCGCGGAGCTCCGCGTGCACGCGGAAGCTGGCCGGCAGCTCGAGCAGGCGCGGCGCGAGGCCGACGCCGCCAACCGGGCCAAGAGCGATTTCCTCGCGGTGATGAGCCACGAGATCCGCACCCCGCTCAACGCCGTCATGGGTTTCGCCAACCTGCTGGCGGAGTCGCGCCTCGACGAGGCGCAGCGCGGCTACGTGACCACGATCACCACCGAGGGCGCCCGGCTCGGGGCGCTGATCAACGACATCCTCGACCTGACGAAGATCGAGAAGGGCCGCCTCATCCTGGAGCGCCTGCCGTTCGCGCCGGCGGAGACGGTGCAGGAAGTCCTCCGCCTGCTCGGACCGCGCGCGCTCGACAAGCAGGTCGAGCTCCGGTCCGAGGCCCAGCTCGCCGGCCCGCTGCTCGTCGCGGGCGACCCGCTCCGGTTCCGGCAGATCATCGTCAACCTCGTCGACAACGCGCTCAAGTTCACCAGCCGCGGCACCGTGACCGTCTTCCTGCACTGGGTGCCGCCGGCCGGACCCGCGTCGCCGGGGAAACTGGAGGTGAACGTGAGCGACACCGGCGTCGGCATCCCTCCGGACCGGCTCAAGGACCTGTTCCAGATGTTCACCCAGGCGGAGTCGTCGACCGCCCGCCGCTACGGCGGCTCGGGGCTCGGCCTCGCGATCTGCCAGCGGCTCGTGCTGCTGATGGGCGGGCAGATCACGGCCCGCAGCACGCCGGGCGCCGGCTCCGAGTTCATGTTCACGCTGCCGATGGCGCCCTTCGCGCTGCCGGCCGAGCCCGCCCGGGCAGCCGACGCCGCCGCGGGCCCGCCCGCCCGCGTGCTGGTCGTCGACGACCTGGAGACGAATCGCACGTTGCTCGACCACCTGCTGCGGCGCCACGGCTTCGAACCGAAACTCGCCGCCGGCGGCGACGAGGCGGTGCGGCTCGCCGCCGCCGGCCAGTACGATGCCATCCTGCTCGACCTGCAACTGCCCGACATCGACGGGTACACCGCCGCCCAACGTATCCGGGCGGCGGAGACCACCGGACGCCGCACGCCGATCATCGCGCTCACCGCCTCGCTGTCCCGCGGAATCCGGGACCGCTGCCTCGCCGCGGGCATGGACGAGCAGTTGTCCAAGCCGTTCGACCTGCAGAAATTCCGCCTCCTCCTGCGCGGACTGACGAGCGGAAACCAGCCCGGCGCGGCGTAGTGCCGCGGGAACGCCGTCGCCTCGCCCCGGAGCGCGGACCCCGAGCGGGGTCGCCGAGCCGGCGAGCGCTGAGCCAACTCACGCAGCTGGCCTTCAAATCAGCCGTGAGAAGGGCCGCACGGGAAGGTGGAGCGGCTTGCCCTCACGCCGCAGCAGACCGGTCCGTCGCACGTCAGCCGCCTGGGGACAGGCGGCTCCACCGCAGCGGCATCGGTCCGGCTGAGGTCAGCCGCCGGACTTCGGCGTGGCGAGGATCGTGGCGGCCTGCTTCGCCATGTCGGCGATGTCGCCGGCGGGCAGCACGATCACGCCGACCGGGCGCCCGTTCGCGAAATGCTGCAGCGAAATCCCGAGCGTGCGACCCGCGGCATCGAACATCGGCGTGCCCAGCGACTGGTTCGAGAGCAGGTAAAGGCGGCGCGGCTTCTCCACGATGCCGATGAGCTCGCTCGTCCGGACCAGCGGCGTGCGCTGCAGCGCCTTCGGCGCCCGCGCCACGAAATAGTAGTCGCCCAGCACGGTGCCTTCCGCCGCCTCGTCGAGCTTCACGTGCGCGTAGGGACGGTCCGCCTCCGCGGTCTCCGGGGCGATGAAGGCGAGATCCAGGTCGGCATCCTTCAAGACGAACCGCGCCGGAACCTCGCGACCGTCCGCCGTGCGCAGCTTGACCTCCTTGAAATCGACGCCGACCAGCTCCGGCATCCGGCCGCCCGGCTGCGCGGCCCGCATGGCGTCGAACTGCACCTGGGGATCCACGGTGGCGAGCGAGGTCAGCGTGAGCCCGTTCGGGGCGATCACCGTGCCGTCGACCTCGAGCCGGCGCTCCTGCGGGGGCTGTTCGCGATCGCCCATCTTCACCTTGATCGTCACGACCAGCTCCACGCCGATGATGGCGTCGGCATAGCGCTTCACCAGCGCCCGCCCGGCGGCGGCGTCGGCGGCATGCGTGGCGACCGGCAGACTGGAAAGGCCGGCAAGCAGCGCGGACGCGAGGACGAGGGACGGAAGGCGTTTCATGGTTGTTGGCGGGTCGGCTTCAGGTTGATTTCGACAAACAGGGTCTGGCCGCGGCGGCGGACGAGCAATACCCACCAGGGACGGCTGGTGGCGCCCGCCGCCTCGCGGGCGGCCTTCAGGTCCGCGAGCGTGGCGATCGCCCGGTCCCCGGCGCGCTCGACCACGTCGTCCGCCCGCAGTCCCGCCAGGGCCGCCCAGCCCGCGGGAATCGCGCTCTCGATGATCGCGCCCTTCGCGTCGATCGGCAGCTGGAGGCGGACGCGGTCGTCGAACGCGATGTCGCGCGCGGAAAACTCGAGCTGGAGGTCCTGCCACCAGGGCATCTCCGCGGCAGGCAAGGGTTGTTCCTCGAGCACGACCTTGATCTCGCTGGTCGTGCCGTCGCGCCACACGCGCAGGGCCGCCTCGGTCCCCGACCGATACTGCCGGATCTGGCGCGCGAGCACCTCGATGTCCTCCGGCCGGCGCGCGGGCACGGGGCTGCCGTCGAGCGCGAGAATCACGTCCCCGACCTGCAACCCCGCCGCCTCGGCTTTCGTGCCGGGATAGATCCGGGTCAGCCGGGCGCCACCGTCGGCCTTGATGCCGAGGCGCGCGGAAAGTTTCGGCGTCAGGGGTTGCGACGAGGCGCCGAGCCAGGCCTTGCGGGCCTGCGGGGGGAAGTTGCGCTCGTCGGCGAGCCGCAGCTCGACCACCGAGCTGAGCACGGCGCCGTCGCGGCGCACGCTGGCGAGCACGGTGCGCGTGCCCTTCGGGGCGTCGGCCATGAGCTGGCGGGTGATATCCTGGAGCTCGGCCACGGTATTCACCGGCTTCCCGTCGACCGAGATGAGCACGTCCTGCCGGCGCAGGATCGGTTCCGCCTGCCCGGCGGGGCCGGCGGGGCGGATGTTTTCCAGCCACACCCCGCGGCCGTCAGGCAGACGTTCATCCCGGGCGACGCGCGGGGTGAGGTCGCGGACCACCGCGCCCCAGGTGCGCAGCTCCCGATCGTCGCTGCGCGCCGGCTCGCGCACCGCGAGTTTCACCTGCGCCGTGCGCTTCTCGCCGCCGCGGAGGAATTCGAGGGCGAACGCGCTTCCCGGCAGTCCGCCCGCCTCCATGCGATTATAGTGGGCGACCGCCTTTTCCTCGGCGCCCTCGATCGCCTGTCCGCCGCAGGCCAGGATGACGTCACCCGGCTGAAGCCCCGCCTCCGCGGCGGGCGAGCCCGCGGCGACATCGGCGACGACGACCCCGCGGCTGTCGCCGTCGGCCTCGAGGCGCGGCTGGACCGTGGCGCCCGACCACCCGCGGGTCACCCGGCCGGTGGCGATGATCTGGCGCGTCACTTCCTGCGCGAGGTTGCTCGGGATGGCGCCGCTGAGGCTGACCACGCCGATTTCGTTGATGCCGACGATCTCGCCCTGCCGGTCGACCAGCGGACCGCCGCTGTTGCCCCCGAAGATGCGCGCATCATGGAGGACCCAGCGGACCAGCATGCCGACGTCCTCGCCGCGCAGCATCATGCGTCCGACCGTCTGTTCGGGCAGGACCAGCGAGGGATTGGAAACGACGCCGCGCGTCACCGACTGGGACAGGAATCCCGGGCTGCCGAGCGCGAACACCTCCTGCCCCACCGCAAGCCGCGCGGAGTCGCCGAAGCGGGCCACGGCCAGGGGCGGGGCGCCCTCCGGACGCTGCTTCATCTCGAGCTGCAGCACGGCGAGGTCGGTGAGCGGATCCTGGCCGACCAGCCGCGCCTCGACCGTCGAGCCGTCGAACAAATGGCAGCGGAAAAAATCGCCGTCCTCGGTCACGTGGCAGTTGGTCACGAGATGCCCCTCGGTCGTGACGATCACGCCGCTTCCGCCGCTCCATTGCTTCGTGAGGCGGCCATCGCTCGGCCGGAGCCGGATCGCCTCGATGCGGACGATCGACGGGAAGATGCGGGTCAGCATCGGGTACTCCGCGGCGGCCGGGGCCGCGCCGGCCGGCTCCGCGGCGTCGGCGGGAGGCGCGAGCAGAAAAAGGCCGAGCAGGCCGGGAAAAACGCGGGAGAGGCGGCGAAGCGGGAGGATCATGGGGCGAAGCGCGCGCCCGGCGACTGAGGCCATGGGCCGCACCGAGGCAAGCGGCAAAGGAGAACCAGGGCGCCCGGAGTCCGCGATGCGACCGGCGCCACGGCGGTCATCCGCGCCCGCTTCAGGGCGACCGCGCGGCGGCGACGTAGCGCCCGATGATGCCGTCGAAGCTGCCATTGGTGAAGAACGCGACGAGCCGCGGTTTGCTGACGACCGCCGCGGCGCCCAGGGTGTGGGCGGCGAGTTCCTCGTACAGCGCCGCGTTGGTGGCGGCGAAATGCGCCTCGACGCCCTGCGTCTCCAGGTGTTGCGCGACGGCCTCGGGATCGAAGCGTTCCTCCGGGCTGAGTTTTTCCGGCCGGTTGACGGGGCCGAGGTAAACCTCGTCGGCGAGGGCGAGCGCGCGCAGGAAGCCTGCCTGCATGACCTTCGTGCGGGCCGTGTTGCTCCGCGGCTCGAACACCGCCGTCAGCAGGTGACCGGGAAAACGCGCGCGCAGCGACTGGAGCGTCTCCGCCAGCGCGGTCGGATGGTGGCCGAAGTCCTCGATCACCGTCGTGCGGGGCTGACGCAGCAGGATCTCCTGCCGCCGCTTCACGCCGCGGAAACGCGCGAGGGGCGCAAGGGCGAGCGCGGTGGGCTGCGCGGGGTCGAGCGCGAGGCCGGCGGCGGTCGCGGCCATGGCGGCATTGCGGGCGTTGAAGATGCCGGGCAGCGACCACGCCACCTCGCCCCAGGCCCCGCCCCGCCAGGTCAGGCGGAAGCGGGCGCCTTCGGGCGACTCCTGGAAGCCGACGATCCGGACGTCACAACCCTCGTCGAGCCCGACGCGGACCACGCGCGTCCAGCCCATCGGGCCCAGCGCGCGCAGGTGGGGATCGTCGCCATTCAGCACCACGAAGCCGTGGCGCGGCACGATGCGCACGAGGTGCGTGAAGGTGCGCTGCACATCCACGAGGTCCCGGAAGATGTCGGCGTGATCGAACTCGAGATTGTTCAGCACCGCGAGGTAGGGCGCGTAGTGGATGAACTTGGAGCGCTTGTCGAAGAAGGCGCTGTCGTACTCGTCCCCCTCGATGACGAAGGGATCCGAGGCGGCGCCGAGGTGGGCGCCGACCGGCGGGTCCTGCGGCACGCCGCCGATGAGGAATCCGGGATCGCGGCCCGCCTCCCGCAGCAGGTAGGCGGTGAGCGCGGTGGTGGTGGTCTTCCCGTGCGTGCCGCAGATGACGAGGTTGCGGCGGCCCGACAGCACAAAATCGTGCAGCAGCGCGGGCAGGGAAGTGAAACGCAGCGCGCGCGTCTCGAGCAGCCATTCGACCTCGGGGTTGCCGCGCGACATGGCGTTGCCGATGACCACGAGGTCGGGGCTCAGCCGGGCGAGCCGGGCGGCGTCGTAGCCCTCGTGCAACTCAATGCCGGCGGCGGCGAGGACCGTGCTCATCGGCGGATACACGCCGGCGTCGGCGCCGAGGACCGTGTGCCCGGCCGCGCGCGCCAGTAGCGCCGCGTTGCCCATCGCCGTGCCGCAGATGCCCATGAAGTAGATCTTCATCGTCGAGAGATGCGCTTCCGAAAACGCCCAGCTATGCGAACGCGGCGCGGAAATGGCCAGCGGATTGCTCGCGTCCCCGCAGCCCTCACGCCGCGGGCGGTTCGGGCGCCGCGGCTTTGGCCATCAGCACCTTGTCCACCCGGTTGCGGTCCATGTCGACAATCTCGAACCACCAGCCGCCGCAGCCGAACCGCTCCCCCACCGCCGGGATGTGTCCGAAGCGGTCCAGCATGAAGCCGCCGAGGGTTTCGAAATCGCCGTCCTCCTCGCCGGGCAGCGCCGCCAGTCCGAAGCGCCGCTTCAGGTCGGCGATGTCCATCGCGCCGTCGACGAGCCAGGTGCCGTCGTCCCGCTGCACCGCCCCGGGCTCCCGCCGGTCGCCGGGCTGCGGCAGGTCGCCGACGATGGCCTCCATCACGTCGATCAGCGACACGATGCCGGCGACACTGCCGTACTCGTCGGTGACGAGGGCGAGGTGCTTGCCCGTCTGCTTGAACGTCTCGAGCAGTTGCACGACGGTCACCGTGCGCGGGACGAAGAGCGGACGCGTAATGTGGTCGCGCAGGCGGCTCGGCACGCCGAAAGCGGCGTTGGCCCACAGCGCCTTCACGGAGACCATCCCGATCACGGAATCGCGCGTGCCCTCGTAAACGGGAAAGTGCGAGTGACCGCTCGCGACAATCTTGCGCCAGTTGACCTCGTCGGGATCGGCGACGCTGAGAAACACAATCCGGCTGCGGCGGGTCATGATGTCCGTCACCGGCCGCTCATCGAGGCGCAGCACGCCTTCCACCATCTGCCGCTCCGCCTGGTGAAACACGCCCGCCGCCGCGCCCTGCTCGATCAGATGCGACACCTCCTCCTCGGACGGAGGCGCCTCCTTCTCCCGGCCGAGACCAAGCACGCGCAGGACGAACTCCGTGGTCGTCATCAGCAGCCAGACGAACGGCGACGCGAAGCGGGAAAGCGCCATCATGGGACCGGCGAGCAGCATCGCCTTCTTCTCCGGGTTGTTCAGCCCGATCCGCTTGGGCACCAGTTCGCCCACGATCAAGGAGGCAAACGTGATCGCACCCACGACCACGAACAGCGCCAGCCCCTGGCTGTAGGGCGCGAGCGCCGGCACCCGCTCGATCACGACCGCCAGTTGCTCCGACAACGTCGCCCCGCCAAACGCGCCGGCGAGAATGCCGACGAGCGTGATGCCGATCTGCACCGTGGACAGGAACCGGCTCGGCTCCTCCGCGAGGGCCAGGGCGCGGGACGCCGATGGCAGCCCGTCCGCGGCGAGTTTCTTGAGCCGGGCCTTGCGTGACGACACGACCGAGATTTCCGCCATCGCGAACACCCCGTTGGCCAGCAGGAGGCAGAACACGATCACGAGCTCGAGCAGGATATTGTTCATCAGGAGTGAAAGTGGACCAGGCGGTCACCCCGGTGACGCGCGGGACCGCAGTGTTCGCCGGTGCCGGGGCAAGTCAATCGGTGGCGGCCAGCCTTCACCGGCGCTGCACGGCGGAACCCGGGGACAGCGGGGTCCCCCGCCCCGTCGAGGCGCAGGGTCGACGCGCGCAGCCCCGGAAGAACGCCAGCCAGGCCCGGTTACACTTTTGCCCGGACGTGCCGATAGGAAGGGAGGGACCCTGCGTCCGCGCGTTTCCCGCCCTTTCGTCGCGTCCTCACCATGCTCGCACTCAAATTCGCTGTCCACGGATACCTGAGGTCCGACCTGGCGTCTCGACCGGGGACCGGACGTTTCCCCCCGCTCACCCTCGTGCCCGTCCCTGCATCCGCCCAACCCCGACCCGCCCACCGCGGTTCCGCTGTCGCATGAGCCGGATCCGTTCCACGCATCCCGGCATTGCCGCCACCCTGGCGGCGATTGGCGCCCTCCCGGAGGAAAAGCGCGTGGACGCCCTGCTGCAGGTGTTGCAGGAGATGTTGCGCGGACTGCCGACCGCCACGCTGAAGCGCAAGCGGGCGCGCCTGCTCGAGCATTTTTCCCAGTGCGGCTGCAGCTACGAGGTGTGCTGCGCCGTTCAGGACCTCGTCGCCCTGCACCTGGCCCGGCGTTCCATGCGCGAGGCGGGTACCCAGGCAAACTCCCGCCGTGGTCGATCCGGCCAGGCTCCGCGCCGGCGCTGAAACCCGTTCGCCGGAGGCCCCACGGCCTCGCGCTGCGCCAAGCGGTGACAATCGCTTGCATGAACGGGGTTTCGGCCCAAGGCTCGGCCCGGCTCGATCCTGACCGGATTCCCAGTTGCCGGGGCGGATCCGGGCCACCACACCGGGCGGCGCCCGGTGCAGAAACGGTTAATTTCCGCCGCCGCGATTTCACGCGTTCCGCCCGTCGTTCCTTTCGTGCAGTTCTTGCCGTCGCGCTTGCATCCCACGTTTCCCAGTCCAGCCGCCCCCGAACCCGCGAGACCGGCCGCCTCGCCGGACGGTGCCTTCGTCGCGCGAGCGGCGGTTGACGGACGCGCGGCGGTGCCCGCGTGGCTGCGTCCGCTGCTGGCGACGATCGAGGCCTCGCCCCAGCCGATCTGGCTCACGTGGGGCGCCGAGGAGCGCATCGCCTTCAATCCGGCCTTTGCGCCGATGCTCGGGCCACGGGCGGAAGGGGCGTGGGGCCTGCCGGCGGCGGAGGTCTGGCCGGACGTCTGGCCCGCGGTGGCGGCCACGGTGGCGGGAGTACGCACGACGGGCGGGGGCGCGCGGCTGGAGGGGGTACGGCGGCAGGTCGCCCACCAGGACGCGCCCGAGGAAATCTACCAGACCTTCGCGTTGAGTCCGGTGC
>CALFZM010000324.1 GCA_937952235.1 uncultured Opitutia bacterium | reverse complement strand
AGCCGGTGCCGGTCACGGTGCTGGCGGTCAATCGCACCCCTACGAGCGGCACCGGCGAGGAACTGCGCGACTTCGCCGGCATTTCCGCCGCCGCGATCGCCGCCGCCGCCCGCCGGCTGGCCGAAGCTGCCAGGCCCGCCCCGGTCGGCGCGACGAGCCCTCGACAATCCTGAACCCACCCTGCCATGAATCGCTTGAAAGCCCTCACCACCCACGGCCAGTCGCTGTGGCTCGACTACATCCGGCGCAGCTTCGTCACCGACGGCGACCTGCGGCGTCTGATCGACCACGACGGCCTTACCGGCGTCACCTCAAACCCGGCGATCTTCGCGGAGGCCATCTCCTCCGGCGACGAGTACGAGGCGGCATTGCGCCGAGCGGCCGAAAAGGGGGAGACGGCGGACCAGGCGTATGACCGGGTCGCGATTGCCGACGTGCAGCTCGCCGCGGACCAGTTCCGGGAAGTGTTCGAGCGGACGGGGGGACGGGACGGATACGTGAGTCTCGAAGTGTCGCCGCACGTCGCCCACGACACGGGGAAGACGCTCTCCCAAGCCCGCGATCTGTGGGCGCGTCTCGACCGGGCCAATGTCTTCATCAAGGTCCCCGCCACCGAAGCGGCCCTTCCCGCGATCCGCACGTTGATCGCCGACGGCATCAACATCAACGTGACGCTGCTCTTCAGCCTCGTGCGCTACCGGGCCGTGGTCGACGCCTTCTTCGGCGGCCTGGAGGACCGGCACGCCGCCGGCCGCCCGATCGATCGCGTGGCTTCGGTGGCGAGCTTCTTCCTGAGCCGGATCGACCTCGCCGTGGACCCGATGCTCGAGGAACTGGCGCAGCGCAACGCGCAGCACGCGGCGCTGGCCGCGCGGCTGCGCGGACGTGTCGCGATTGCCTGCGCAAAGCAGGCGTATCAGGATTTCCGGACGCTGCATGCCAGCGAACGTTTCCGCCGGCTGGCCGCCGCCGGAGCGCGGCCGCAGCGTCTGCTCTGGGCCAGCACCAGCACGAAGAACCCGGAAGAGCGGGACGTGCGCTACGTCGAGGCGCTGATCGGCCCGGACACGATCAACACCCTGCCCCGCAAGACGCTCGAGGCGTTTCGCGACCATGGCGAGGCGGCGCCGCGCCTGGAAGAGGGGCTCGATGACATGCGCGCCATCCTGCGCGAACTCGACGCGACCGCGATCGACCTCGAAGCCGTCAGTCGCCAGCTCGAGGAAGAGGGACTGAAGAAGTTCTCGGAACCCTTCGACAAACTGCAGGAGGAACTGGTGGCCAAGCTGGCGCAGTTCCAAACCTGACGTCGCCCGGCGGCGAAGCTGCCGCCGCGTGCGATCCCCCATGCCGGGTGGGGCGAATTCGCGCAGCGTGACCGGAGGTTTCCGGTACGGGGCAGCCTGAACCGCCGCCGGCTGGATCGGTCCAAGGATGCAGGCATGAATCCCATCTTCATTGCGGCGATCGTCATCCTGGCTGGCGCGGTCGCCCTTTACCTCATCGTCACCCGCCGAACGACGCGCCCCCCGCAAAGCGGCCGGCCCGATTCACTCGAGCGCCCCGAGCTGACCGGAACGGAACAGCACAAACATCGCGATCAGCCCTGAACACCCCTCTCCCATGGCCATCGACAAGGAAAGCACCGGCGTCCCTGAAGTGGATTTCAAGCGCGCCACCACCAAGGTGAACCTCGCGATTGTGGTCGGCGCGGCGGTATTCTTTATTATCACCGCCTGGATCCTCGTGGTGTATTCGCGCCGGGCGGACGACGACACCAACCGGCCCTCCCCGCCGCTGCAACAGTCTGGGACGTCGGTGGAGCCGACGCCGACAAGCCCACCCGCGGGAAAGAACTGATCCACAGACCCGTACCACTTCTGTTGCGAGCGTGCGGCGCGGCAAGGCAGCGCGAAGGGCGCGGCTGGATACACCGAAGGGTCCGTCGGCGTCGCGACCTTCGCTCACGCGCCGGCGTGCTTTCGGAGTGCTGCCCACAGCAGTCGCCGGATTTCACCGTTGCTGAGCACGTCGATCGCCGCGAACTGGTAAGCAACCACGGTCACCCAGAACACGAGCTGAAACGACGCTTTCGCCGTCTTGTGCCGCCACACGCGCTGGGCCACGAAGGCCCCGGGCCATCCTCCCGCGAGTGACAGGAGGTGCAGCGTCGTTTCAGATATCCGCCAGCTCCCTTCGCCGGCGCGGCGCTTGTCACTCCGATACGCCGCCGCGGTCACGAGAGAGACGACCGCGGGTGCCCCGATCAGGAGCCAAACCGGCGCGTGCGCGGCCAGGCGGCTGAGAGCGACGGCGGGACAAACGAGCAGCAGTCCCAGCAGAATGTACGTGACCGGTTTCATGCCCGGACGGTCAGCGCCGACCCTCTGCGGCGATGGGATCGACCCTTTCGGCATCGCGGCACGTTGGGGCGAAAACGGCTCCGAGCGTCAAAGCCGATCATCGGGCGGGCGACCGCAAATCGGTGATGGTCACGCTTGTCCCGGCTACATGCGCATTCACCATCACGACGCCGACCTGCCACATCCGCTCCTCGTGTACGGAGGTTGCGACGAGCAGGTGGTTCGCCGCACGGTCGGTACTGAGGCGCGACAACGTGAAGCCGCGGAGCGACAGGGCCTCCCTCGCCCGCTTCTCGCTCAGGCCCCGGGGCAGGACCTTTTCCACCTGACGGGCCGCAACCGCCGGGTCTTCCGAAAAAGGCCCCGGACGCGCACAACCGCCGGCGAGCACCGTGCCCAGCAGGAGAAACCAAGGCAGCGTCGGCGCGCGCATGTCCTGCTGATCAGGGCCGGCCCGGCCGCGGCGGCATCACCACGAATGCCAGCAGCCGGTGGTCCTCACGTCCCTGCGGGAACGGGTGATTCATCGCCAGCACCGTGATGGTGTCGCCGACTTTGTAATCGGTCTGGGCGAGGCCGTCGCTCACGACCACCTCCTGGCCCTTCCACTTCACCACATAGGCGCGGAACCGGGCGGCACCCTCGGCGGCCGCATAGACGCGCTCCACCTTCAACTGCAGCCGCTCCGGGGGGATCTTCTCCTCCGCTGCGACCGCGGGTTCGGCCGACCAAAGCGGCCACGCCGCGAGCGTCAGGAAGACGACAAGCCAGGCACGGCGAGAGGGGATTTTCATGGCAAGCGCAGGACGCGGGAATTGGGCGTGACGGGTGGGGAGACGACCGAGGCACGCTCGCGCGGACCCGACGACGGGGCAAGCCCGCAACGGACGAACTCCGGGCGTGGACTGGCACTTTTATCTCACAACTTTCCCCTTTAGGTGCCTCTCTGACGCTGCGACCGTCGGTCTGCTCCCCGCCGCGAACGCGTCGCGCACCCGACACACTTTCCATCGCGTCATGAAACGATTTCCCGTCCTGCTGGCGTCCGCCGTTTTCTCCGCCTGCTCCCTTGCCGCCGCGGAGCCTTCCCGCGACTGGCCTCGCTGGCGCGGACCGCAGGCGGACGGCGTGGCCGACGGGCGCCGGTTGCCGCTGCGCTGGGACGCCGCGGAAAAGACCAACGTGCGCTGGTCGGTCGCGCTGCCCGGCTGGGGCACGAGTTCACCGGTCGTGCGCGGCGAGCGGGTGTTCGTCACGTCGCAGGTGGAGGTCGACGGACGAAAGCAGCTCCTCACGCTGTGCTACGACCGCGCCACGGGCCGCGAACGGTGGCGGCATGATTTCGGCCTCGGGGCGAACCAGCGCACGCACAAGAAATCCAACCTGGCGGTCAACACGCCCACGGTGACACCGGACGCCGTATACATCGCGTTCGGAAACGCCGATATCGCACGCTACACGCACGACGGGAAGCTCGTCTGGGTCACGCGCTATATCGAACATTTCGGCGATCCCAAGATGGCATGGGGCTACTCGCCCAGTCCGGTGGTGCTCGATGACGCGGTGGTCTTCGCGTGGGACCACCACACCGGGCCCTGTTATCTCGTCGGCCTGGACCCGAAGACGGGCGCGATCGCGTGGCAGGTGCCGCGCCCGATCGGCACGGCCCACGCGACCCCGCTCGTGATCGACCACCACGGCCAGCGCGACCTGCTCGTGCTCGGCAAGAACCGGCTCACGGCCTTCGACGCCCGCACTCACGCCGAACGCTGGCAGTACGGCACCGGCGCGGGACCGTTCAACGGCGAGATCATCTCGAGCGCGGTTCATGGCGATGGGATGGTGTTTCTTCACCTGTGGCGCCAGAGCCGGATCCATGCGCTCCGGCTGCGCGGGGACGGTCAGCCGCCGGAGGAGCTCTGGGAAAGCGAACGCCCCGGCGCGGTGGAGCCCTCTCTGCTCTACTACCGCGGCCTCGTCTACGCCCTGCTGGACAACGGAACCCTCGTCTGTCTCGACGGCAGGACCGGGCAGGAGCACTACCGGGAACGGCTGGGCGGAGAATGCAATTCCTCGCCCGTGGCGAGTGACGGCCGGATCTACGTCAGCAACATCGAAGGGAAGACGTTCGTCGTGCGCGCGGGTCCGACGTTTGCCTTGCTCGCGACCAACACGCTGGACGAGCGGATCACCGCCTCGCCCGCGATCTCGGGTGACGAACTGATCTACCGGACGGATTCACACCTCTACTGCCTCGGCGATACGCGGGAACCGTGACCGCCCCCGCTGCGCCGAAATCGTCCGCGATCACGCCTGACCGGGCATAAACCCACCCTGGGACGGCTGCGCTCCGAGCGGTGGAGCCGCCTGTCCCCAGGCGGGTGACATGCGACGGAGCGGTCCGCAGCGGCTTGAGGACAAGCCGCTCCACCTTTCAGTACGGCCTTCTTCATGGCTGATTTGAAGGCCACGTGCATGAGTCCGGCTTGCGGACGAGCCGCGCGCCTTTCAACGCGGTCGTTTCATGGAAGAGCCGAGGTCGTGCTGCATTGCCCGCCAGGCAACGGTAACCGGACGTGGGAACAAAAAAAAACGCCGCAGCCCGGAGAGGCTGCGGCGTCGATCGCCAAGACGGTGCCGTCGCTCAGAGCCGGCCTGAGATGCCGAACACCACCTTGGTGTGGAAGGTCCGCCAATAGCTCGGGCGGTCCTCGTAGGCGGCGTAGCGATTGTCGAGCAGGGTCGCGGTGAAGTTCTCCAGATCGCAGAAGACGCTCAGGCGCGGCGAAAAGGCGTAGCGCGATTTCCAGGTCCAGCTGGTCTTCGGCTTCTGCCAGGTCACGAGCGCGGGCGTCGTGGAATTGGAGATGAGGTACTCGCCGCGGTGCACCGCCTGCAGGCGCAGGTCGAAGCCGTAGCCCCGATAGCTCAGGCCGAGGTTGCCCGAGAGGTCGAGGAAGCCGGCCAGCGTGCCGCCCGCGCTGCTGCCCGGGCCGGTGACGAACGCCGAGTTGTTCCCCTTCGTCCACAGCTTGGTGATGTTGGCCTGGACGCCGAAGCCGCGCGCCCAGCCCGGAAGGAAGGCGAGCTGCTGCTGGTAGTTGAACTCAACGCCGCGGATCTGCGCCCACCCGCTGTTCAACGTCGTCGTGATCCGATAGCCGGCATACTGGCCGTCGAAGCCGTTGTTCTGCCCGGTCGGGACGATCTGGCTGCTGTCGGATTGGATGTAGTCGTTGATCTTCTTGTGGAAGGCGCCGAACGAGACCATGCCCTGCGGGTTGAAGTAGTACTCCGCGCTGAAGTCCCAGCTCCGCGCATACTGCGGCTTCAGGCTGGGATTGGTGATCGAGAGCGTCTGGGCTGAATCGTTGACCGTCGTGTTGGGAATGATGTTGCCGAAGGGAGGACGACCGACGCCGGTGGACCAGCTCAGGCGCGTGACCAGGCTCTGCGTCGGCTGGTACTTCAGGTGCACGCCCGGCAGATAGAACCGGTACTTGCCCTCGCTGGTGGAGCGGCGCCCGTACTGCTCGGTGTTCCGACGGATGATCTCCGCGTCCGTCACCGGCCCGACCCAGGCGGCACGGCGCGCGGCCTCGGCCGGCGAGATATAGTTCAGCGGCCCCTCGCCCTCCACCCGCGTATCCTCCATCCGGAGACCGTAAAGGACGGAGAAGCTGCGGGTGAGGCGCGTGTTGGCCATCACGTACGCGGCGAAGATCTGTTCCTCGATCTCCTGCTCGGACGTCAGCCGCTGCCGGGAAAACAGGTCCACGTCCTCTTTCCAGAGTCCCGGGTAGTTGCGCCGGTGGGCGGCGACCTTGTACGGATCGACCCAGGGCGGCACGCCGCCACGATCCGCATAGTATTCCCGCTCGTCCCAGGTGCGGTCCTTCGGGAAGGCGTTGAAGATCTCGATGCCGCGGTTGTCGTCGGCCGTGTTCAGGATGCCGTCCGGCCCGGTGTAGAAGTACCGGTGCGGGTTGTTCCAGAGCAGCCGGGTCTGGCGCTTGAAGACGCCGCCGGTTTTCACGAAGCTCGGCATCTTGAACGCAAGGTCCTTCTTCAGGTCGAAGTTGGCGAAGTACACCCGGTCGAAGCCGCGCAGGTCGGTCTGGTCGAGACGGAGTCGGCTGTAATTGTTGAAATTCTGCCAGTCGGGCCCCTGGGTCTGGCCCACGGTCGGAATCTTCGGGTCGCGCGACCGATCGATGACGAAGCCGACGTTCGGAATCTCGAGGTACACCGTGCCGGTCGGGCGGGCGCTGTACTTGTCGTCCTCGTGGATCACGTCGTAGTACGTCGCCGAGTCCGAGTAGGACAGGCTGTAGTCGATCTGCAGGCCGGGCCAGCGGTGGCGGACACTCGGGGCGAAGACGTACGTGCGGCCGGACTTGTCATTCGACGAGACGTTGAGCGAGGCCATGCCGCCGAGATTCGTCCAACGGGAGGTGTAGTAGGCGACGTCGCGGGTGCCAGGCCCAGGGGCAGCCGGCTCGACGCTGTTGGCGAAGATCTGCGTGAACGTCGGCGTGTAGCCGGGCTTCACGAAGCCGCCGCCGGTGCGGTTGCCGTTGGCGTCGACCGTCGCGATGAGGCTGGGCAGCGCGGCATTCGTCGTGACCGCGGAGTTCAGCGTGTGGAAGCGCGTGTCGTTGTTCTCGTGGAAGAAATTGTAGACGTTGTTGACCGAGATCGTCGTGTGCTCGCTCCATTTGTACATGATCTTCGCGCCCGTCGCGATGCGCGAGCGGGTGGCGCCGTTCACGATGTAGCGGCTGATGCTGTTGGCGAAGGCGGGTCCCGGGTCATTGCGACGCTCGTAGCTGCTGGCGATGAGCGCGCCACCGGCCGGCTGGCTGTGCACGGTGCCGGTGAGGGTGATGCCCCAGTTGCGCTTCGCGCCGAAGACGTCCGAGTAGTTGAAATTCACCGACGGGCCGAACCCGCGGATCGGCTGTTTCCACCGGGCTTCCACGGGGCCGGCATAGGTGGGCTGCGAGGCGAGTCCCAGCGTGTACGTGAAAACGCGGCCCTGCCGGCTGTCGAACGGGCTCTTCGTCACGAGGTTCACCGTGCCGCCGATCGAGGCTCCGTCCATGTCGGGGGTCGGGGCCTTCGTGACCTCGATCGACTCGATGTTGCCGAGCGAGGCGGTCTCGAACTCGAACTGGCGGCCGGTGCCGGCGGACTGGGCGCTCGCGAGCTGCGCGCCATCCATGGTGACGGTGCTGAGCGCGGAACCCACGCCGCGGATCGAGATCTGGCGCACGTCCGGGCCGTTGTAGTCGGCGGTGATGCCGACGACGTGCTGGAGCATGTCGCCGATGTTGCCGTCGGCGATGTTGCCGAACGTGTCGGAGGAAACGACGTTCTTCACGTTGGGAGCGAGGCGCTGCAAGGTCTCGGCCTTGGCCGTGCCCTCACGTTCACCCGCGACCGTAAACTTCTCCATCTTGTAGATGTCGGACGTAAGCTCGACGTCCATGGTCGCCTTCCCGCCGGACGTCACCGTTACGGGGATACGCTTCGAATCGAGGCCCGTGAAGCTCACCACCAGCGTCGCCGATCCCGCCGGCACGCCAAAGAACTCGAACCGACCTTCGCGGTCCGTCGTGGTCGCGAGCGACGTCCCGGCGATTTCCACCACCGCGCCCTGGAGGTAGGAGCGGGTGGCGGCGTTGCTGACCTGCCCGCTGATCGCACCGGTACCCTGCGCGAACGCAAGCCACGGGAGGAGACACAGGACGGAAAACAGGAGGCGCAGCCCCCTGGCGGATGGACTTGGTTGTTTCATCGTCGTCGATGGATGGAATTCGCAGAGCGAAGGGGAAACGGCGCGGGGGTCGTCGCACCGGTAACCAACGGGATACTTCCGTGAGCATTTGTCGCGCCGGCGTCAATGGGCGATCGATGAATTGGATTCATCGCGGGCCGCAACAGACTCGCGCGCTGTTACTGCCCGCCCCATCCTATAGACTGGGTCGACCGCTCCGGCTCAGGGCGATTCGTACACTTCAACGAGTGCGACGCCACCCGGCCCGCCGCTGGAGATCTGGACGCTATATGCTCCCGGCGCGAGCCGGACGAGCAGGGCCGCATCGCGCGTCGCGCCGCCCGCGAGGGGAAACGCGCCCACCGCCGCGAACGCCGCCGTCAGGGGCGCCGCGCCGCCCCAGTCGTCGTTCGCTTCCAGCCTCGCCCCGGTCGCATTGTCGTAGAGGACAAGGCGCGGATCGGACAGCGCGTCCGACACGTTGAAGGGTGGCTGCGCCAGCGAGGGACCCACCGCTCGCACGAGGACGTCGCGCGGTGTGTCGCCACCGAGCACGAAGCCCGCCGTGAGGGTGGTGCCGGCGTCGATACGTTTGAGCACCGAGAGGTTGATGAGCCGGGGGGTTGCCGCCGTGAAGTCCCCGCCGGGCGTCGCATCGTAGAGCTCCGCGATCACCGTGCCGGACCCGCCGCCGCCGTCCGCGATCTGCAGCGAATAACCGCCGCCCTCGAGGCCGGGAGGCGCGAGGGCCGCATCCTTCGACGTGGGCGCGGCGTAGGGGAAGGCTCCCACCTGGCCGAACGCACGGAGCAGCGTGCTGTCGCCCGCCCAGTCGTTGTTGCTCGCGAGCGAGGCTCCGTTCGACTGGCTGAAAAGCGCGAGCCGGGGATCGGGCAGCACGGAGCTCACGCCGAACGATGCCAGCGACGGTCCCGCCGCGCGCACCACCAGCGCCTTGCCGCCGGTCGTGCCGCTGCCGCCGATCGACGCGCCGACGGTCATGACTTCGCCTTCCGCGAGCGTCGTCAGGACGGAAAGGTTTACCACCGGCGTGGCGGGGACGCGCGGAACGTCGTTGGGGTCGCGAGGATTCGAACCGGCGCGAAACTCCGCCAGATTGCCGTGGCCGTCTCCATCCGCATCGCGGCCGCCGTCCGCAGGATCGGCGGGATCGAGACCAAATGCGATCTCCCACGCGTCGGGCAGCCCGTCGCCATCGCGGTCGCCCGGGCTGACGACGTTGGCCGCGCCCGGCGTGGGAGCCAGCGGCACCAGCAGCGACGCCCCTTGAACCCTGCCATACGCGACGTCGGTGCGCTGGGGCCCGTATTGCACGCTGTCGATCAGGGTCCCGTCGGGCGCCGCGAAACCGATCTCTCCCTGCAACGGCGAGAGTCGGAAGTCGACATGGTCGGGTCCCTCCGCCAGGTCGCGATCCGCCTTGAAGGTCAGGAAACCGCCGCTGCCGATGAACGTGAGCGGCGCGATCGCGCTGCGATCGGGCCAGCCCACCGGATTGTCGGTCAGGAAATGGCCCCCCAGATCGACCGGTGCCGTGCCGGGGTTGAAGAGCTCGATGAAATCCGCGCCAAACTGCGCGCTGCCGTCGGCGAGCCACTCGTTGATCCGCACCGCGCTCGCCGGGGCCAATGGTACCGCCACGTTGGCGGCGCCGAGGGTGGGCCGACCCAGGGTCCATGCACCGCCCGCGCTTCGTCCGATGCTCAGGTCGGCCAGCTGCGGCCCCCAGGCGATGCGATCCGCCACCCCGCCTCCCGCCGCCGCGCTGCGCGTCAGCGTGAGGTCGTCTCCGCTGGCCCCGAGACCGAAGCCCGTGCGCGGCGTCGGCACGGAGGGATGACTGCTCGCATGGACCACCAAATACGCCCCCGGCGCCAGCATCGTCCCCGCGGGGAACGTGTATTTGAAAGGCTGGGACGCATTGTCGGAAAGCCCCCAGCCTCCGAGATCGACCGGCACGGCGCCGACATTGGCCAGTTCGATGGCGTCGGGGTAGACACCGTCGAAGCCGGCGGTCCGGGTGTTGCTCGCCAGCACTTCGTTGATGCGCACGGAGGGCGGCGCCGGCATCGGCAGCGCGGGGTCCACCCGCCAGGACGCGCGAGTCGCGCGGGCGCTCGCGCCCAGGTCGGGACTGTCCTGATACGTCCCGGCATCGTTACGTCCCGACACCTCGAGCGAGTGGTCGCCCGCCGAGAGGTTCGCGAGCGTGATCGGCGTCGCGACCGGAGTTTCTCCGCTCCAAGGGCCGCCATCCAGGCGCCAGCGATAATGCGTCCACCCCGATCCGGCAGGAAAGAACCCCGGGCCCGCCGGCAGCTCCGCTCCTCCCAGCCACGGCCCGACGGAGATCGTGGCAGCGGTGGCGGGCGTCGGGGTCGCGGGCACGCCGGCGAGGCTGACGCCAAGAGGCCGCCCGCCCCCGCGGTTGGTGCCCCCGGGCGCGGAAGCGATCGCCGGCGACCCGGCTGCCGGCGCGAGCCGTCGGCGGAGTTCGGCCAGCACGCGCGTGAAGTTCTCCCGGGTCGGCGCGGGCAGGTTCAGCACTCCCCGGACCGGATCGTGCTCGATCCCGGCCAGCAGCGCCGCACCGTTCACGTTGCCGGTGCCGGGACCGTTCCACGCGAGCCCGGGCGGCAGCACATTGTGATTGAGCGTGACGCGCTCCGCCCCGGTGTAATTGCGAAGAAATCGTTCCGCCGAGTGGATCACGTTGCCTTCGACCAGCACGCCGCGCGCGCCGGGCACGCCGTGATCGCCCAGGTTGATCACCGCGGGAAGAAAGACGTCGGGCCGGCCGGCAATGTCCTCGCGCAGTTCGTCGCTCCCGCGCGAATTCTGGTCGACGACGGTATTGTAGAGGAAGGTGTAGAAATTGCCCTCCTTGGCCGTGAGCGCCTGATCGACGTCGATGAAGAGATTGCCGACGATCGTGATCTCGGAGGTGTGGCCGAGGGCGCTTCCGCCACTGATCGCGCTGGCCGAGTCCGGGGTGCCGACCCGATGCACCCCCATGAAGAGGTTGCCTTCGATCCATGCATCCGTGCCGTCGAGGTCGACGATGTCGTCGTCGGCGCCGACGAACACGTTGCTGTAGAGCTGCAGGATCGTGCCCGGCCGGTTGCCTCCGGTGAAGTCGATGACGTCGTTGTAGCCGTTCATCCGGCCGAAGAACGAATCGCGAATGATCGCCCGCCCGCCCGCCGGCGGCGCCCCCAAGCCGTGGATCGCCTCGAAGTACGTGCCCGGCAGGGCCGACGGGAAGATGCAGTGGCTGACGACGAACGACCCGCCATTGAGCTCGAGGTACGGAATGTCGTTGCGCAGCCACTCGCACCGCTCGAGGACGACGTTTGATCCGGCTTCGCAGCTCACCGCGGGATCTCCCCCGTGGTTGAAGAATGCATGCACGAGCCGCGACTCTCCCACCCCCGCCGCGCCTTCGATCCGGATCGTGCCGCCGCTCGCAACGGAGCCGGGCACGCGCGTGAAGTGGATCGGTCGCGCCTCCGTGCCCTCGGCGATCAATCGTCCGCCGCCGGCCACGACCAGGTCGCTGCCAGTCGAGATGTAAACCGTGGTCCCGGCTTCGATCGTCAGCGTGGCGCCGGGGCCGACGGTGACGGGTCCGTTCAGCCGGTACGGTCCGCCGGCCGCCGTCCACGTCGCGTTCGCCGCGATCGTGCCGCCGACCGCCGCGACGGAGCCATCGTCATACCACACCTCGTGGCGCAGGCGGTCGATTTCCTCGCCGGCGGCGTCGAACGCCTGCACGAGCACGCGGTTCACGCCGGGCTGGAGCGCGACGCCACCGAGCGTCCACTCGCCCAAGGTGACGGTGAAACGATTTCCCGCCGCCGCCGTGGTCGCGACCTTCCAGGGCTCGTAGGCGGCCGCGACACCGTTGACGCGCACGCTCGCCGTGCGCGTTGGATCCGCCCGGCCGGTGAGCGTGACGGACGCCGTGGTGCTCCTCGGAAAACCGGAGGCCGAGTCGACCGGTGGACCCGCGCTCACGGTGAGCCGGCCGGCCAGCAGCGCGCTCACGTGCGCATGCCGCGCGGCGTACCACGCCTTGCGTTGCGCGCGCAGATTTCCGTCGACGAGGCCGGTGAGCGTCTGGTCGATGAGTCGTTCGACGTTCACCACCGAGAGCGGCCCGGCCAGCAATTCCCGGAGGCGGGCAAGGTACCGCCCGGCGAATGCCGGGTGCCGGAAAAACGGATACAACGGCGTCGGCGTCAGCGCATCGTAGTTCCCCGAGCCGTGCCGGATCATCGGGAACAGGCCTTCGTCCGGTCCCACCGGGTCGTCCCCGTCCCCAAGGACCGTGTCGAGGTCGTACGGAATCAGGCGGGCCCTCGGGTCCGTCACTCCGAAATAGACGTAGAAGTCGTCGCCGTAGCCGTTGCCGAGATTGGTCTCGCCGTTGCCGACGAGGGTCTGGGCGGCGAACCAGGTCATCCACTGGCCGACGTCGACGCGAGACTCGACCGCCGTGGCGTAATCCGCGTCCCAGGTGGGCGCAGCCGCCAGCGTGGTGAACCGGCCCTTGCCCAGGACCCGCGTCAGCGCAACCAGGTCCGTCCAGTCATCCTCGGAGACGTTGGTCTCCTTCCCGTAGGTACGACGAAACGGATCGCCGCCGTTGCGGCCGGCGGGAGAGAGCGCCGTGAAGTCGCCCTCCTCGTACGGCGCGTCGTCGGTGCGACGCACGCCGTATAGATTTCCGCCGCTGTCAGTGGGGAAATGGTGCCCGGCAAACTCGGAATCGTGCACCTCGTTGCAAACGTAGAGTCCGAACGCCGGCGCCCCGCTGGCGCCCTGCGTCGGATCGGAATTGTTGACCCGGAGTTGGATGGCCCGCGACTCGGCCGCCACGAGCCCCGCCCGGCGCATGAAGGCGCTGCCTAGGAGCTGGAGATACGTGTATTGGGCATTGAAGTTCAGCGCCGTCCTGCCCTTCCAGTTCGAGGCCGCGGGGATGGCGACATTGAAGCTCTGCGGCTGGCGCGTCGCACTGCTGTGACCGCGATTGCGCACGCCGGTCAGGTAACGCACCTCCGTGCTGGTGCCGTCAAAGCTGAGGAAGGTGGCATTGAACCGCGCATGACTGCCGCCGCCGGTGCCGAGGTTGATCGCGGCCAGCGTGGCGCGATCGGCCGCCTTCATCACCAGGCGGTAAAGCGGCTGATCTCCCGCATGCGGACGGTCGTCGATCTGGTAGAGGCAGTTCTGCGACTGCTCGGCGACGTAGGGCTGCGCATCGGCCGATCGGTTCATGGCGGGCGCGGGCCAGGTGCGGGAACGCGCGCCGTCGCTCGCGGAAACATGAAACTCCACGATCGTCCCGTCCGGCTGCGGCGAAATCTGCGCGGCAAAAACGCCGTCGCCCGCGACCCCATCGTCGTGCGCTCCGTCGTCGAACATCGGCGCGACCGTCCAGGCCGTCTCTCCGTCGCGCCGGAACGCGAGGGTCACCAGCGGCACCGCCCCCCGATCGTCGCGCACCGTGGCCCGTACGGTCACCATCTGCCCGCTCGTGGGCACGAGGGGAAGGTGCCTGACCCCGGAAACCACCGGCGCGATGTCGGCGGCGGCGACACTGTTGGCTGCACCGGGCGTGCCGTCGGGGACGGCGCTCGCGGCCCAGTTCTGGCCAACGTTGTTGTCGAAACCGGCATGGATCAACTCGAGCGATCGGCCGAAGCCGTCAGCGGGGCTGCGCCAGCGCCAGCCCCGATGGCCGGCATCGGACTCGGCCCGCTCGCGCACGGCCCAGTCGCCGTCGTCCGCATAGCGCACCTCGTCCACGCTGACGCCCCGGTTGTCCAGCAGGACCAGGGTGTTGGCGGAATTGGAGAGCCGGCCCGTCCATCCGCCCACCAGGTTCGAGACGTTGGGGTAACGGGCGGAAAAGGCCGCGCGGTCCGCCGCGACCGCCAGATACCCTCCGGCCGGAAGGACGACATCGGGAAAAGTGAACGCGACGCCGCTCGCCAGCGACCACCCGGCCAGGTTGACCGCAGCAGCACCGGTGTTGTGCAGTTCAACGTATTCATCGGCCGCCCGTTCGGACGCCGGATGGTACATGATCTCGCTGATCACCACGTCCGCGTGCAACGCACGGGCGAGGAGGACGGAGAGGAGGAGTACGACGAAGCGCGGCAAGGGGAAAGAGGGCGCGGCGGCACGCGCCGCACCACCCTTGCCTATCGCCGTCCGGCGCCGTGCCGCATGGAAAAGATTTGTGAATCCCGGCTGAGCCTTCGATCGCGGACCCGCGCCGGCGGCGTCAGAACGTGCCCTTGACCCCCACGGTCCAGAGCGACGAGTAGTCATCGCGCTGACGAAACCGGGCGTAGCGGGGTGTATCCGCGCCATAGATCTTGGTGTCTTCGGTCGCACCACCCACGTTGCGGATCGACAGGAAGAGGCCGAGACCGCGACGGAGGAAATACTCGCCGGATACGTCGATATAGAGGCGCTTGGGTCGGTAGTTATAGGTGCCGGCCTGGATGCTGCGCCCCGTCACCGCCGCCCGGCGCTGGATGCCCCGGTAGTTCTCGTTGATCCGGAGGTTGAATTTCTCGCGGACCAGGCTGAGACCCCAGTTCACGGTGAAGGGATTCATGTCCTGGAGGTAGTCGAACGTGTTCTTGCCGCGCTGGGAGCTGTAATTGACGTTGAAACTGATCCCGCGGGCGAAGTGCGGCAGGAACGTCAGCGCCTGGCGGTATTCGGCCTCGATGCCCTTGGTCCGGATGATCCCGGGCACGTTGAACTGCGTCACCACCTGATAGATGCCATACGTCTCCTCATCGAGCGCGAAGGCGGAGAGGAATTCCGGCGTGACCAGCGACGTGACATTGCCGAACATGTTTTCGTAGTCGCGAACCCAGTACGCGACATGCAGCTGGCCCAGCCGCCCGAAGTAGTACTCGAGCCGCGCCATGTAGGTCTCGGCCTGCCAGGCGCGGATGGAGACGTTGTTGACGGTGATGCGATCGTTGGGATTGACGATCTCCGTGTTGGGGAGCGTGAGGCCGCCGGCGTACTGGTTGAAGTCCGGCCGGCCCACCGACTGGTAATAGGCCACCCGGCCGATCAGCCCGTCGGCAATCGTGTATCCGAGGTTCACGCTGGGGAAGAGACGAAGGTACTCCTTGTCCGCCTTCATGCCGCGCTCGACCAGCGTAAGCTGCGAATAAGGCAGGCCGGCATTGGTGGGAACCTGGAGCACCGGCTGGCCGTTCGCGTTCCGAACGACATTGCCGCTGGCATCGCGCTGGTAGGCGCGCGTCGGGTCATTGAGCGGCCCCTCGGCCTTGATGTTGGTCTGCTCGGCCCGGAGCCCGGTGACCACGCGGAGACGGTTCCGGAACAACGAGAGATCGAGGCGGGCATACGCCGCACTGATGATTTCCTGGGCGCGCTTCGAGAAGTTGGTGACGGCGGTGTAGTCGCTGTTCGCGTTGCGCGTCCAGTGGGACGGGTTGGCCAGCGTGTCGAGCCACACCTTCTTGTTGTCGACGAACTCCTGCCGCGGCAGCCCGAAGTCGGGCAATCGTTGCGAAAAGGCCTCGTCGAGGAAGCGCGTGGGATTGTCGTCGTTGACGAGCCCGGCCTGGGTGAACGGCGTGTTGCTGGCCCGTCCGTCGGCGCCGACATACGTGTGCGTCTCGAGGTTACCGCCGGGGCCGCGCAGGTCGCGCACCTTCTCACGCAGGTCGGCGCCCAGCTTCACGGTCAACGGCGTGTCGCGCACCAGGAGGTCGCGCCGGATGTTCGCGTACGCCTGGCGCACGGTGTCGTACGTCCGCTGGCGATTGCTGTTGGCGGAAACCAGCGAGAAACTGTCGAGGTCCGTCGGGTCGACGGACCGGCCGAGGTGATCGCGCACCGTGATCCGGCCGGGACGCAGGTAAAAGATGTCGTCGAAGAGGATCTGGAGGTTGTTGCGCTGCACTGTCACGCCGTTGAAGGCGCCCAGATCGATATCCTGGTAATGAATACGCGAGTTCCCGTAGGCGATGCCGGCGTCGGACTTCCAGACCGGCCCTTCATGCAGCCACCGCAACGAGGGGGAAATGGTCCGTCCCGGCCGGATGCGTCCGCTGTTGGCGATCGTCATCTGGCCGGCGTTGACCGGCGTGCCGGTGGCCGGGAACGTCGGCACCTGGCCCCAGGTGTGCGTCGGGCTCCAGTTTCCGGGCGAGACCCGGTTGATCGTGAACGTCTGGGCGCGCGTCGCGAAGTTCTCCCGCAGCATGCCGTACTGGAATCCGAACGAAAGGCGATCGTGGCGGGCCGGCCGCCAATCGACCGTGGTGGCGAAGGAATGACGCGTCGTGTGTTTCCCGCTGTCGCGCCACGAGAAGGTGGTCAGGTACGGGTTGTCGGGCGTCGTATCGGGAAACCAATTGCCCGTGCCGGTCGGATTCGCAGTCGCAGACTGGTTGGTGGCCGTCGCGGCGCCGCGCCACTGCATCCCGACGTTGGGCTGCGGCGTGTACTGGAGCGAATACCCGCCGGAGACGCTGAACCCAAAGGTCTTGGTCACGGGCACGACGGCGGAGACGTCGAAGCCGGGATTCACCTTTCGCGTCCATTCCCCCCACCGCGGTCCTGGAGTCTTGCCCAGCGAGGCCTCGGCGTCCTTGAACATCCACTGCACGTTGTAGCTATACTGCGGCCGGCTGCGCTCGAAGGCCGAACGCGGCACGAAATTGACCGCGCCCGTGAGCGCCGCCCCGGGAGTATCCGGCGTGGGCGACCGGTTGATCTCGACTCGCGAGATGTTGTTGATCGATACCTGGTCGAGCTCGACGGCCCGCCGCGTCCCGGCGCCGGCCGCGCTGGCCATTTCGAAGCCACCCATCGAAATGGGCACGTTGTCCGCGGGGGCGCCGTTGATCGAGAAGCGGCGCGCATCCCCGCCGGTATAATCGCTGGTGATGCCAGGCAGGAACTTCATGAACTCCCCGATGCTGCCGTCGGCGATGGTGCCGAACTCGTCTGCCGACACGACCTGCGTGATGTTGCGCGCGAAGCGCTGCTCGTTGATCGCGATCGCGGCCCCGTCCATCTCCTTCGAGGACGAGATCACGAACGTCTCGAGCTTCACCACGTCGCCGGGCGCGCCCGCATTCGCTCCTCCCGTCAGCGTCACGTCGCGCACGACCCGCTCGCCCGCCGCGACCGGGATCGACTCGGTCTGCGTCCCTCGTCCGGTAAAGAAGATCGACACTCGGGCCGTCCCCACCGGCAGGTCCGGCAGGCGAAAATAGCCGGTCGCATCGCTGAAGACCTCCCGGGAGGAGCCCTCAACCGTCACCCGGGCGTTTTCCACGTACTCACCGCGGCGTGGATCGAAGATTCGACCCTCGATCGAGCCGGTGGCGGGCACCTGGGCGAAGGCCACGGGCGCCAGGAATAGCAGGAGGGCCGCGCGCAGCGTGCGCGCCAGCAGGAGACGGACAGGGGCGGTCGTCATGACGGGCGCCACCCGCCGGCAGCGGGCATCCGCCGGCAGGTGGATTTCGGGAGGTTGAGGTTGGCAGTTCAGCCAGGCAGAGAATCGCCCGGCCGCCGTCACGTCAGCCTAGTCCGCCTCCAGGAAGCGACAAGGCGAAATCCGGCCGTGGCGTCCGCGATGACGCCGCGGGATCACCCCACCCCGGCCGCGCCGGCCGATCCTTCCACGCCGTCAGGCCTGCCGCCGACGGAGCAGATGCGCCGCCCACGGGTCCGTTCTCCGGCCCACCGCCGCGCCGGCCTCCGCCGGTAGGTATCCGCCTGCGCGTTACGCGGCGGAAACGGCCCGACCTGCTTGACAACCCCGGTCGCGGGGGCACCTGTGCACGTGGTGCAAGCACTCTCGCTCCAGTCCCGATCGACCTCCGCCGCCCGATGCCCGGGCGCGCGGATGGCTTCCATCTGTCCGGGCTGGCCCGGTGCTGCCGCCTAGGTCCCCGCGCGCCTCTCCTGCGCGCCCGGCACCGGGGCGCAGACGCCGGGTTTAACCGTCTCCCTTCCTCCGACGAACGCACGCGCGCGCGGGCGTGCGTTCCTCCCGCCCATTCGGGCCACCGGCAACCCGTCCTATCCGCAATTCCTCCCGCCCGTCATCCGCATCCTTCCGTCATGAATCCGACTCCCATCTATTTCAGCCGTCCCGACCACGCCAAACTGACCCTGCTCTCGTCCGCCTTGGCCGGCGACCGCACCTCCGCGACCCTGCAGAAGCTTCGCGCCGAACTCGAGCGTGCCGTCGTGCTCGATCCCGCGTCGCTTCCATCCGACTTGGTCACGCTCGATTCCACGGTCACATTCGAGGACGTGGCGACCGGCGAGGTGGAGAGCTACGCCATCACGCTGCCCGAAAGGGCTGACGCCGACGCCCGGCGGGTCTCCGTGCTCGCGCCGATCGGCCTGGCCCTGATCGGCTGTCGCGCGGGCGACGTCGTGCGTTGGAATACGCCCGGCGGCGTGCGGGAACTCAAGGTGACCGCGGTGACCGCGCCGGTGGCACCGGCCGCATCCGCCGCCGTCATCCCGGCATTCAGCGGCTACCGCTGATCGCGGCGATCTGCGGGCCGGCTCACGTGGACGGGTGCGGGGTGGAGCTGTGCCCCGCTCCGCCAGGTGCGCGCGGCTTCGCTTTCACTGCGGTGACCAGCAAGGCATGGCCGTATTCCGAGCGTCGCGCTCCGGTCGCAACCGCGGCGCTGCGGGAGCCCAATCCAAAACGCAAAGTCGCAAAGGAACGCGAAGTTTCGCCGGGTTTTCTTGGCGGGTCTTTGCTCTTCTTCGCGTCTTTGCGTTTAGGGTCCTGCTCTGAGCGGCTGCGATTTCACTTACCATGCCCTAGAAGGCGAATGTCGCCGTCAGGGTGTAGTTCCGCGGCACGATGAATGAGAACTGACTCGGCGTGGCGACGCGCGACGGGTTGGTGATGTCACCGTTGGGTGGACGCTGCGTCGTCGTGTAATAGAGCAGCATATCCTCGTTGAGCAGGTTGCTCACGCGGAAATCCAGCTTGACCCGCAGCTTCGACGTCGGACGGAACGAATAGCCGAGCACCCCCGTCCAGAGCGAATAGGCCTTGCGATAAACCGGGTCGGTCGCATCCACCGCCGGATCGTCGATCGCCGTCGTCGGGCCGGTGCGAAGAGTGTCGCCGCCGCGATAGCCGATGACCTCCTTGCCGCGGTAGTTGAGTCCCAGGCCAAACCTCACGTCCTTGAACCGGCCGTCGCGAATCGTGTAGTCGGTGAAGACATTGCCCGTGCCTTCGACGAGCCGCGCGACTTTCTGCTCGGCGGCAGTGAGGTTGCGGGCGATCTCGTGCATCTGATTGTACGAGGAAACCGCACCCGCGGCGTCGGGCGAATTCTGGCCCGTGGTGCCCGCGCGGAGCACGGCCTGCCCGTTGACGACATCGACGCCGGCATCTCCCAGGATCTGCCGGAAGAGCGGATCGTTCGCGGCGATGTAGGCGCGCGTGTCCGCATAAGCGTCGACTTCATTCGCGTCCTGGATCGCGTAGTTGGCGGAGACGCGCCACTGCGAGGTCACATTGGCGGTCAGTTCAAACTCGTAGCCCTTCGATTTCCGGCTGGCCGTGTCGAAGTAGTTGCCCGGTACGGTGAGCATCCCGCGCTGGTTCATGCCCGCACCCGAAAGGTCCCCGAGGACATTCGTGTTCGCGATCGAGTTGAAAAGGTTGCCCAGCGCGTTGGCCAGGCCGCCGTTGGTGCCGGTGCCGCGGCCAATGTTGTCCTGCTGGCTGGCGTAGCGCGAGGCGGTGAACGAGACGCGGTCACCCAGGAGCGTCAGGCGCAGGCCGGCATCCCATCCCTCGGAGATCGACGGAAGAAAGGGCTCGCCGTTGATGCGCAGCTCGCCCGCCGGCGGCAGCCAGGTTTCCGCGTAGTTGCCAAAGACGCTCGCCCAGCGCGTGAGGTGCACGGTGGCGCCCGCCGAGTACGTGTTCACGATGCCGGCAAGCGTCGGCAGCGAGTAATCGTCGCGGAAGCGATCATTGGCATACTGCGGCTGCGGCACGTTGGCGGTTCGCGGGCGCGCCAGCGCCTCCGTCTGCGGCCCGGTCGGCTGGCCGGCGGCGTTCTTCGGCACGTAGGTCAGCGAGTAGTAGTCCGCGGGCGGACGCGGCCGGAACAAGACCTTGTTGCCGTCCCAATCGTTGGGCTGGTCTCCACGCAGGAGCAGGTTGTTGGTGATGCTTTCGAAATCGTCGCGCCGAAAAGCCGCCAGCAGATTCACCCGGTTCTTGAACAGTTTCGCCCCGAAGGCCGCCTGCTGGTAGGTGAAGGTGTCGTCGATGGACGTCGTGTCGTTGGGCCGGCCGACATCGATCACGTAGTCCAGCGGCAGACTGCGCGTGGAGCCGGTCGCGGGGACGATGACGTTGTAATTGCCGGGGGTGATCTGGTCGGTCGCGCCGCCCCAGTACACGCGCAGACGTGCGATCTGGCCGATCCAGTCGCGCGGCGCCACGTTGGGATCCTTCACCATCATGCGCAGTTTTATCCGCGAGAAGTTCGCATCGGAGATGCCCGCTTCGAGATTGAGCCGGAAGCTGCCGAACCGGGTGTCGTCGAACACGAAGGCCGCATTGCCGCGCGCATTGCGGGAACGCCGCGTCACATGATCGAAGTCCTGCGTGGACTCGGAGTACGGGTTGAGAAAGTTGGGGTTGTTTTCTCCGGTCGGAAGCAGCCGGTTGAGGTCGATGTAGAGGTTGTTCAAGCCGCGCGCGACGGTGAAGTGGGTCAGCACCTTGCTGTAGGAATAGTTGGCCGACGCACCGAGAAAGACATGTTTGCCGAGCTGCTGTTCGAGCGCCACGTGCACGTTGTCGTAAGCCGTCGCCCAGGAGTCGCCGCCCAGCGACGTCGATCGTTCCCGCGGCGGCACCGAGAACATCGGCGCCCCGCGAAACACGTTGTCGAAGCGGAAATCGGGGACGTTGATCGCGCCGAGCAGCGGCTGCGCATCGATGTTCGCGACCGGCCCGACCACGAGGCGGCCGCCGACGGGAACCGCGGCATTGGCATTGCCGCCAAGGGTGAACGCGTGGCCGTTCCAGTCGACGATGCCACCGCCCATGATCCCCGGCGACCAGATGAAGTTGTTGACGCCGAAGACGGAGATGCCGGCGGCGTTGGCATTGGGTGGCGTGGCGGTGATGCGGCCGGAAAACGTGGTGGTGCCATCCCAACCGGAGACGCGGTCGCCCATGCCGGAAAGCGAGGCATTGCGGTGGTTGTCCCCTTTCTCGGCGGTGACCCGCAGGTTGCCGCCGCGCCACGGACGATAGGTTCCCGTAATGGTGGCAGCCCGGCGATCGTAATACTCCGTGTCGCGCCAGGTGTGCGTCTCCTCCCAGAGGCCGTTGAACCGCAGCGCGAGACGCGACGACAGCGGCTGGTTGAGGTCGACCGTCGCGCGGTAGCTGTCCCAGGAACTCAACGCGAGCGTCACTTCCCGCACCGGCTTGCCGGTGAGCGCCCGCTTGAACAGGCCGTTGGCCGTCCCGCCCATCGAGCCGCTGCCGAACAGGATCGAGTTGGGCCCGCGCGCAAAGTCGAAGCGCTCGAGGTTGTAACTGTCATAATCGTAATACGCGGGAAAGAACTCGATCTGCTGCTGGTTGCTGCTCACCCCGCGAAACGTCCGCCGGCCGCGCTCTCCGTCGCCGAACTGGTTCTGCCGGCCGTCGTCCTCGATCTCGTTGAACCCTGTCGTCCACTGCTGGGCCATGGTGAGGTTCGTGATGTTCAGCGCCTCGATGAAATCCCGCGTCAGGACCGAGTAGGCGACCGGCGTGTCGCGCAAGTCCGTCGAAAGCCGGCCGCCCGCGAGCGCACTCGCGGCCACGAATCCACGGTCGCGGTCGGAATTCACCGTGAACGGCGACAATTCCACCACGCTCTGCCCGGGCCCGGTGTCGCTGCCGTTGGTGCCGCTGCCGGCCGGGCGCGCGCCCGCGGGGGGTTCCGCGGCCCGGCGAGTGACGCTCAGCGCCCCGGTTGCGGCATCGCGCCGCCCGACGAGCCTCGTGCCCTCGAGCATCTGGTCCAGCGCTTCGTGCGGCGGGTATTCGCCCTTTACCGCGTTGGTCGTGACCCCGCTGACGGCATCCGCCGAGTAAAGGAGGTGGCCCCCCGCCTGGGTGGAGAAGAGCTTCAGCGTCGATGCGGCGGCTCCGGAGGGAACGTCGAATGATTTTCGGGCGGCGGCTCCGGCGGTCGCGGCATAGCAAACTGGATACAGCAGCGCGGCCGCCAGAACCGCACGAAGGCAGGCGAGGAGATGTGGGGTCACGCAGATACAACGAATCCGGCGCTGTAACTCTCTAAGCCGAATTTCGCGGAAGACTCCCCGCCCGCCGCGGCCGACGGCGCCCGGCCAATCAGCGGCCGGGTGCGGGAACCTCGGACCGCAGCCGAAGTCGCGTCTCGCCGTTCCCTTGCTCGGCAATGACCCCGAAGTCGACTTCCAGCATCCGCACCAACGTGGCATAGTCGCTCGCCGGAAAGCTTCCACCGAAGCGCCGGGCCTGCAGGCGCTCATCCACGACGACGAGCTTGTGCCGGTTGTAGCGATTGATCTCCGCGACAATTTCGCTCAGCGGGGTGGCATCGAAGTCGAGCCGGCGTGACTGCCACGCGAGCGTCTGGCGAATCTCGACCGGCGTGACCGGGATCGGCAGGGTCGACGGCAGCGTCGCCTCCGGCGCCTGCACCATCGGCAGGACGATCGACAGCTTCTGTCCGGCGATGAGTTCCGGCAGGCGCGGCGCCAGCCCTCCCTTCGCGGCCGGGCCATGCGTGCCCGTCGGAGCCTCCAGCTTCACCCGTCCTTCGGTGACCAGCACGTCCACCGATTCCTGGCGCAACCTGACGTTGAAGACCGTTCCGACGACGCGGACGTCGACGCCCGCGGCGGTCACAATGAAGGGTCGCTCCGGCTGCCGCGCGACGTGGAAACAGGCTTCACCACGGGTGAGAAGGACGCGGCGTGTCGTGGCGTCAAACTGTACCTCCATCGCACTGTCGGTATTGAGCTGCACGGTAGTGCCATCGGGCAGAGTCACCGCGCGCAAAGCTCCCACATCGGTCGCTGCCACGGTCGCATATGGGCCGGCCCTGGCCGGGACCTCATCCGGAGCGGACGCCTGCCAAAGCCTGACGATCACCACGAGCGCCGCCGCGGCCGCCAGCGCGGGAGACCATTGCCGCAGCCAACGCCCGCATGGGGCCCAGCGTCTCCGTTTCGACGGGACCGCAGCCGGCAGCGCGAGAAGGGTCCAGGTGGCATCGAGCGCGGCGAAGGCGGCGGCATGCCGCCCATCCGTGCCCAGCCAGCGTTGGAACTCCTGCTCACGTCCTGGCCTGAAGCCGGCATCCCGCTCCACGATCCACGCGGCGGCAGCCTCCTCGATCTGCTGGAGCTGGACGTCAGCGGACATGATGAGAGGCGTGGGCGGGGACGTGGATGCACGCGCGGGTCACGCCGTGGGCACAGAGGTACTGCCGGCAGCGCACCAGTCCGATCGCCAGTTGGGCGTTGACCGTGGCTTCGGCGATGCCGAGGCGCTGCGAGATCTCCCGATGCGAAAGTCCTTCGATCCGACGAAGCGTGAGCACCTCCCGGCACCGCGGCGGCAGCGCCAGCATCGCCTCTTCAAGCAACGCCAGTTCCTGGGAGTGGCTGAGTTTCTCCGCCGCATCGGGTCCCTCCTCTACCAGGTGCAACCGATCGATCTCACCTATGCGCTCGACGATCACGACCTGCTCGCGGCGGAGCAGGTCGAGCGCAACGTTGCGCGCCACGACAAACAGGTAGGCTCGGGTGAGCGTGGCGTGGCCGAGTTGGCGGGCCCGTAGAAGCCGCGTGTAGGTTTCCTGCACCAGGTCATCGACGTCGGACAGCGAAGGAAACCGCCCGCGGAGATAGGCGCGAAGTTCGCGTTCGTGGGGGCGGATTTCCTCACGAAACCAGCGAGCTTCCTCGTTTAGGGGAAGCACGCACGGCGGCGCGCATGACGCGGAGCTCGCGGAGGTCGGGTTCATGGCCGGGGTGATGCCTTCGCGACCAACTGCGGGAACTCCGCCGAAGTGGCGAGACCTTTCGTGACGGATGCCTTCTTCAGCTACGGCGCCTTCCGGGCGGCTTGGGCGGCGATGGCTTCCCGATGCAAGACTTCGAAGAAGCCACGGCCATGCCGGCCCAGGACCGCAGGACGCATGACGCGGTTGAACGCGTCCAGATAACGGGCGCCGGCCTCGGTGGTGGCATCGGGCAGGCGTCGCAGTTCCACGCCATACTTCGTACGCGCAATTTCAATACGCTCCGCGTCCCAGCTCACCTGCGCTCCCGACTCGAAGAGCACGAGCCGCCCCGCCCCCAGTTCCGCCTCGGCCGCTTTCCGTCCGTCCCGTCCGACGTAGGGGTCCGCGGGCAGCGCCTGCGAAGGACGCTGAGCCGGTGCGCGCGACTTCCAATAGGCATAGTAGCCACCGAAGAGAACCAGGCCGAGCAGCGGGGCGATCAGGTAGTTGGTTCGCATCGTCCGGGCGCGCGTCGGGAAAAGCTATCTGAAGAAAGCCCATCCGCCGGCACGGTTTATTTCCTCGTCCGAGGCAAACGACACGTGAATGAGGGTCAGCGCGGCAGCGGGATAGCCTGCATCGCGCAGCGCCGCCCGGGTGCAACGGTCAAGTTCGAGACGAAGCCCGTTGGCCGCGGCCGCTTCCTTCTGGCGATCGGTTGCGAAGAGATACCAGACCACCAGATGCCTGGGGTCCACTCCCACTGCCCCGTAAAAGAATGCGCCGGACAAAGCAGGCGCGCGGTGGGCGATCGCGGAGCGCACCTCGTCGACGGCTCGACGCACGAGCGGCTCGAGTTCCTTCTCGCGCTGCTCAAACGGGAGGGGCGGACGGGGGGACGGGGTCGGGTGCACGTGAACGGTGCGTGGAAAACGGGCGCGGGCCGACGGTGGTTCAAGCGGGATCCGCTGCGGAAGAGATGGGCGGCTTGCGCAGCACCGCGACGGACTGCCCGAACTCCACCACCCCTTCCGCCCGGCGCCCATCGATATAGGTGAAAGGCTCCGTCAGTTCGATCCAAGGTTCGTATCCGTCGCGGATCGACTCCTCCGCCAAAGCGAGCGCCCGCGCCCAGCGTCTGATCGCTCCCTTCGAGATGAACTTGTTGAGTACCCGGCGCGGATTCCGGTCGGCGACCGTCGCCTCGAACAGGGTCCAATGGGTTTCACACTCGAAATCAAGGAATGAAAAGACCGCCTTGCCTCCCGGACGCAGTACCCGGTGCGCCTCGCGGAGGAAGCGAAAGATGTCCTCGTCGAGCAGGTGCGTGAACACGGAAAAGAAAGTCACGAAGTCCGCCGAATCATCATCCGCCGGGATCACCGGATCGAAAGAAGGAATGAAGCGCCAGTCCGAGCGGCCGCATTTCTCGCGGGCATAATCTAGCGCCTCGCCGAGAAGGTCCGTACCGAGGAAGCTGCCCTGCAAATAGTGTCGCAAGGCAAAAGGCAGCCGTCCTGAGCCGCAGCCGATATCGATCACCGCGTGCTGTGGCTCGAGCCCCAACGTCAGAAGCGCGCTGCTCTCGAGGATGCCGATCTGCAGATATTGCCCGCCAACGACCCATTCCATCGCCGCTTCCCGCCCGTGCGTCTGCACAAGCCGGGCAAGATGCTCCTGGTAGGTGGCGACGTAATCGGGAACCTGCATGGTGAGGCTTCGCTTTGGCAGTTCCACCAAGGCCGGCGCAAGCCCTAACCTCAGCCTTCGTTCCGCGGCGGGAGGAACAGGCCGGATTCGACCTTTGAACTTCGGCCGGAAGGGTTATGCTACGCCATATCGGCTCCAGCCTGAAGGAGCAGCTGCTTCAGTATCGACCGATGGCAGCGATTCTCGTTTTCGCAGTAACAGCCGACCGCAAGATTCGTGGAGTGAGAAAGCGCCGCGAGCAGCGAGATATCATGCCTCGCGTGCGGCGCGGTCATCTCGCTCTTGAACTTCTTGCTGAACGCCGTCCAAGCGGCCTCCGACCTCGCTTTGAGGCCCAGCTTCAGTGTCCCGGCACTCGGCGCGAGATTTGGAAACCAAACGTCGTACCAATCTTTGGTCGCCAACTCCTTCCGGGGAACTCCTCGAGGCGGGCGTCGAACCGTGCCCACGCGAACCCCTTCTCCCTCACGCCGCGCTGTCCCAAGACGAACCATCCGAATGCTCATGATCTCACTGTGCAATCAGGCGCTCCAATTGCAAAGCCCGGCGACATGAGCTAACGGGAAAGGCGCTGATAATCGCTTGGCCCTTCAGAGATAAGTTTCGTCCCCCAGCTTGGGCAACCGCTGCTCACCTCTCGGTTGCTCCGGCCACGATCGTCCTGACATCGTCGCACGCCGGGGACGCTACGGCGACTGGGAGACGGACACCGTCCACGGCAAGGGCAAGCCCTGCATCGTTACCGCCGTGGAACGCAGAAGTGGCTTTGGGGTAACCCTAAGAAAGCAACCAAACCCATGAATCCATAACGCCCACCGCTCCCCGCTTGACTATGGTGTTCTCATAACAGCCACGACGGGAGCTGGCGCGTCGCGTGCCTCAATGGGAAGCCGATTCGGATTGGTCATTTCGAAGTACCTTCGGTCGCACGCGGCGTGACAGCTCCCGTCGTTGGCTCTGGCGCCTTGTTCGGCGCTTGGGGGCCACCACTATTAAGTATACGCATCGGATCAATACCGCTCATGCTCCAGCTTCTCCCTCAGGCGTCCTGCTGGGAAATGATCTCGAGAGATAATCGGCGTATCATTGATTCGCTCCTCGAGCTCTCGTACGCTCTCCCTCGGATCACAGTAATGAATGTCCAGGAAGAAGCTATTCATCACTGCGACGACGCTTCTGTCGACTGCGCGATGAACTATCATTCGCTCCTTGATCTCGTCTGGGTATCCGAATCGACCGGCGAAAACCTCATTAAAGCGATGGAGAAAGTGCATCGCAAAGTCAGGACCGGTGCGGAATTCTCTGCAATCAGCGACAAACGTGTAGAGTGTCTCGTAGTTCGTGAAGAGCATGATCTCGCCACGTCCGGAAATTCTACGGGCGTCAATTCGCCAGAAACGGAACCAGTCTAACGAATTCACCACCGGAGTCGTGTCGACCGGGATTATGCGGAATGCCTTGCGAACGGAGTGACTGACCGAAAAGAGAATCATGGGAGCAGACTAGAGGCTATCCGAAAACCTGTTTTAGGAGCAGAAGCGAACAACTGAGATGAA
>CALFZM010000323.1 GCA_937952235.1 uncultured Opitutia bacterium | reverse complement strand
CTGTCGCGGGCGGTCGCGCGATCATTGCGGCGCGGCCGGAGCGTCGCGAAGTGAACCGGGCGGCGCGACGATGGCAAAGCGTTATGCGCAAACGCACCTCCGGCCGTCAGGTCCAGATTCGGGGGAACAGACACCGACTGCGCCACGGGGGTGTCCCGTCGGGCAGCTTCCAGTGTGGATGAGGCCGCGTTTCGATTCGGCCCCGGATCTAGCGGCGCCGCGCTGCCGGGCACGCGATCGTGTCGGCCTGCGGTCGCTCCGGGGTGGAACGTGGCAGTCGGCCGTCACATCACCCTCAAAACGACGGTGCTGACGGTGGAGAGCCTTGTTCGCAACCCGCTGGGGACGGAGCAGTCGAACGTCAGCCGCAGTCCGCGGCGGCTCCACCCCTCACACGCCCGGCGGACATCACCGGACGGGCGGGACGCGCTCGTCTATTTCTTGGCTGCGGCCTTGGTCTCGGCGAGCACCTTGCGCGCTTCAGCGGCCGCCGGCCCGGTGAGGCCGAGTTCCAGCGCACGTTCGAGCGACTTGGTCGCGCCGGACGTGTTCTTCAACTGAAGCTGCGTCAATCCCAGGTGGTACTGCACGTCAGCGTCTTCGGAGCGGCCCCGCGCGCTTTCCTGCAGCAGAGACACCGCGCGGCTGAAGTTACCCTGATGGTACAACAGAATTCCGAAGGCCTTCGCCAGTTCCGTGTCGGTCGGAAACGCCGGGCGTGCTTTCGTGGCATGCTCGACGCCCCGCTTGGACTCGGCCGGATCGGCCGAGAGCAAGATGGCGAGCCGGCGGTGCGCCGGAGTGAAATCGGGATAGCGGGCAAGCATCGTCTCGCAGGTCGCACGGGCTGACTTGGCGTCGCCTTGATGGAGGGCGGCGGTCGCCTTCACCATGAGGGCGGGCAGGTCGGTCGGGCTGGACTTGAGACGAGCTTCCACCCGCGGCAGCAGGGCCGCGGCTCGGGCGGGTTCGGCCCCTGCCTGGATGAACTCCAGGAACTCGCGCGCCTGCGCGGCCCGGCTGAAGTTGGGATTGGCTTGCAAGGCGTCCTCGAGAGCGCCGGTGGCGGTGGAAACCCGGCCCGCGCTGTAGGCTGCTTCAGCGAGGTCGAACGCCACCTCCGGATCGCCATCGAGACGGCGGAGGGACTCCTGGAGCAGGGTGATCGCCGAAGCGAACTCGCCGTTCTCGAATGATAGCCGGCCGAGCGCATGGCCCAGCTTGGCATCGCCCGGCGCCAGACGGCGGGTGGCTTTGGCGAGCTCGAGCGCCTTTGCCGACTCGTTGCGGGCGCGGAGCACGCGGATCAGGTTCAACGCGGCGTTCACGTTCCCCGGGTTGGCCTTCAGGATGTCCTCGTAAGTGGCGACCGCCTGGTCGAGCTTGCCGCTGCGCTCATTGAGGGCCGCGAGTCGGACGAGCGCGATGGGATCGTCGGAGCGGGCCGCGAGGGTTTTCTCCAGGAGCGATCGCGCCGCTTCGCCGTCCTTGGTGACGTCGAGGTTGAGCAGCGCCAGACTCTGCCGGGCGTCGTCGCTGCCCGGGAAGCTGGCCTCGAGGGCGAGGGCCTCCTGCAGGGCGGTGCGCGCGGCACCCTCGTTGCCGCTCATGTACTGTGCCATGCCCAGGTGGTAGCGCGCTTCACCGCTCTGGGGCAGCTTGCCCGCGCTCTCCTCGAGCAGCGTGACGGCGCGGGCGTATTGCTTCTTCTTGTACAACAGCCAGCCGAGGGTGTCGGCGATCGCGGGGTTGGCCGGCTGCGCGTCCCGGGCCCGCTGCGCCAGCTCGAGGGCCTTGTCGAGGTCGTTGAATCGTTCCGAGAGGAGGTAGGCGAGGTTGTTGAGGGCATCGGGCAGCCTGGGATCGAGTTCGATCGCCTTCTCGTAGGCCGCGCGGGACGCGGCATGGTCCTTCTGCTGGTCGAGGAGGACGCCGAGGAGGACATACGCTCCCGGAAATGCGGGAGCCTGTGCGGTGCACTGCTTCAGGGTCGCGATGGCGTCGGCGATCCGGTTGGCGCCGATCTGCACCTGGGCGAGCACCATGTAGGAGGTCGTCTGTTCGGGACGCAGGGCGATGGCCTGGCGGAGCCCGGCTTCGGCGGCCTTGCGATCGTTCTGGGCGAGCGCGATCTGTGCCAGCATGACGAAGGGAGCCGCCTCCTTCGGGTTGGCGGCGGTGAAGGCCTCGAGCCGCGCCTTGGCGGCGGCAGGTTGCTTTTCCGCGAGGTCGAGCCGGACGAGTTGCTCGAGCGCCGGCACGAAGGTCGGCGAGAGCTGCATGACATTGGTGAACGCCTGGCGGGCCTCGGCCGACTTGCCCTGTTGCAGAAAGAGGCCGCCCAGGAGGAAGTGGAGCTGGGAGCTTTGGGGCGACGCCTCGATCATCGGACGATAGAGCGCCAGGGCCGCGTCGAAATTGCGCTGCTTCTGATAGCCTTCGGCGAGCAGCAGCTTGGCCTCGGCAAGGTTGGGATTCTTCTCGACGATCGGCTTGAGCGCGCCCACGGCGGGCCCGTAATTGCCCTGAAGCAGGTTCACCCGCGCGAGCGCCACCACGGGGTTGGGCGTGTTGGGTGGTGCCAGGTTGATGGCTTCAGCCAGACTCGCGGCGGCGCGATTGAGGTCGCCACTCGCCAGGTACGCGTTGCCGAGTTGGAAGTGGGCCTGCCAGGAACGCCCGAAAGTCGTCACGGCTCGCTCGAGCGTGGCGACTGCCTTTTCGTTGGCGCCGAGCGCGAGGCGTTCCTGGCTGCCGAGCAGGAGCGCATCGAGATTCTCCGGGTCGCGCTGCAGCACCTGGTCGTAGAGGGCCACGCTCTCCTCGTGCTTCTTTTCCGAGGTCGCGAGGGTGGCGCGAAGCAGGTACGCCGGGAGGTAGTCGGGCACCTTGGCGATGGTTTCGTCGAGCATCGCCTTGGCGGCGTCGTTCTGGCCGTTCTGAACCTTGAAGCGGGCGTATTGGATCCGGATTGAGGACCGGACGGGGGCAGCGGCGACGGCGGCGGCGAAGTTCCGGTCGGCGGCTTCGATTTCCTTGTTGGCCCAATGGCTGCGGGCGAGCGTCAGGAGCGCGACGTGCGACTTCGGATCGAGCTCGAGCGCGCGTTTGAGCAGCGCCTGCGCTTCCGGCAGCTTGCGCTCGCGCAGCTCCAGCAGGGCGAGCGCCGAAAGCGTCGCTGCGGTCGGCGGGATCGCCTGGAGCCGCGCGCGGGTCTCGAGCAGTTCGCGGGGCTGCAGCGCGATCTCCGCGAGAATCATCGGGGCCTCCGGGTCGGAAGGTCGCTTCTCGAGCACGAAGTTCGCCGCGTCGCGGGCCTCCGCCGGCTTGCCCGATCCGGCGTACAGCAACGCGAGCCGCACCCGCACGTCCAGATTCTCCGGCGCGAGTTCGCTCGCCTTCAGCAGGTAGACGTACGCCCTGGGACCACGTCCCTGGTCGAGGTAGAGGATGCCGAGCCGGCCGATCGCATGGGCGTCGGTGCCGGCCGTCTGGACCACGTTCTTGTATTCGATCTCGGCCTTCTCGTAGTCGCCGGCCTCGAAATAGGCGTCGGCCTTCTTCAACAGCGCGACCTTCCGGCCTTCGCGCGAGCAGCCGCCGCCGGCCAGGGCGAGGGCGATGGCGCACAGGACGAAGGCGAGGCGACGGAGAGCGGGCGAGGTCATGTCAGGAAGACGAAGGTTGGGAGCTGGACGGAGCCGCGACCTGGCGGCGGTCCGATTTCACCAGGAAGTAGACGAGGATGGAGAAGGGAATGAGCGAGAGCGCGAAGAAGATCGGCCCGCCCTTCTTGTGCACGAAGGAATTGATCATGTGCGGGCCGTAGCGCACGCAGAGTTCACCGATCACGAAGATGCGAAATCCATTGCGCACGAGCGCGAGCGGCAGGACCGCGCCGATGAGGACCGCGCGCCGCCACCGCGAGCGCAGGAACAGGTGGCTGGCGACGAGGCTCGTCAGAAAAAGCACGATCGTGGAGCGGATGCCACTGCACTCCGGCGCGACCTGCAGGGTGATGCCCGGCAGTTGGAAGATGAGCCCCTCGCGAAACACCGGCGTGCCGGCCAGCTTGAGAAACCAGTACGCGGGTGGCGCCGAGCCGTGCTGGAGGAACATCTCCACGGCGTGCTCCATCGCCACGGGAAACGGCGCCATGAAACCCAGGAAGACGAGCGGAAAGGCCGCGGTCCTGAGCTGCGGCCGGGGAAGGAAGAACGCGGCCGCGGCAGCGACGCACACCGCGAACGCAAAGGCCGAGAGCGCCACCTCGTCCTGGCGTGCGAGACGGGAACCGCCGGCGAGCGCCAAGCCGTAGCCCGCCGCGAGCGAGAGACCGATGACCGCCAGCACCGCACCCAGAATCCGCGCGGGCCGGGAATCTCCCGCCGCGGACGGACGGCTGGTCAGGAAGAGATAGCCGCTCACCACCGGCACCAGCAGCGTATAGGAAAACAGGTCGCTCTGAAGTCCGTACCGCACCCAGCCGAACAGGGGCCACGCGAAGGCCAGGACCACGGCCCCGAGGGCGACGACGAAGGCTCGGGGCAGCGGCTCGCGCGCGGACGAGCCCGGGGGAGTCGACGAACGGGGAGCGATCAGGTCGGGAGTGGGCGCGGGCATGGAAAGGGGGGCCGAAAGCGGACGAGGTCGTTGGACGTGAGCTTGGCGCAGAATGTTCGTTAGGCAATTCCGGCCGGCTTTACATCGGCGAAAGCCGAAAAAGGCGAACTCGAGGCACTTCGCACAAAACCGAGGCCGGACCAGAAGGGACGGTCCCGCAGTGCGGCGCACTTATGCCTGCTCGACTGCAGGCTGGCAGTCGTCGGACCGAGGCCCCGAATTTGCTCCCGGTGTTCCCCGAGATTATCGTCAAAACCGGTACCCAACGTTGAAGCCCAACTGCCGGCTCGAGAAACGATAGACGTTACTGTTGGAGGCGTTGCGATTGTAGTTGTACGATACCGAAACGGAGCCGCGGCGCAGAAAGGACGTGCTGACACTGGCGCCGTAGGAGTCGAATTCGTCGCTGCGATCGAAGACGAAAAAGGTGTTGGTCGCCGTGTACTCGGATTCGCCGCGGCTCGCGTTGAGACTCAGAAAGTATCGTTGCAGTAGTCTTTGACCGAAGCCCAGCGACACGCGCGTGGTCTGAATGGTCTGGTCGTTGAAGTATGACGTCGAGGTGTCGCGAGTACCACTCAGGCTCAGCGACGTCGTCAGCGTCGGATTGTAGGTCACAGTCGCGTCGTACACCGGGCTGTCTGAGTTCTTCCCTCCCACGGCGTCCACTTCGCGGCGCTCCATGCCCCAGCTGGCGGCAAACGACAAGCGATCCGTCGGGTTCCAGCGCGTCCTGACCTGCGGACGCGAGTAGCTCATGTCGTCTCCCGCGCTCAGGTCGTCCCACCCCATGAGATAACCGACTGACGCGCTGAACTTCGGGGTGAACTGGTAGTTGATCCACCCCGAGACCGTGACTTGGGTCCAGTCCGAGCCGGTCCACGTCACGGTCCGGCCTCGGGGGTCGGCAAGTCGCCGCGAGTAGCCGACGGAAGCATCGGTGGAAAGCTTGTCGCCGGGAGAATACGCGACGTCCGCACCTGTGGTCGTGGTGCGCTCGTTGTTCTGGCCGCCGGTTTCCGCGACGATGGGCGAATTCGAAATATAGCCCTGGCTGACTCCAAAGTTCCACGCATCAAACGACCAGCGGCCCGCCACGCGAATGCTGCTGTCGAAGGTATCGGAGAGCAGCCGGCTCGAGTACATCGAGCGCGTGAGCGAGCCGTCCAGTGTCCACACGGTTCCGATCTCAGTCAATAGGCCCAGCGTCAGCATCTGGAGCGAGGAATTCACCGGCTCGCCCGGTACACGAAGCAGACCGTCGCCGTATTGAAAGGAGTAAGACGCGTAAGGGCGCAGGGCTGCCGGACCCCACAGCGCGAGCGGACCCTGCTTCGACATCGCGGACTTGAGGCTCGCCAACGATCCGGGCTTGGGGGCGGATGAAGCACCGGCACCGGTGTTCTGCAGCGGTGGGGCCTTGGGCTCCCTCGGTTGTCCCATGACCACCTGAGCGGGCAATGAACTCACGGCGGCCAGAAACAGGGAAAAGCCGGCTATGTGGCGGGCAGAGATTTGGCGCGGGTGCGAGCTCATGGCTGACGTGGTCTTTGCCGTCGGTTGGGACATAAGGGTGGATCGATGCCGAGGCAAGTGCTCACCGTGGCGGCAGAAGGCGTGGGACATCGTTGAAAGCGGATAAGTTTCCGAGGAACTGGAGTCCCGGGGTGAGAGCGGGTGGAGGTCCGGCGCTGCCGTGCGGAGGGTTCGAGTGTGCAGGTCCCCGACTCCCATCGGTTTCTCGCTTGCGCCTGCGACCGGCTGTGCCATCAGCGCTGGCACTCGATGAAAGTCAAAGGGGCCGCAATTGTCGTTCTGCTGGGTCCCGGCGAGAGGGAGAGGTGCCGCCTGTACGATTTCCTTGCGACGCTCCTTTTTTTCGAGGCCGATTTCGTGGGGGCCAGCACGCTGGTGCTCGTCAATGATCGCAACGACGGCCTGGAAGCATCCGACGTGGAAGCGCGATTCGGGTTTCGCCGCGTCATCGTACTGCGCAATCCCTACGCCGAAACGAACGCCGGCGGCGACCTCGTCTATGACCGGCTCACCGCCGGAATCTGGGCCGCCTTCGCCCAGGTCGTGGCCCTCGACGAGCCGCTCTTTGCCCTGAAGGCTGACACCGACGCGATGGTGTGCGGCCCGTTTTCAGCCCGATTGGAACGGTACTTCGCGGACCATCCTCGCGCTGGAATGATCGGCTCGCTCGAGCATGATCCCGACGGCCGGCGCCGGGATACCGAGGGGTGGTGGGGGCGCTGGATCCGGACGACCTGTGGCCCGTTTCCGCATCAGTGGCTTAGACTGGCGGTACGCCAGCGCGATCGGCCGAGCTGGGGGGTGGAATGGCAGCGGTGGAGGGCACGCCTGGGGGTTTACCGTCGGGCCGTGCGCGCCGGGTGGCGCTGCGGCG
>CALFZM010000322.1 GCA_937952235.1 uncultured Opitutia bacterium | reverse complement strand
GTCACGGGGCGCCGAGTTCGCGCCGGATCGTGGCGAGCGCTTCGCGCGCGCCGGCCTCCTCGGCGAGTTTTTTCGACGAGCCGCGGCCCGTGCCGACCTGGCGGTCGAGCAGCGAGACGCCGACGTGGAAGGAGCGCGCATGATCCTCGCCCTCGGTGCCGAGAAGGTCGTAGCGCAGCGCGTGGTTGCCGTGCAGGGGCTGGACCAGCTCCTGCAGCCGGCCCTTGGGATTCGCGCCGTCCTCGACGTGGGCGAGCCGGAGCGTGAGGTCGCCGTAGAGCGCGAGCACGACGCGCCGCACGCGGTCGATGTCGCTGTCGAGATACAGGGCGCCGACGAGCGCCTCGAACGCGTCCTCGAGCGCGGCGTCGCGGTTGCGCCCCCCGCTGGACTCCTCGCTCGGGCTCATCCGCAAGGCCGCATCGAGCCCGATCTCGCGCGCGAGGCTGGCCAGGAAGGTGCCGTTCGCGAGCGCGGCCCGGCGGCGGCTGAGCAGGCCTTCGCGGTCGGACGGGAAAAGGTCGAAGAGTGCCTCGGTGAGGATCAACTGGAGCACGGCGTCCCCGAGGAATTCCAGCCGCTGGTAGCTCTCGTTGCCCTCGGTGCGGTCCTGGGCGAGCGAGGGGTGGGTGAGGGCGCGGTCCCGCAGGGCGGCGTCGCGAAACACGTGGCCGATCGTCTCCTCGAGTCGTGTCGCCGGCTGGCTCATGAACTCGCGCTCGCGTACCGGCGCAGCCCGCGGTGGAAGACGAAGACGGCCAGGGCGAACCACAGCGCGGCGAAGACAAACGGCCCCGCGATCCAGCGCCAGTCGTGGCCGAAGCGGTCGATCAGGGTCCGGGCGGGCGCATTGCTGATCACCACGACGGGCAGCAGCCACACGAAGAGGACCTGCGTCACCACGCTCTTGAACGCCTCGCGGGGCAGCCGGGAAAATTCCGTCAGCGTGAAGTAGGTGCCCTCGATCCCCTGCGCGCTGGTCAGCCAGAAGACCATCGAGATCGAAAGCACGAGGATGCTGTAGTGGATCACGAGCCCGCAGAAGAGCATCCCCACGTAGAGCGCGATCTGGCCGGCGGAGGGATCGAGGCCGAGCTGGCGGGCGGAGTACACGACGACGGAGGCGGCGACGACCGCGTTGAGCAGGCTGTCGGGATCGAGCTTCCGCGTCGTGGCCATGAACATCACGTTGCCCGGCTGGGCCAGGAAGAAATCGAAGTAGCCGCTGCGCACATTGCGGCCCATCTCGAAAAGGCTGCTCCAGAAGAATCCCATCAGGAAGCGCTGGATCAGCATGGAGGTGCCGACGAGCAGCATCATCTCGTACTTGGTCCAGCCCGCGATCGAGTCGGTATGGCGGTAGATCACCGAGATCAGGAGCAGGTTCACCGTCATCCAGAACAGCTCGACGAGCGCCCAGACGATGAAGTCGCCCCGGAACATCATCGTGCGGACGACGGTGTAGCGGGCGCTCGCCAGCCAGATTCGAAGGTAGTGGAGCATCCGGTGGTGCGGGGCGATGTCAGCTCGAAGGCGTCAGGAACACGAAGGTTGGGTTCCGACTCTCGAATCTGGCTGCGCCGTTTTCAAATTTCTGAGCTCAAATTCAACGATTCGCCGGCCGCTCAGCCGCCGACGGCCGTGTGCCGGCGCAGGCCGCGGGCCCAGAGCCCGCGGCCGATCATGAAGAGGAGGCCGACCCAGCACGCCTGGATGCCGAGGCACCACAGCGACTCCTCGAACCCGAAGCGGCCGGTGAAGATCGCGGCGGGGAAGTACATCTGATACGGATACGGCAGCAGCATCGAGAGCGCGAACAGGTCCGGCGACATGAGGTCGAGGGGGAAGATCTGCCCGCCCAGCACCGATTCGATCGCCATGGACAGGATGACGAATCCCTGGATCTCGAGGAACCAGAACGTCAGCATCCCGAAGATGTAGGCGATGCAGAACTGGATCATCGCGGAAAGCACCACCGCGGGGATGCCCACGGCGAAGCGCCAGCCGTCGAGGGGAAAGGTGAGAAATTCGCCGATCACCGGCAGCGCCAGCAGGAGCGGCACGAAGACGAGTGCGCCGGAGACCAGCCGGGCGGCCACGAAGATGCTGAACCGGTAGGCGAAGTAATTGATCGGCTTCAGCAGGAACTGGTTGATCAGGCCGTTGCGGATCTCCTCGCTGATCTGGTAATCCTCGTTGAAGGCGCTGACGAAGAACTGCAGCACGAGCAGCGTGACGAAATAGGTCAGCGTCTGCCGGAGGTCGAAGCCGCCGATGTCCGCGCTGCCCTCGAAGGCTGCGCCCCAGAGGATGAAGACCACCGCGAGGTGGAACAGGGAAAAGAACCCGCGGACCGCGAAATTCCAGCGGTAGACGAGGTTGCTCTGCAGCCCGATCAGGAAGGCCTGGCGGTATTTTTCTAGGACGGAAAACATCGCAATCAGTAGCGAGTAGCGGGTAGCGGGTAGTGAATAGCGATTAGGTGAGGGAGCAGATGAGCGTCTCGATGCCTGAGGTCTGGATGCGCGCCACTCGCTGCCCGCTACGGGCTACTTCGTCTCCTTCAATCGAAACCGCTCGATGACCTCCTTCGCGAGGTTGCGATAGGCGGTGGCGCCCGGGTTCAACGCGTCGTAGGCGAAGATCGTCTTGCCGAAGCTCGGGGCCTCGCTGAGGCGCACGGTGCGCGGGATGACGGTGCTGAAGATCTTGTCCGGGAGATGCTGCTTCACTTCGTCCACCACCTGGCGCGACAGGTTCGTGCGCAGGTCGAACATCGTCATGATCACGCCGCCCAGTTCGAGGCGGTCGTTGACGTGGGCCGCCTTGAGCCGGTCGACGTTGCGCAGGATCTGGCCGAGGCCTTCGAGCGCCAGGTATTCGCACTGCAGCGCAATCAGGAGGAAATCCGCGGCGGCGAGGCTGTTCATCGAGAGCATGCCGAGCGCGGGGGGGCAATCGATGATGATGGCGCGGTACGTGCCCTTCGCCCGGACCGGTTCAAGGGTGGTGCGCAGGCGCGCCAGGTAGTTTTCCTCCTGCGCCAGCTCGATTTCGGCGGCGGCGAGGTCCTCTTCGCTGGGAATCAGGGAGAGGTGTTCGTAGGGCGTCGGCGTGATCATCTCCAGCGCCGTGCCTTCGCCGCGGAGCGGTCCGTACAGGCTGCGGCCCGCCTGCTTCTCCACGCCCACCGCGCTGGTGGCGTTGGCCTGCGGGTCGAGGTCGATCAGCAGCGTGGGAATTTTCTTTTCGGCCAGGGCCGCGCCCAGGTTGACGGCCGTCGTGGTTTTGCCGACGCCGCCTTTCTGGTTGGCGATGGTGAAGACTGTGGTGGGCATGAAGGGAGTGCGAGCGGTGCGGGTGCGCGAGCGGGTCATGCCTAGCCCGAAGCGTTCGCAGCACAAGCTGTGAAATCGCGGCGGAGGGCGCCGGCCGCCGGCGGCGCGGTTGCGCCGGGAGACGCCGGGCGAAAGACACCCCGTTCCGCCGCGACATCGGGCTTTACCTCGCGCGAAATACCCGCACGAAGTCCTGCGCGTTTCCGCACCCATGACCCTTACCAACGAACTTCTCGCCCAAGGCCGCATCGTCCGTGAACCCGTCGGAGCCGGCTCAGGCTACTGGGTCGGGTGTCCCGGAGCGTACTATGATGCCGCCGAGCGCGTGTGGTACCTCACCTACCGCATTCGTCGGCCGCGCGGGGTGGCACCGGACCGGGGCGGCGAAGTCCGGATTGCGCGATCGAAGGACCTCGTCCGCTGGGAGGACGTGGTGTCGATCACCAAGGACCGTTACGATTCCGCCTCCATCGAGCGGAGCTGCCTGCACCGGGGGGCGGACGGGCTCTGGCGATACTTCACCAGCTACGTCCATCCCTCCGACGGACGCTGGTGCACCGCGGTGATCAAGGCGCCGACCGTGGCGGCGCTCGATCCGGCGAAGCGCGAGGTCATTTTCAGCGCGCCGCCGTTCGGCCTCGAGGGCGTGAAGGATCCCTGGGTGATGGAAGTCGACGGGGTGTACCATCTCTTCCTCAGCATCGCCACGCCCACGCCGAAAACGGGAGACGGCTCCCATGCCACCCTCGACATCTTCAACACCGGCGAGTGCAAGTCCGCCACCGGCCTCGCCGTCTCCCGCGATCTCGACCGCTGGGAGTGGCAGGGCGTGGTGCTCGCGCCGGGCGCCACGGGCTGGGATTGCTATTGCCGCCGGCTCAACTCGGTCGTCCCGCTCGCGGGCGGACCGGGCCGGCCGCGGGACCTCGCATTCTTCGACGGCAGCGCGAGCCATCTGGAGAACTACGAGGAGAAGTGCGCGCTTGCCGTCTCGGATGACCTGCGGACCTGGAGGTCGCGGTCACCCGCCGGCCCGGCCTTCACCAGCCCGCATGCGTCGACCTCGCTGCGCTACATCGATGCGAAGACCGACGGCCAGGCCTGGCACCTGTTCTACGAGTTCGCCCGCGCCGACGGCTCGCATGACCTGCGCATGGTGAGCTGCACGGCCGCTGACCTGCAGGCGCTGGCCGGGTGACGCGGTGCCGCGGCGGCCGCAGGCGGCCGGATGGGGAGTAACTATTTGGTGCGGGTGCGACGAAAGGTGTTGTCGCGTCCGCGACCTCTTCCTTGCCTCGGCCCGGTAAGACCTCCGACCCGCGGCGGCGCCGGGGAGGGTGGCATGCCTTGTGCGAGCCCGCCGAGTACCCCACACCAAGTCCTCCCCATGATCGACGCCATCCGCTCTGGTTTCTTCCGAGGTGCGCGCCCCGCGCTGCTGGTCTCCGCCGTTCTGGCGTTTCTCCTCGCCCCGTTCGCGTCCGCCCAAGGCTCGTCTGGCTCGCTCTCAGGCCGGGTGCAGAACGAGGTCACCGGGCAGTATCTCAGCAACGCCCGCGTCACCATCAAGGGCACCGACCTGGCCACGCTGACCGACGACTTCGGTACCTACCAGTTCGCGCAGGTGCCGGCGGGCAGCCAGGTCGTGGAGGCGTTCTATTCAGGCCTCGATGTGAAGCAGGCCACGGTCAGCATCGCGGCCGGCCAGCGGGTCGAGCAGAATTTCGACCTGACCAACAAATCCGTGTACGGTGAGGGCTCCGGCACCGTGAAGCTGAGCGCCTTCGTGCTGTCGGCGTCGAAGCTGACCGAAGGCGAGGCGCTCGCGACCAACGAGCAGCGGTTCGCCTCCAACATCAAGAACGTGGTCGCCACCGATGCCTACGGCGACGTCACCGAGGGCAACGTGGCCGAGTTCATGAAATTCCTGCCCGGCATCAGCGTGGATTATTCCGACGTGATGCCGCTCGCGGTGTCCGTGCGCGGCCTCGATCCCAACATGACCAACGTCACCAGCGACGGCGCCACGATGGCCAACGCCTCGCGCAACGCCACGTCGCGGCAGTTCGACTTCATGCAGGTGTCGATCAACAACGTGTCCCGCATCGAGGTCACGAAGGTGCCGACGCCGTCCAACCCCGCGAGCGGCCTGTCGGGCTCGGTGAACATGGTGAGCAAGAGCGCGTTCGAGCGCAGCCGGGCGCAGTTCAATTACCGCGTGTTCCTCTCCGCCAGCAGCGACGGCCTGCAGTTGAAGAAGCAGCCGTTCCCCTTCGATACGTACGAGCGCCGCGTCAACCCGGGCTTCGACTTCGACTACACGCTGCCCGTGAACAAGGATTTCGGCATCGTCGTCACCGGCCTCTCCTCGAAGGCGTGGAACGAGCAGAACATCTCGCAGATGACCTGGAACGCCAACGCCGCCGGCACCGGCGCGACCCCGTCGCGGCCGTTCCTGCAGACGCACAACATCATCGACGCGCCGAAATGGTACTATCGCAATTCGCTCGGCCTGAAGGCGGACTGGCGCGTGTCCCGCCACTCGGTGCTCTCGGTGGGCTTGCAGGCGACGTACTACCAGGACGTGAACGGCAACGTCAGCCGCGCCGTGAGCGTGGGGACCAACGCCGTCCCCACGCCTGCCACGGGCCAGCGGCTCGAGTTCGGCGAGGACTACGCCCGGAGCGCGACCGGCCGCGGCACCGTCACGATGGGCGGCGGAACCTTCCGGATCGATGCCCGCACCCTCGGGGCCAACGTCCGCTACCGCTTCGACAACGGCGACTGGAAGATCGACGCGACCGGTTTCGCCTCCGATTCCAAGACGTGGCTGCACGCGATCGAGAAGGGCCTCTTCAACTCGCTCGGCATCGCCTTGCTGAACCCCGCCGGCGTGCGCGTGTTCCTCGAGGACATCCGCCCGGAGCGGCCCGGCACGATCCGCGCCTTCGACGCCAGCAATCGCGAGATCGACCTGTTCGACCTGCGCAATTACCGGCTCAGCACCGCGACCGCTGGCGCGTACCGCGATCACACCGACGAGACGTCCGGCGGCGAGACCAGCGTCCGCCGCAGCCTCAAGGTCTTCAACGTGCCGACCCAGGTCCAGATCGGCGGCTCGTACAAGATCCAGGAACGCGATCACCGGCGGGTGACGCGCACCTACACCTACAACCCGGTCAACCCGGCCGATCCGACGCCGGTGCCTTTCCAGGCGCAGGTCTACCGGAACCGGCCGAACTATTTCGGCTTCGACAACATCCCCTGGGTGGCCACGGCCAACGCGGTCACGGCGTGGGGCAAGAATCCCGGTTTGTTCACCCAGACGCCGGCGCAGGTCGTCGCCCAGGAGCAGTCGCGGATCGTCGGCACGGAGGCCTTCAAGGAAACCACCACCGCGTTTTACGCGCAGGCGGAGGCGCGCCTGCTGAAGAACCGGCTCACGGTGCTCACCGGGGTGCGTTACGAGAAGGTGCACGACAAGGCCGGCGGCCCGCTCTTCGAGCCGGCCAACGTCTGGCAGCGCGACGCCGCCGGCAACTTCATCCGCAACGCCGCCGGCCAGCGTATCCGGCGCGCGAATGCCGGCGCCGTGGGATCGATGGAGGAACTCCGGCTCACCCGCATCGAGCTCGGCAACAAGGTCAACCGGGAGGACGACGGCTTCTATCCGAGCCTGCACCTCAACTACAATGTGACCGACAAGCTGCTGCTGCGCGCGGCGTATGCGGCGACCTACGGCCCGCCCGACTTCAACAACCTCATCCCCAACGCCACGATCAACGAGGCCGACATCGACGACGAGACGGCCGATCCCACCGTGATCCGGGGCAACATCACGATTCGCAATCCGACCCTGAAGCCCTGGACCGCGGACAATTTTGACTTCTCCGCCGAGTACTACACCGAAAGCGGCGGCCTGTTCAGCGCGGGGGTTTTCCGCAAGGACATCTCCAACTTCTTCGGCAACCTGGTCGCGCTCGCCACGGCCGAAGACCTCGCCGACCTTGTCCTCGATCCCCGATACGTCGGCTGGCAGCTCAACACCACGATCAACGCGGGCGACGCGCGCGTCACCGGCGCCGAATTCAACGTCCGCCAGTCGCTCGCCCCGTTCGGTCGCTTCGGCCGCTATTTCGCGGTCTTCGCCAATGCCACGAAGCTGCGGCTCAAGGGCAGCGCCACGGCATCGTTCACCCGTTTCATCCCGGAGAGCATGAACTGGGGCGTCACGATCACGCGCAACCCGGTCACCCTGATGCTCAAGTGGCACCACCGCGGCGAACAGCGCCAGGCGGCCTCGCCGGCGCAGGGGCCCGATGCCTTCCTTTATCAGGACAAACGGACCACGCTCGACGTGAACCTGACGTACCAGTTCTTCAAGCGGCACTCGTTCTTCATCAACGGCCGCAACGTGCTCAACCAGCACTTCAACCTGTCGCGCTACGGTTCCGAGACGCCGGAGTATGCCAAGCGCAGCTCGACCAACTCGTACGGCGTGCAATGGTCGGCCGGCATCAAGGGCACGTTTTGAGCGCTGCGATCCCGCGCCCGGCCGCTGCCAACGTCCGCCCGGAGAGCCTCCGGGCGGGCGCCCTTCCGTGCGGACCGGCCGGCGGAGTCGAACGCTGCTTTGAGCGAAGGCGCCCCGCCCGCTCGAGGCCGGAGCCGCGCGCCTCTTCTCCCGCCTCCTCGCCCTGACCAACCCCCCGGAGTCCTTCGCCCGTATGCCCGACGCCGTTCCCACCCGCACCCTCGCCCGCCAGTGTGAAGTCGCGTGGTTTTCCGCGCTCTGCTCCGACGACTACGAATACCTCGGCGTGCCCGACGGCGCGCTGCGTTCCAGTTTTGCGCACTGTGGCGACATCGTGCGGCGCGCCGACGTCCACGGGTACCAGAACATCCTGCTGCCCTCGGGCTGGATCGCGGGGCAGGACGCGCTCGCGTTTGCCGCCGCCATGGCGCCGCAGACCCGGCAGATCAACCAGCTCGTGGCGCTGCGGATGGGCGAGGTATGGCCGCCGATGCTGGCGCGCGCGATCGCGACGGTGGACCACCTCGCGGAGGGCCGGCTGTGCATCAACATCATCTCGTCCGACCTGCCGGGCCAGAAGGAGGACAACGAGACCCGCTACGCGCGGTCGAGCGAGATCATCCAGATCCTTCAGGGATTGTGGCGCACCGACGGCCCGTTCGAGTGGAAGGGCAGGTTCTATAATTTCAGCCTGCCCAACACGTCTCCGGCCAAGCCCTACCAGCAGAACGGCGGCCCGCTCCTGTATTTCGGCGGGATCTCGCCCGCGGCGCAGGAGCTCTGCGCGAAGCATTGCGACGTGTTCCTCATGTGGCCCGAGACCGAGGATCGCATCGCCGCCACGATGAAGGGCATGGCCGAGAAGGCCGCGGCCCATGGCCGGACGATCGATTTCGGTTTCCGCACCCACGTCATCGTGCGCGAGACGGAGAAGGAGGCGCGCGCCGCCGCGGAGCGGCTGATCTCGAAGCTGGATCGCGCGAAGGGCGAGGAAATCAAGGCCAAGTCGATGGATGCGCAAAGCGCGGGCGTGTTGCGCCAGGATGCCCTCCGCGCGCAGAGCAAGGATCTCTATATCGAAGACCACCTTTGGAGCGGCGTCGGCCTCGCCCGCAGCGGCTGCGGCAGCGCGATCGTCGGCGATCCCGACCAGGTGCTCGCGAAGCTCAACCGCTACATGGACCTCGGCATGCGGGCGTTCGTCCTCAGCGGCTACCCGCATCTCGACGAGTGCGATCTGTTCGCGCGTCACGTCCTTCCGCGGCTGCCCACGTGCCGCCTCAACGAACTGCAGGGCCGGCGCGTGCCTGCGCCCGTCACGCCGCTCACCACCGGTCCCCGCTTTTGAACGCGCCTTCCGCCTCTCTTCCTTCCCGCATGCCACCCGTCACGTTCGCCCTCGCCGGCTTCGGCGCCTGGGGCAGGCTCCACGCCAAGTCCATCCACGACAATCCCGACGCGCGCCTCGTCGCCATCACCGCGCCGACCGAGGCCACGCGGGCCGAGGCCGCCGCGGCTTATCCGCAGGCGCGGATCTTCCCGACCGCCGCGGAGATGATCGCGCAGGCCGACTTCCAGATCATCGATGTCGCCACGCCCAGCCACACCCATCGCGACATCGCGCTGGCGGCGATGGCGCGGGGCAGGCACGTGCTGCTGGAGAAGCCGATGGCCATCACGCTCGCGGACTGCCAGGCCATCGTCGCCGGTGCGCGCCAGCATCGCGTGCACCTCGCGGTCGGCCACGAACTGCGGCTCTCCAGCCAGTGGGGCCTGATCAAGCGGCTCATCGGACAGGGCGTCATCGGCGCGCCGCAGTACGTCCTGGTCGAACTCTCCCGCAAACCTTACCGCACCGGCGCGAGCGGCTGGCGCTACGACCAGCAGCGCGTGGGCAGCTGGGTGCTGGAGGAGCCGATACACTTCTTCGACCTCGCGCGCTGGTACCTCGAGGGCAGCGGCAATCCGGTCGAGCTCTACGCCTACGGCAATTCCCGCGACCCGGCGCGGCCCTCCCTGTTCGACAACTTCAGCGCCATGTTCCGGTATCAGAACGGCAGCTACGCCGTCGTCTCGCAGACGCTCGCCGCGTTCGAACACCACCAGACCGTGAAGGTCAGCGGCACGAAGGGCGCGCTGTGGGCGGGGTGGAGCGGGGCGCTCGACCGGACGCTCGAGCCGAGCTACTTCCTCAAGGTCTTCGACGGCGAGAAGCTGGAGGACGTGAAGATCGAGAAACACAGCGGTGAGGTTTTCGAGCTGCGCGAGGAGATCGCCCAGTGCGTGGAGATGGTGCGCACGGGGAAGAAGCCCGCCGCGACCGGCGAGGACGGACTCTGGTCCGCCGGGCTCTGCCTCGTCGCCGAGGAGTCGATCCGCCAGGGCCGTCCGCTTCCCGTCGCGGAGATGCTGAAATTCTGAACGCGTGCGAGAGTCGCGATTTCAGGGCCTCCTCAAATCAACGATGGAAACGCCCGCGCGCGGAACGGTGGAACGGCTTGTCCTCAAGCCGCGGCGAAAGGAACCGGCGCACGCCAGCCGCCAGGGGACACGCGGCTCCACCTCTCGTGAATCGTCCCGGCGCAGCTCTCAATTTTCCCCCGCATGAACGCCTCGCCCCCCAAATGGTACTCCTCCGTCACACGCTACCAGTGGCTCGTGCTGGTCATCGCGTCGCTGGGCTGGGTGTTCGACACCTTCGAGGGCCAGCTCTTCAACCTCACGCGGGGCGCCATGCTGGCCGACATCCTCGGGGTGCTGCCCGGCGATCCGGCCGCCAAGCGGTGGGGTGACATCTTCCTCGCCATCTTCCTCGCCGGTGGGACGCTCGGCGGACTGCTCTTCGGTTCCCTCGGCGACAAGTACGGGCGAAAGCCGGTGATGGTGCTCACCATCCTGTTCTACTCGGTGTTTTCCGGCCTGACGTACTTTGCCACCGAGCTCTGGCATGTGGGCGTGCTGCGCTTCTTCGTCGCGATGGGCGTCGGAGGCGAATGGGCGGTGGCGGCGGCGCTGGTGGCGGAGATTTTTCCCAAGCACGCGCGCACCCATGCCGGCGGCATCTTCCACGCCACGGGCGTCATCGGCACCTGGCTCGCGACGCTCACGGCAATGGGCGTGGGCAGTGAATGGCGCATCGCGTACCTGATCGGCGTCGTCCCGGCATTGCTCACGCTGTGGGTGCGTTCCTCGGTCAAGGAGCCCGATTCGTGGCAGGAGGCGCGCGACAGCGGCCGGCCGATGGGCAGCTTCAAGGACCTGTTTGGCGATCCGCGCTGGCGCCGGCGGGCGCTCCTGGGCATGGGCCTCGCGGCGGTCGGTCTCGGTACGTTCTGGGGCGTGTGCGTCGCGACCCAGGATCTCACCCGCGAATTGCTGCTCCGCCTGGGCACGCCGGCGGCCGAGGCGCAGAAGAACTCGCAGTTCGCCTACGGGATCATCCAGGTGCTCGGTGCCGGCATCGGCCAGATCTGTTTCGGCCCGCTCTGCGCGCGTTACGGCCGCAAGCGGAGCTTCGTGGTCATGCACGTGCTGAGCTTCATCATGGTGATGGCCGTCTGCTTCCTTCCTTCAGCCTACTGGCACATGCTCGTCCTGCTGCCGGTGTTCGGATTCGTCTCGCTCAGCATCCACGCCGGCTACGCGATCTACTTCCCCGAACTCTTTCCCAACCACCTGCGGGCGACGGGCGCGAGTTTCTGCTTCAACGCCGGCCGCATCCTGGCCGCGCCGATGCTGATTCTATCCGGCTACGTGAAGGCCTGGACGAGCCTCCCCAACGCGATCGCGATGCTGGGCTGCTTGTTCCTCCTGGGCCTCGTCGTCCTGGCATTCCTGCCCGAGACCAAGGGTGAGGATTTGCCCGAGGGCTGAGCCGGGCGCAACCAGGGTGCCTGCCATCCATTCACCGATGAAAACGAACGCGCTGCGAGTGTTCCTCATTCCACGTACCCTCCGCCGGGTCGCGCTCGGCACACTTTCCCTCCTCTCCGGACTCGCCGCGGCATTCGCGGCGGACGACTTCACGGTCTTGAACCGTCCCGCGTCGGGTCCCGGCCCCGACGCGATGATGAACACTTACCTGCTGCGCCAGGCGTATGCGGCCCTCGAGCGGCGCAACGCGGAGTACGAGAAGGTCAAGACCGTCGAGCAGGTGCGGGCGTGGCAGGCGGCCGCCCGCGAGAAATTTCTCGGCGCCCTGGGCGGTTTTCCCGAGCGTACGCCGCTCAACGCCCGCGTGACGGGCCGCCTCGAGTTTCCAGATTACCGGATCGAGAAGATCCTGTTCGAGAGCCAGCCGGGGTTCCACGTCACGGCCAACCTCTACCTGCCGCGCACGCCCGGACCGCACCCGGTCGTCGTTCATCCGACGGGGCATAGCGTGAACGCCAAGGCCCGTGATCTCTACCAGCGCGCTTCGATCGTGATGGCGAAGAGCGGCGTGGCGTGCCTGTGCTACGATCCGGTGGGGCAGGGGGAACGCCGGCACTTCTTCGAGGCCGACGGGAAGATCACCTTCACCGGGACGACGCAGGAGCACAACCTGATGGGCGTCGGCAGCACGCTGCTGGGCACGAGTGTCGCGCGCTACATGATCTGGGACGGCATCCGCGCCATCGATTACCTCCAGGACCGCCCCGACATCGATCGGCGTCGCATGGGCGCGATGGGCATCTCGGGCGGCGGCACGATGTCCGCGTACCTCGCCGCGCTCGACGACCGGATCTCGGCGGCGGCGCCCGGATGCTACCTGACCGGTTTCAAGCGCCTGCTCGAAACCATCGGGCCGCAGGATGCCGAGCAGAACCTCCACGGGCAGATCGCGCTCGGCCTCGACCATGGCGACTACGTGATGATGCGCGCGCCGCAGCCGACGTTGATCATGGCGGCCACGCGCGACTACTTCGACATCGACGGTGCCTGGCACCTTTTCCGCCAATCCAAACGGTTCTACACCCGCCTCGGGATGGCCGAGCGGGTCGATCTCATCGAGCCCGACGAACCGCACGGGTTTCCCACCGAGATGCGCGTCGGCGCAGCCCGCTGGATGCGGCGCTGGTTCTTTTCCAGCAACGAGCCGGTCACGGAAGGCGACTTCCCGGTGCACACCGACGCGCAACTCCAGGTCACGCCGGAGGGCCAGGTGCTGCGATTGCCGGGAGCACGCTCGCTCTTCGATCTCAACCGCGAGTGGGAGGAGCGGCTGGCATCCGGGCGGGCGGACCTGTGGCGGAGGCCGTCCGCGGCGCTGGCGGAGGTCCGGCGTGTCAGCGGCATCCGCCGCCTGGCCGACTTGCCGGCGCCGGTGGTGAAGCCCGGGCGAAGCTTCCCGCGCGGCGACCTGAAGCTCACCCATCTGGTCCTGGAGCCTGAACCGGGCATCCAGCTCCCGGCGGTGCGGTTCGAGGCGGCGGCCGGCGGCGCGCGGCTCGAGCCGGTTCTCTACCTCCACGGGGAAGGCAAGCACGTCGATGCCGGGCCGGGCGGCCCGATCGAGCGACTCGTCCAGGAAGGGCGCGTCGTCCTGGCGGTGGACCTGCGCGGCCTGGGAGAAACCGGACGCCGCCCGGGGCGCGAAGCGACGGGTACGCTGCTCGGCGGCCTGACGCGGGAGGTTTCGCTGGCGGAGCTGCTGGGGCGCTCCTTCGTCACGATGCGGGCGGAGGACGTGTTGGTGGCGGTGCGCCATCTCTCCTCGGCCGTCGGCGCCACGCGGGTGGCGCTGGTGGCGCGTGGCGAGGCGGGCGTGCCCGCGCTGCACGCCGCGGCGCTCGAGCCGGCGGCGTTCGCGAGCGTCCGGCTGGAAAGGACGGTGCGCTCCTGGGCCGATGTCGTCCGCACCCCACTGGCGGTGAATCAGCGGATCAACACCGTGTTCGGCGCCCTTCGCGTCTACGATCTGACCGACCTCGCCGCCTCGCTGCCCCGCGGCGTCCTCACCCAGGTCGAGCCGCCCGACGCCGCCGCGCGCTGAGTGCGCCGATGGCTGCGTCACGCGTCGTGCGAGGTGAGAAGTCGGCGGCGCGACCCTCGGGCTCGCTTCCACTCCGGAACTGCCCCCGAATCCGCGGCAAACCGGTTCCCGCAAGGGGTGGGCTGGCGGCGCGCACTCAGCCGAAAGCTCAGTCGGAACGATGCCGTTGAGGTGGAGCCGCCTGTTCCCAGACCGCTGACGTGCGACGGACCGGGTCGCAGCGGCTAGAGGACGAGCCGCTCCACCGTTGCCGTACGCCCTTTACCATGGGTGATGTGAGGGCTGCACACTCCCCGCTCCGGGATCCGATTTTGGAGCACCTTGAGTAAATCGTGGCCGATCCCGGCGGGATCCCAAACGCAAAGACGCGAAGCAAAGCAGAGACTCGCGAAGGAAAACTTGGCGAAACTTCGCGTTCCTTTGCGACTTTGCGTTTGGATTTGGGCTACAGGATTATTGGATCTGCCCTAAAGGCCGATCGTGGGGCGGATCGGTCCGCGGCGCCGTCCATTTCAGCGCTTGCGCGGCGTTTTTTTTCCTGCAAGTTCAGCCGCTCTCAGTGAGGGCGCGGTAGCCAAGTGGTAAGGCCGAGGTCTGCAAAACCTCTATGCGCCGGTTCAATTCCGGCCCGCGCCTCCAATTTTTCGGAGCGTATCCCGGAAGTCCGGGGCCTTCTCTCGATTCGTGGGCTCCAAGATTGCCCCGCACGGCGCGTCCGTTCAGTTGCTTTCCGTGCAACGGCACCGCTCCTCCCACCGCCGCACGGGCGTCCGACGGCTGGTCTTGCTCGCGGGCCTGATGCTGAGCGCTGGCGCGCATCGCTCGCCCGCGCAGGTGGCGGCGCCGGCCTCCGGCGGTTTCGTCGATCTCGGCGAACCCGTGCGACGCAACGCCCTCTACAATCACGTGCTTGGCCGGGACGCCCGCGGGCAGGAACGCTACTACCAGGCCTATCGCGGTGACCCTTGGTTCCTGCTGTCGTTCGATCCCAAGACCGGAGAGATGCGGGAGTTCCCGGCCCGCGGGCACAAGGGCAATCCCTGGGGGGCCCTGTGGGCCAGTGACGGGAAGCTCTATCTCAGCACGGGAGGTGGCGGAACCGACGATATGTTCGTCTACGATCCGGCGACCGAGACCCTGCGCTACCTCGGACGGCCCACCCAGTCCGAGATCGTGGTTTGGACGCTGGCAGAGGGAGCGGACGGCCGCCTTTACGGCGGCACTTACCCGAATGCCAGGCTCGTCAGCGTCGACTTGAAGAGCCATCGACTCGCCGATCACGGACGCCTGTCTCCAGATCAGAAATACATCCGGACGATCGCCTGCCACGGTCCGTACGTCTACGGCAACGCCGGGCCGGCGAAGCCCGCGGTCTGGGCGTTCGACACGCGTTCGGGGGAAAAGACGCAGATTCTCCCGGAGCGCTTCCGGGACGCACCGGGGTGGGGCAACGCGCAGCGGCGCGCCGACGGCAGGGTTTACCTGGCGCCGGCGGACGGGACGTTTTTCCGGGTGGACGGCCTCTCCCTGGTCGCCGTGGATCGTCTGCCCGCGAGCCTGCCGGAGAACGATCAGGGCTACCCGTCGAAGGTCGTGGTTGAAACGGCCGATGGCACGCGCTTCACCGTGGACGACCTGACCGGGTCGGAGCGCCGTTATTTCCGGACGCCAACCGGAGGGAAGCCGCAGGCCGTGACGTTTGCGTACACCGGGACCGCAACGGACCTGTGGGCCGTTGAAGATGCTCCGGATGGCACGATCTACGGTACGACGCGCAGCCCGATCACGCTGTTCTCCGTCGATCCGCGGACCGATGGGGCGCGGGTGCTCGGCGATCCGTCCGGGCGACGCGGCCAAGTCTACGGATGGCAATGGATCGAACGGCGTTTGTACATGGCGACGTACGGGGAGTCGCGGCTGACGGTGTGGAACTCCGCCGCTTCGTGGCGCTCGGTTCTGCACGAGGACGCCAATCCGCGCTACCTGGGGGATCATCGCATTGGACGCCCTTCGGTGCTGTGCACCAGCCCCGATGGGCGCCACCTGCTGATCAGCGGGGCGCCGGATTACGGCGTGACCGGCGGAGCGCTGACCCTGTTCGATCTTCACTCGGAAACAATGGAGACGATCGCGGCCCCGGTCGGGGTGCAGAGCATCGCGGCCGCAGTGCCGCTGCCGGACCTCGGCCTCGTGTGCCTCGGCACCACCTGGCGCGGCGGCTCGGCGTCCGTCGCGGCGGCGAGCGATCCGCGGATCGTCCTCTACGATGTCGGCCGGCGGAGGATCGTTTTTGAGACCACGGCCGTCGCGGGTGAAGCGGGGATCGTGCAAATGGTCGCGCACGCCGAGCTCGTTTACGCCACCACCGCTGATGCCGGCCACCTCGTCGTCTTCGATCCGCAGCGCCGTGAAGTCGTGTACCGCGCGGCGCTCGGCTTCGGCCCGGGCAGGCTGTTCGGCCTGAGGTCGAGCGTGGCGCACGACAGTCTTTTCGCGCTTTCGGGCACGAGCGTCGTGCGCATCAATCCACGGACGTTCGAGATTTTCCGGCTGGGCCAGCACCCGGGCATCACGGCAGGCCTGGCGGTGACGAAGGAGGCGCTCTATGTGTGTGCCGGCACGCGGCTGCTCAAGCTGCCGCTCCGGTGACGCGGCGGGGGCTCCAAGTCACTTCGGGAGCCCTGCTGGAAGACGCCGGGCGGAGTCGCGGTGAAACTCGGATACCGGATCGGCGTCACCGGCGTCCGGCGGGCGTGTTCACGTATCGGCAAGCGATCAGCGGAGCGGCGGCCGGTGAACTTCGATGGCGCGGATGGGCACGGGCCCGTCGCCGTTGGGCACGAGTTCCAGCGTGTGCTCTCCGTGGGCCAGGCCCTGGGCGAGCGTGATGCGTCCGCTTTCATCCAGGCTCGCCGGCGCGAACGTGTCGGTAAACTGCGGCACGACTGACCACTTGATCTCCCAACCCGGCGGGCTGAGCTGCTTCGCACGCTCCTGGCCCCACAGCACCTTGAGGTCGCGGTAATCGATCACCACCCGTTGCGAGTTCGAAACGAACCGTTCGGGCAGGTCGCCCTCGGCCGCGGAGAAATCCAGCACGCCGAACCGGCTGCGCTTCAGTTTCCCGAGCGCGAACCGGGCGCGCCCGTCGAAGCCGGTGCGGGAGCCGTGCACTTCGAAGCTGAAGCCATCCTCGCTCGTTTCCAGCACGCGCAGCGTCCAGTCCTCCAGTTGAAGCGGAGCGCGCGCGCTGAGATAACGAAGGCCGGGCTGGTAATCCGCGCCAAACGCGGGCGAGGGCAGCGTGAACGCGTAGAGCTCCGGGATGCCCGAGGGCGGGCGGCCGTCGATCAGCACCCGGGCGGTGCCGGGTCGCAGCCCCGCCAGGTCGCCGCGCACAACGTCGATCCGGTTGCCGGTGAACGTCAGCTTCAGCGCGCTGCGAGCGTCGTCTCCTACCGCATCGCTGCCGCGAAACTTCCAGGGCGTGCCCGTGAACACGATCTCATCCGCGAAACCGGCGTCGGAGTGACGCTTGGCCTCGTAGGAGCGCACGCGCTCGAACCACGGGGTGCCGGTGCCGGGATGGGGACGGAAATGGCGCAGCAGCAGCGCGGTCAGGAGGGCTTTGCCGCGGGCGTTCAGGTGCACGGCATCGCTGAGCAGGTCGGCGGGCTGGAGCCGGTTGGCGTCGAGGTAGGCTTTCCAGCTGCGGCGGACGTCGACGAGCTCGCAGTCGTACTTCACCGCGAGCGTGCGGACGATTTGGGACGCCTCGTCCTCGCGCGCGATGCGGGCCAGGTGCTCGGCATCGCCGGGCTGGCCGGCCGTGCCGTAGTGATCGGTCCACACCATGATCTCGGCCGTGGTGCGACGCCGGATGTCGGCCAGGATCCGCTCGTAGTCGATCGCACTCTGTCCGTAGACGTGCAGGATCACGAGGTCGGGATATGCGAGCGGGAGGTCGATCGCCGCGGTGCGCGCGAGCTGGTTGGCGGAGAAGCCACCGATCGAGCGGTTCTCGTATGTGAGGAGCGCGTGGGGAAACAGGGCCCGCAGTTCGGGCTCGAAACACGAGTCCTTCATGCCGCCCGAGATGGACTGCCCGTACATCAGGATCTTCACCGGATGCCGGCGCGCCGGGGTGCTGGTGGCGAGCAGCGTGACGGTGCGCGGGATTTTCGCCCCCCAGTGGACCGCCTGCTCGGGATCGGCGGGGAGGACGAGCGCCGGCTGCGATCCGCAGGGCGGGCCCGGCTCGGGCGTCGCGTCAGCAGCGGCGACGTAGGTGGCGGCGGACAGCGACGCCAGCGCCAAGGGGACCCGGGCCCACCCCCTCGAGTTCATGCCAGCTCCAGCCCGCGCAGGGTGCCGGTTGACGACGCGAACTTGTCCGTCTCGATGCCCATCCGCTGCAGCATCGAGACGTAGAGGTTGGGCAGCGGGTAATTATGTTCGGTGTCGAACGCCAGGTGCTGCCCGTGCCGGAAGCCGCCGCCGGCGAGGATCGTGGGCATGTTGGTGTTGGTGTGCGCGTGCGCATTGCCGAGGTTGGAGCCGTAGAGCACCATCGTGCGATCGAACAGCGAATCCTCGGCCTCGCGCGCCGCCTTGAGGTCGTCGAACAGGCCGTTGAGCAGCCGCATGTGCCACTCGTCGATCGCCTTCAACTGGCGCAGCTTCTCGTCGGCTTTGCCGTGGTGGGAGAGCTGGTGATAGCCGTCGGTGACGGGCGAGCCATCGAGCTCGATCGCGGGCGAATTCACGCTGTCGAGGAGCAGTGCGACGACGCGGGTGGAGTCGGTTTCGAACGCCAGCCGGGACACATCGTACATGAGCTTCACCTTCTGCATGTAGGCCACCGGGCTGGCGGGATCGAGCGGCACGGGGGCGCTCACCTTCGGCTTGGGCTTGGTTTCCCATTCCTTCGCGGCGGACATCCGCTGCTCGAGCTCGCGCACGCTGGTGAAGTACTGGTCGAGACGGTTGCGATCGGTCGGCCCGACGTCGCGCTGCAGCTTCTTCGCCTGCTCGCCGAGCGAGTCCAGGATGCTCTGCCCGAGCGAGAGCTTCCGGATCTGGTCCCGGGTCTGCTCCTCACTGCCCTGGACGAACATCCGGGTGAATACATCCGCGGCTTTCTCCTCGCTCGGAATGAGCGCGCCCGACGCCGTCCAGGAAAGGCTGCGCACGCCCTGCTGGACGTTCACGCCGAGCGTGAGCGACGGGAAGCGCGTCACCGGACCGAGCTGTTCGGCGATGTATTGGTCGAGCGAGATCGTGTTGCGGAAGCTGCCGCTTGCGGGGTGGGGCGCGGCCGTGAGGAAGCAGTTGTCGGCCGGATGACCGCCGTCGACATTGGGATGCGAGACGCCCGAGAACACGGTGAACCCGTGGCGGTGGGGCCGCAGCAGCTCGAGATAGGGCGAGAGCACGTAGTCGCGGCCGCCGCCGGTGGGAAAGAAGTGCTCCGGCAGCACGCCCAGATTGTTGCAGATCGCCAGCATCCGGCGGGGCTTGCCGTCGCGGGCCAATCCTGCCGCGGCCGGAGTGCGGCCAAATGCGGGGCGCATCGAATCGAGCAGCGGCAGCGCCAGCAGCGCGCCGGCGCCCTTCAGGAACGTCCGGCGCGACAGCGCGTGATTCCTGGCGATGTAGGGGGCGGAGGGGAGG
>CALFZM010000321.1 GCA_937952235.1 uncultured Opitutia bacterium | reverse complement strand
GCGCTGATCGTCGCCGCGGGCCTGGTGGTCGACGACGCGATCGTGGTGCTCGAAAACATCTCCCGCCACATCGAGCGCGGACTCAAGCCGTTCCGCGCGGCCATGAAGGGCGCGGGCGAGGTGGGTTTCACCCTGCTGGCGATGAACCTGTCGCTGGTGGCCGTCTTCGTCTCGATCCTGTTCATGGGCGGGCTCGTCGAGCGGCTGTTCCGCGAATTCTCCATCACGCTCGCCGCCGCCATGATGGTGTCGCTCGTGGTCTCCCTCACGCTCACCCCGAGCCTCTGTGCGCGCTGGCTCAAGCCGCGCACGCACACGGGGGAGGGCCGGTTCATGCAATGGACGGATCGCGTGTATGCCGGCGTCCAGGCGTGGTACGCACGATCGCTGGCGCTCATCCTGCGGCACCCCGCGATGACGCTGCTCGTGCTTCTCGGCACGATCGCCCTCAACATCACGCTCTACATCCGCATCCCCAAGGGATTCCTGCCCACCCAGGACACCGGCCAGATCTCCGGCATCGTGCGCGGCGACGACGGGTTCTCGTACCAGCTCATGGAGCCGAAGATCGAGGCCTACCGCCGCTTCGTCCTGGCCGATCCCGCGGTGCAGGACATCATCGGCACCGCCGGCGGGAGCTCCGGCACGAGCAACGCCCGCATCATGATCCGGCTGAAACCGTTGAAGGAGCGAAAAATCTCCGCCAACGACGTCGTCAACCGGCTCCGGCTCGAGGCCCCGCCGATCGCCGGGGGCGCGCTCTACATCGGCGTCTCGCAGGACCTCGACATGCCCCGCAGCGGCGGCTCGGGATCGTACGATCTCAACCTCCTGGCCGACGACATCGACCTCCTGCGGAAGTGGGCGCCCCGCGTGTCGGCCGCGCTGCAGGAGGTGCCCGAGCTGACCGACGTCGAGACGATCTCGGATGGCGGCACCAAGCGTGTATCGCTCAAGATCGACCGCGAGGCGGCCCGCCGGCTGGGCGTGGATATGCAGACGATCACGCAGACGCTGAACAGCTCGTTCAGCCAGCGGCAGGTCGCGACCCTCTATGACCGGCTCAACCAGTACCGCGTGGTGATGGAGCTCGAGCCGCAGTACACGCAGGATCCCTCGGTGCTGGACCAGCTCCACGTCATCGGCGCGGGCGGCCAGCGCGTGCCGCTGTCGGCGTTCATGCGCTACGAATACGACCTGGTCGACGACCGCGTGCGCCACCGCTCGCAGTTTGCGGCCGCCAACATCGGCTTCGCCCTGGCACCCGAGGTCACACTGGAGGAGGCGCAGGCCGCGATCGACCGGACGCTGGCGAAGGTCATGCTTCCGACGCAGATCCTGCCGCGCTTTGGCGGCGGGGCGCAGAGTGCCCAGCGCAGCCTCGATGCGCAGCCGCTGCTCATTCTCGGCGTCCTGCTCGCGGTGTACCTCGTGCTGGGCGTGCTCTACGAGAGCCTGGTGCACCCGCTGACGATCCTCTCCACGCTCCCCTCGGCGGGCTTGGGCGCGTTTCTGGCGCTGCGGCTGACCGGCACCGAGTTCACGCTCATCGCGCTCCTGGGGTTGTTCCTCCTCATCGGCATCGTGATGAAAAACGCGATTCTCATGATCGACTTCGCGATCGCGGCGGAGCGGCGCGACGATCTGACGCCCCGCGACGCGATTTACGAGGCTGCGCGCCTGCGGCTCCGCCCGATCCTGATGACCAATTTCGCCGCCGTCCTCGGCGCGCTGCCCCTCGTGCTCGCCACCGGCGAGGGGGTCGAACTGCGGCGGCCCCTCGGCCTCGCCATCGTGGGCGGGCTCGTGGTCAGCCAGGTGCTCACGCTCTACACCGTGCCGGTGGTTTACCTGTGGCTCGACCGGGTGCGGCTTCGTTTCACCCGTCGCAAACCCGCTCCCGCCGGGCAACGCGCCCCAAGCCCGGCCTGAGCCGGCGGTCAGCGCCCGCGGGTGCGACCCGGTCCCGTGCGACGACGGCAGCTCTGGCGGCGGGCTTCGACGAACGCCCGCGTCAGCGGCACGCTCATGGCGACCGCCGCGGGGCTGTTCAGCGCGTAGGCGAGCGCGAGGGCGCCATGCTCGGTGAATCCGTAGACCGGCGTCGACGCGGCGAGGTCGGCTTCATCGTCGAAGTGCAGGATCTCGGGCCGCTCGAGGCGAAAACACCAATCGCCCGTGAAGCGACGGGCGCAGTCGAGGATTCGCTGGGCATCCGTCTCGTAAAGGCGCGCCAGATCGCTCTGGAGCACGATCCGGTGGCCGCGCACAAGGTGAAGGTGCTGGCCAAGGGCCAGCGCAGGTTGAAGCTGGGACATCTCTGGAAGCCGCCCGCCCCGTGGACAGAAACGAGCGACGCCTAAGGGTTGAACGAGTCTTCGGTGGGGGTTCAACCCTAAGTTATTACCAATTTAGGGGTCAGTCATCCGGGGGGCTTTCCGCGCCCCGGAAATCGAGTGATCCAGTTGCCTGCAAGTTTCTTACAAGTCCTGCATGAAGCGGAAGACCCGGTCGATCATCCCGGGAAGCACCTCATGCGTGTAGTCCGGGTAGAGCACGACCTCCTTGCGGCCCCCGAGCTTGTTGTAGGCGGCGAATTGGGAGCTGGGCGGGCAGATGGTGTCCATCAGGCCGGTGAACATCAGGACGTCGGCCCGGACGCGCGGCGCCAGGTGCTGGACGTCGATATAGCCCAGCTTGGTGAAGATCGCCTGGACGCGTTCGTGCCGCGGGTCGTGGTAGCGCAGGAAGAGGCGGATCTCCTCGTAGGCTTCGCGCGCGTAGTCGAGCTCCCACACGCGCTGGTAGTCGCAAAGGAACGGATACACGGGCGCCGCGCGCCGGATCCGCGGCTCCAGCGCGGCGCAGGCCAGCGAGAGCGCGCCGCCCTGGGAGATGCCGAAGCAGCCCACTCGCGCCGGGTCGACCTCCTCGAAGCCCATCACCACGCGCGCGAGCTGGGCCGTATCCAGGAAGATCTGACGATAGGCGAGCTTGCGGGGATCGGGATCGTCGAGGCCGCGCACGATGTGTCCGCGCACGGTCGTGCCCTTGACCTGCCCGTTGTCCTCGGACCGCCCGCCCTGGCCCCGCACGTCCATCGCCGCGTAGCAGAAGCCCGCTCCCGCCCAGCCAAGCTTGTCGAACCAGTCGCCGCTGTGGCCGTAATAGCCGTGGAACTGGAGCACGGCGGGCCGCTTCGGGGCGGGGCCGGCGCCGGCGTGCCGAGGCCGGATGTACTTCGCGTAGATGCGGGCGCCGCCGACGCCGGTGAACCAGAGATCGTGGCACTCGGCCTGGGGCGTCGACATGCTTTCGTTCTCGCGGAGCGTCGGCTGCGGGTCCGTCGCCTCGAGGTCGCGCCGCGCGGCTTCCCAGTAGGCGTCGTAGTCGTCCGGCCGCGGATTGCGACCGCGGTATTCGTGGAGTTCGGGCAGCGGTTTATCGATGAGCGGCATGGTCAGGCGGGCAGGCAGGTCGCGGAGGTGCGAAGACCCACGGAACGCGCGAAGCACCCGGAAAGAAGCCGAATCGGTCCCGTGTGCTCCGTGGGTTTCGCGGCTGGTCTTCTCTGCGCCATCGGGGCCCTCCTGTAAAACCATTTGCCCCTTTGGCGTTGTCACCGCGCGCCCCGGCGCGTGACTTCGCGGCATGAAAGTCGCGTTCGTCAGCGGCACGAGCATCGTCAATTCCACGCTCTTCGCCACCTGGGAGGTGAAGACGATCGAGACGCGGTACGGCCCCGTCACGTACAAGGCGCGCGGCGAGCACGCGCTGATCAACCGCCACGGCTATACCGTGCCGCTGCCGCCGCACTCGATCAATTACCGGGCAAACATCAGCGCGCTCGCCGCGCTCGGATTCCGCGACGTCGTGTCGCTCAACTCCGTCGGCTCCCTGAAACGCGAACTGCCGCCGGGCACGTTCGTCTCGTGCTCCGACTACGTGGGGCTCCAGCAGGGGCCGGCGACGTTCTTCGACACGGAGCTCAAGGGCGGTGCGCCGGGGATCGCCAACAACCTCATCCCTCGGCTCATCGCCGGGCTGGCGCCGGAGTTCACGATCCACCCCGGCAAGGTATACGTGCAGATGCGCGGTCCCCGCTTCGAGACCAAGGCCGAGATCCGGATCGTCCAGCACTGGGGTGATGTCATCGGCATGACGGCGGCGCACGAGGCCGATCTCTGCACGGAACTCGGGCTGAATTACAACAGCCTCGCGCTGATCGACAATTACGCCAACGGCCTCGAGGGGACCGAGATCGACTTCGTGAAGTTCAAGGAACTGGTGAAGGACAACCAGGCCAAGGTGAACCGGCTGTTTGCGCGGATGCTGGAAATCCTCGGCTAGGCACGCGCCGAGGCGTGAGCGGCGAGGGGAACGAGCCCGCACGAAACCACGTCCCGCCATGACCCAAGACCCATGCCCCATAATCCCCAACCCATCACCTTCCTCCGATAACCCCTCCCCCGCGCCTACCCCTCCCCGTTCCGGTTTCCCTCCAACATCGCCTCCTCGTAGTCGAGCAGCCGTTGCAGCGGGCGGTGGGTGTCGTCGGTGATGACGTCGCGGCTCCACAGTTCGTCGAGGGCGCTGCGTTCGGCGGCGAGGGCGGCGAGGCGGAAGCGCCGCCCGGCGGAGCGCCGGTGGCGCGCGCTGGTGCGGGTCTCGCCGGCGGCCGTCAGTTCGGCCAGGCGGAATTCGTACTCGGCCACGACTTCCCCGAGCGCGGCCGCTTCCTCGGTCGAGGTCGTAGGCGCGGCGCGCAGCCATTGCAGTCCCGCCTCGACGGCGGTGGTGCGGGCGAGCCGGTCCTCGCGTTCGCGCGACTCGTCCGCGGGCAGCCGCAGCCGCTGGATCAGCGCGCCCAGCGTCGTGCCCTGCAGCAGCAGGGTGACGATGACCACGCCGAACGACAGGAAGATCACGATGTCGCGCCCCGGGAACGGCGTGCCGTCGGCCTGCACCAGCGGGATCGAGAGCGCCGCGGCGAGCGTGATCGTGCCCCTCATGCCGGCCCAGCCGGTGATGAGCGTGGCCTGCCAGGTGGGCCGGGGCTCGTCCCGGCACCACCGCGGAAACAGGAGGTGCGGCAGGAACGCGCTGGGGAACACCCACGCGAGCCGCGCCACGATCGCCGTGCCCGCGACGGCCGCCGTGAACAGGATCAGTTGTCCGGCCGTGTAGGTCTTCGTCACGCTGGCGAGCAGCGACGGGAACTGCAGCCCGAGCAGAATGAAGGCGAGGCCGTTCAGCCAGAAGAGCACCACCGCCCAGGTGGCGTAAGCCGTGTGGCGCGTCGGCACGTCCATCCGCAGCGGATCGCGCCAGCCCGAGTAGAGTCCCGCGGCGACGACGGCGAGGATGCTGGAAAGGTTCAGCGCGTTGGCCGCGAGGTAGGCGGCGTACGGCGTGAGCAGCGAGATCGTGACCTCGGTGAACATGTCCGCACTCCGCGCACGGCGCAGTCCGTCGCGCGCCCGCCCGATCAGCCACGCGATCGCCAGCCCCAGCGCCACGCCGCCGGCGGCGACGAGCAGGAAGTCCAGCGTCGCGGCGCGCAGCGAGAAGGTGCCGGCGATCATCGCGGCGAGCGCGAACTTGAATCCCACCAGGCCGGTGGCGTCGTTCATCAGGCTCTCGCCGTTGAGCACGGCGGTGAGCCGCGGCGGCACGGTCAGCCGCTCGGTGATGGCGCTGACCGCGACGGCATCGGTCGGTGAGACGACCGCTCCCAGGGCGAACGCCATCGCCAGCGGCAGTTCCGGCACCAGCCAGTGCGCCACCAGGCCCACCAGCACGGTGGTGAAAACCACCAGGCCGGTCGCAAGCGTCAGGATCGGCCGCCGCGCCGCCATGAAGTCGCGCAGCGGCATCAGCCAGCCGTCGGCGAAGAGCAGCGGCGGCACGAAGCAGAGGAAGAAGATCCCGGGATCGAGCACGATGGGAGGAAACGCCTCCCACAGGCCCACGGCGGTCGCGCCCACGACGTACGTGATCGGCATCGGCCAGGGCAGGCGCCGCCCGATCACGGTCAGCGCGGTCAGGAGCAGGAGCAGCAGCAGGGTGTTCTCGAACGCGGCCATGGGGTTTGCTTCAAGCCGACCTGGGGCCGGACGGCGAGCCTCGAACCCCGGCCCCGCGGCCCGTCAAAACCCGGCTAACCCGCCGCAGCGGAGGGGGAAACCGGTTGCGCGCCCCCGGCGCCCACCTAGCCTCGGGGGATGAGCGATTTCGTGCAATCCGGCCAGCTGACCGAGGCCAAACAGGCGCTGGACCGGCTGCGGGCCAACATGCGGCTGACGATCCGGGGCAAGGACGACGTGCTGGATCACGTGCTCGTGTGTCTCATCGCGGGCGGCCACCTCCTGCTCGAGGATCTGCCCGGCGTGGGCAAGACGACGCTGGCCTATTCGCTCGCCCGCTCGATGGACTGCGTGTTCTCGCGCATCCAGTTCACCAGCGACCTGCTGCCCGGGGATGTCACGGGCGTGGCGATTTACGACGAGACGATCCGCGAGTTCGTGTTCAAGAAGGGGCCGGTGTTCGCCAACATCGTGCTGGCCGACGAGATCAACCGCGCGACGCCCAAGACCCAGTCGGCGCTGCTCGAGGTGATGGACCGCGCGCGCGTCACGGTCGACGGCGAGGCCCACGCGGTGGGCGCGCCGTTCATGGTCTTCGCGACGCAGAACCCCGTGGACTACGAGGGCACGTTCCCGCTGCCCGAAAGCCAGATGGACCGGTTCCTGATGCGGCTCCAGATGGGGTATCCGGAACCCAACGACGAGCGCGAGATCCTGCGCCACGCCCGCGGGGGCTACGACACCATCGCGCTCAATCCCGTGGCGACGCGGACGGAGATCCTCGGCCTGCAGTCGCTCGTCCAGCAGGTCTTCGTCGAGGACAGCGTGCTGGAGTTCATCCTGCGGATCGTCGCGGCGACGCGGACCGAGTCCGAGTTCCGCGCGGGCGTGAGCGTGCGCGGCGGCGTCGCCCTGCGCACGGCCGCGCAGGCCCGCGCCCTGGTGCACCAGCGGGACTTCGTGCTGCCCGAGGACGTGGCGGAACTGGTGGGCCCCGTCTTCACCCACCGGCTGGCGCTGGCGCGCCAGACCAGCGACGCGCTCGAGGAGCGGCGGACGGTGACCGCGGCCCTGAAGCGGATCGTCGGCGCGATTCCCGTGCCGCGTTGAAGCGCGCCGGCAGGAACGGAGCCGCCCCCAAGCGAACCACGCCGGTGAGATGAACCTCGATGCCACCTGGTCGGGACCGGGCGACCGCCGCGGCCGCCCGCGCTTCACCTGGAGCGGCCTGCTCTGGACGCTCATCTATCCGCCGCACGGCCAGCGGATCCTGCCGACGGTGCCCGGGCTGGTGCTGATCGGCCTCGCGTTCGGCATCGGCACGGCGGCGTACAATTCCGCCAGCAACATCCTGTTCATCACCCTGGCGCTGCTGCTGACGTGCCTCGTGCTCAGCGGCGTGCTGTCGTGGCTGAATTTCCGCGGCCTGCGCTGGCGCCTCCAGCTCGCGCCCCAGCTGCGCGCGGGGCATGACACGGTGGTCGCGCTCGAGCTCGCCAACCTCAAGCGGGTGCTGCCGACCTACGGGTTGTGGTTCGAGTTTGCGGCCCGTCCGGTCACTGCGCCGGGGCGCGCGCACGCGGATCCGGCCGGGGCCGGCTCCGGGCGCGCCGTGCGTGCCGCGCTCGCCCGGGCCGAAGCCAGCGAGCAGCGCGGCCGCACGTCGCTGCCGCGCCGCCTCGATCCCTGGGGCGAGGCGCGCGTCGAGTGGGTGATCCGGCCGCCGCGCCGCGGCCGGCTGCGGGTGGAGCTCGCGAGCGTGGGTTCGCTGTTTCCCTTTGGCTTTCTGCGCAAGGACCTCGGCACCGACCTGGCGGAGGAGGTGGTGGTGTGGCCGGCGCCCGCGGCGTACCGGTGGCACCCGGTGGCCACGGCGCGGCGGACGCTCGGCCACGAGCGCCTCGCGCGGGCCGGCACGGGTGGCGACCTGCTCTCGCTGCGCCGCTATGCCCCGGGCGACTCGCACCGCCTCGTGCACTGGAAGGCGAGCGCGCGCACCGGCACGCTGCTCGTGCGCCAGTTCGCGCAGGAAAGCGCGGAGGGGCTTTCGCTGTGGCTGCGCACCGACGCCGGCGCCTGGCCGCGGCCGGAACAGTTCGAACTGCTCGTCAGCTTCGCGGCCAGCGTCGCCGAGGATCTCTTTCGCGCCGGGCGGCTGCTCGATGTCGCGATCGACGCGGAGCCGCCCGGACCGGTGCGCCGCGTGCACGAACTCGAGCGCCTCCTGGACCGGCTGGCCTACGTGCAGCCCCGGAGCGAGATCGACGGGACGGTGCTGCCGCCCGCCGCGCGCCACAACCTGATCACGTTCGCGCCCGACGGCGCGCGCGGGGTCGTGGCGCTGATCGACGGCCAGCTCGTTGCCGCCGCATGAGCCCGCGCGTCCTCCACCGGCCGGAACTCAGCGCCGACGAACTGCAGCAGGTGCGCTGGCTGCTCGGGGGGCTGCTCACCCTGCTGGGCGTGGGGACCGTGGTGTACATGGACATCGAGGCCTGGACGCTCATGGTCATCGCGGCCGGGGCGACGCTGGCCGTGCTTTACCGGCCCGGCCTGCCCGCGCGGCTGCCCGCCTGGGTGCACACCCTGGCTTTTCCGGGCATCGTCGCGTTCTTCGCCGCCGACCTCTGGCTGAAGGCCGAGGTGCTGCCCGCGATGGTGCGGCTCGACATGCTCCTGCTGTTGTATCGGAGCGTCACCTACCGGCGCCGGCGCGAGGATCTCCAGATCATCGTCCTGGGCCTGTTCCTGATCGTGGTTGCGGGCGTGCTCACCGTCTCGCTGCTGTTTGCGCTCCACCTGCTCGTCTACACGGCCTGCGCGCTCGCGCTGCTGCTGGTCGTCACGCTCGGCGACGGCGGCGCCCCCGGGCCCTCCGGCCCGGTCGTGCCGGGCGAGACGCCGGCCTGGGCGCAGGGCGCGACCTGGCGGCCGCTGCTGCGGCGGGTCCGGGCGGTGCTCGACTGGCGCGTGCTCCTGCTCGGAGCCTTGCTGTTCGCGGGCGTCGTCGGCGTGACGGCGCTGCTGTTCCTGGCCATCCCCCGGTTCCAGCTCGAGAGCAGCATGTTCCTCGACCGGATCATCACCAAGAAGGCGCGGTCCGGCTTCACCGACACGATCCGGTTCGGCGACGTGTCCGAGATCCAGCAGGACAACAGCGTGGCGCTGAGCGTCGACGTTTCCGACCAGGGGCAGATTCCCTCCGCTCCCTACTGGCGGATGCTCGTGCTCGACGCCTACGCTGACGGCACCTTCCGCACGTCGCGCGGACTGCGCCACCAGGAGTTCGAGGCGCCGCAGACCGGCACGCAGCTCCGCGGCACGCTGCGGCCGCGGCCGGGCGAGCCGGTGGTCTGGACGTTTTTCCTCGAGTCCGGCGTGAGCCGCTACCTGCCGCTGCTGGGCCCCTTCGAATCGCTGCGGTTCCGGGACGTGCAGAACGTCTCGGCCGCGCCGCGCCTGGCGGTCCTCGCGCTGCGGGACGAGCCGGTGTCGATGACCGCGTACCGGGTGGAGGGCTTCGACCTTTCCCCCGCGCTGCCCGATCCGACCTTCGCGCAGGCCTGGCGCCGGCGCCAGGAGACCGGGGCGCGGACGTTCCTGCAGGCCGCGCTGCCCGAGTTTTCCCGGCCGGCCGACCGCGCGGCGCTGGACCGGGCGCTGGCGGCGGCAACCGACGGGCAGAAGCTGCCGGCGGGGGAATTCGCCCGGCGCGTGAGCGAGTGGCTGAAGGCGAATCACGGCTACTCGCTGGCGCCCGTCATCCCGGGCGGAGACGGCGACCCGCTGGTGCGCTGGCTCGTCTCGCGCGAACCCGGCCACTGCGAACTCTTCGCCGGCTCCTTCGTGCTGCTGGCCCGCGCGGCGGGATTCCCCGCGCGCATCATCACCGGCTTTCGCGGCGGGTCGTGGAACGGTTATTCGAACAACTACACCATCCGCAACGCCGACGCCCACGCCTGGGCGGAGATTTTCGACGAAGGCAGCGGAGCCTGGCTGCGGGCCGACCCGCTCGCGGTCGCGGCGGCGATGGAGCACGACACCAACCGGGGCGAGGCGGCGGTGGCGGCGCGGCTCGACCGGAGCTGGAAGGCGCGCTTGGACAGCCTCCGGGTGTTCTGGTACCGGCGGATCGTCAGTTTCGACCAGCAGTCGCAGGTCGAGACGGCGGCCGCGGTCAAGGACGCGGCAACGACCACGGTGCGGGCGCTGCGGGCGCGGCTCGTGGCGCTGAGTTCGTCGCTCCACGACTGGGCGACGGCGCCCTGGGATGCCTCGCGGCTGCTGACCGTGGCGGGTGGACTCGCCGCCGCCGCGGGGCTCGCGTGGGCCTGGCTGAGGTTCGGCCGGGACCGCTGGAGCGGCTGGTCGCGGGGCCGCGGGGGCCGCCGCGGCGATCCGGTGCGCCGGGAGGCGGGCCGGTGGTTGCACTTGCTTTCCGGATACGGAGCCGGCGCGGAGGAGCGGCAGGCGGTGATCGCCGATCTCCAGCGGGTGCGTTTCGGCCCGCAGCCGACCTGGCCCGCGCCGGAGAAGCTTTTCCGGCGGGCCCGCCAGGCCTGGCGCGACCTGCGGCGCCAGCGGAGCGCCGCCCGCCGGTGACCTTTCCTGCCGGGAAACTCCGGGCCGGGCGCGAGGCGCGGGCGCGTCATTCGGAGCGGAACAGCACCGGCGCCGCGCCCGGGGGCCGCGCCTGCTTTTCCGCCCAGGTCTTGAAGAGCGCGTGCGCGACGGGCGCGGCGTAGAGGCCGCCGCCGGTCTCCTCGCCGGGGGTGTCGCCCTCGATCGCGACCGCGATCGCGATCCGCGGGTTCTCCACGGGCGCGAAGCCGATGAACCAGGCGATGTTGATCGTGCCGCGCTTGTCGAACTTCTGCGCGGTGCCGGTCTTGCCGCCGATGCGCAGCCCCGGAATCCTCGGAAGGAGGCGGCCTTCGCTCAGGATGCGCGCGGTGCCGGTCAGCGTCACCTGCTCCATGCCGCGCATCAGCGCGCCATACTGGGTCGGAGTGAGCCCCGTCGGCTCGTGGCGCTGACGCGGCCGCTGCGGGTCGCGCAGGATCGTCGGCTGCGTCCAGACCTCGTTGCGCGCGACCGAGGCCATGAAGGCGGCCATCTGGAGCGGCGTCACGACCAGGAAGCCCTGGCCGATGGCCATCTGCACCGTGTCGCCGCCGACCCACGGCTGCTGCTGCGTCGCGCGCTTCCAGTCCTCGTCCGGGATGATCATCCCGCTGGTCTCGTGCAGCAGCTCGATGCCGGTCGGGCGGTCGAGGTGGAAACGGCGCGCCTCGGTCGCGATGATGTCGGCGCCCATGTCATAGCCGTGCTTGTAGAAGTAGACGTTGCAGCTCTTCTCGATCGCCCGGATGAAGCCGGTCTCGCCGTGGGCATGGCCGTCGTGGCAGCTGAACCTGCGTCCGAGCAGGTAGAACCCGGGGCAGTTCACCGTGCTTTCCGTCGTGATGTAGCCGGAGCGCAGACCGGCGATGGCGGTGAGCACCTTGAACGTCGAGCCGGGCGGGTAGATGCCCTGGATCGCGCGCTTGTACCAGGCGCCCCGCGATTCGATCGACGCGGCGGTCTCGGCGCCGAGACGCGGGACGAAGCGACCGAGGTCGTAGTCGGGCTTGCTGGCGAGCACGAGCACCTCGCCCGTGGCGATGTCCAGCGCGACGGCGGAGCCCGCCATGCCGTTCTCCTCCATCTTTTGCTCGGTCGCGACCTGGAGGTCGATGTCGAGGGAGAGCTGCAGGCTCCGGCCCTGCTTGGGAAACACCTGCTGGATCGGCGGGTTGATCCGGTTGCCGGCGGGATCGACGCGGAAGATCGCGCCGCCGGCCTCGCCCTGCAGCACGGCGTCGAAGCGCTTCTCGATGCCGTCGCGCCCCATCGTGCCCTTCATCTTGAACGTGCGCAGGTCCTCGCCCGGGAAGTCCTCGAGCTCGACCTCGTCGGTGGCGCCGACGTATCCAAGCGTGTGCGACGCGGCGGAGCCGTACGGATAGTGGCGCGTGCTGAACGCGTACACCTGCGCCGGCGAGTTGACCGGCAGCCGTTCGAGCAGGCGTGCGTACTGGGCGGGCTCGAGGTCGTCGATCAGGGTGTAGGGCAGGAGCAGCTCCCGCTCGAAATGCTTGTTGAGGTCGTCGGCGTCGACCTTCGCGGCGCCGCCGATGACGGCGTTCACGCGGTCGAGGTAGCGCTGGACGACGGTGGCGCGGGCGATCTTCATCCGCTGCGCGTACGACGGCACGTCGGCGTCCTCCGCGGCGAGGTAGTTGCGCCGGATCCGCTCCTGCTCCTTGCGGAACTCCGGGCCGAGGGCGTCGAGCAGCAGCCGCACCGAGAACCGCGCCCGGTTGCCCACGAGCACGCGGCCCTCGCGGTCCTCGATCTGGCCGCGCGGGCCGGGGTAGAGGATGCGGCGCTGGGTCTGCTGCCGCTCGGCGTCGGCGTAGACGCCGACCTTGCGCAACTGCTGGTAGGCGAGGCCGGCCACGAGCGTGACGAGCAGCGCGCCGAGCAGGAAATGGAAGAAGACGATGCGCGGGTCGTAGGCCTTGTGCGTCTCGACCAGGTTGCCCGAACGGTCGGCGAGATTGGTGTCGGTCGCGGCCATGGCGGCGTCAGGGCAGGTCTTCGCGCGGCACGCGGGCGAGGGCCAGGGCGCCGGCCTGGAGGGCGATGAACCAGGGCGTGACCAGCGTGAGCAGCACCTGTGACCAGAGCAGGTCGAGCAGCAGCCGGGGCCACACCGCGCCCGGAGCCGGCGTGCCGGGAAGCTGGGTGAAGGTGAACACGAGGAAGAGGGCGAGGTTGGCGAACAGGACCACGAGCGTGACGGCGAGGTTGTCCTCGCGCGGCAGGCGCTCGCGCAGGTGGAAGAGGGTAAGGTGCGCGGCGGAGAGCAGCAACAGGTGCGTGCCGAAGACCACCGGCGTGTGCGCGTCGCAGAGCAGGCCGCCGAGCATCACCGCGGCCAGCCCGCTGCGGCGCGGCTGGTGGAGCGCGGCGTAGGCGACGAAGAGGCCGCCCGCGAAGACGTGGGCGCGCCACTCCGCCAGCGCGTGGTTGAGCACCGACAGCATCGCCCACAGGAGCAGGAGCGTGGCGAAGAGGACGAGCGTGCGGCGCATCGGCTCACAGCGGGACGAGCACGGTGACCTCGGCGAGCGAGCCGAGGCGCTCGTCGAGCCTGACCTCGCCGGATTGGAAGAGGCCGTCGCCGCCCATGGCGGCGCGCGTGATCGTGCCGATCATCAGGCCGGGCGGAAAGACGCCGCCGAAGCCGGACGTCACGAGCCGCTTCGGCGCCTGCGGCGAGGCGACGACGTCGAGCGGGACCAGTTCCACCACCCCGGTGGGCGGCGCGAAGCCCGGGTTGATGCCGCCCTGGTAGCTGACGGGGCGCGTGTCGCCTTCGACGACGCCGGCGATGCGGAACGACGGGCTGCTGACGAGATCCACCACCGCGGTCGTGGCGTGCACCTCGGTGATCTTGCCCACCACGCCGCCCGTGAAGACCACGGGCGCGCCGACCGGCAGGCCGAAGTTGCTGCCCTTGCGGATGACGATCCGCTGCCACCAGCCGGAGAAATCGCGCCGGGCCACCCGCGCGTGCTCATAGCGGTAGGTGGTGAACGACGGCAGGCGCAGGAGCGTCTCGAGGCGCGCGACCTCGGCCTGGAGCTCGGCGTTGCGCTGCACGCCGAGCTCGTACGAGGCGTTGAGCCGGGCGAGGTCGCGCCCGGCCTCGATGAGCTCGTCCTTCGAGTGCAGCCGCAGCGACCAGTAGTCCTGGAGGTCGCGGATGCGCGAGGCGGCGAGGGTGATCGGCGCCGTGAGCTCGAAGAAGCTGGCGCGCAGGAACGCCTTCACCGCCACGGGCACGAGCAGCCACGCGACGACGATCACGCCGAGCGTGACGAAGGGGCGGGCCTGATCGAGGCGTTTGGAGGGCACGGTGGGGAGCGAAGTAACGGGGATCAGGTCGCCAGGATCAAGAGTCGGCCGCGGCGGAGGACGTATCCGCGTCCCTCGTTCCTCCCGCACCCGTCACGGCTCGCGCGGCGCGCCGCCGCCAGGTCAAACGTTCTGCACCAGCCACGAAAGATCGTTGAGCACCGCGCCGGTGCCGTTGGCGACGGCGGAGAGCGGGTCCTCGCTCACGGTGACCGGCAGGCCGGTCTTCTCGCTCAGCAGCTTGTCGATGCCGCGGATCAGCGCGCCGCCGCCGGCCATCACGAAGCCGCGGTCGACCAGGTCGGCGGAGAGCTCGGGCGGGCAGCGTTCGAGCGTGACGCGGACGGCGTCGACGATCGCCGCGATCGTATCCGCCAAAGCCTCACGAATTTCCTGCGAGGTGATGTGGATGGTCTTGGGCAGGCCGGCCACGGAATCGCGGCCCTTGACCTCCATCGTGAGCTCCTCGTCGAGGGGGTAGGCCGAGCCGACGCGCATCTTGATCTCCTCGGCGGTGCGCTCGCCGATGAGCAGGTTGTACGCGCGCTTCATGTAGTTGATGACCGCGGTGTCGAGCTCGTCGCCGGCGACGCGGATCGATTTCGAGAACACGATGCCGCTGAGCGAAATGATCGCGATCTCCGTGGTGCCGCCGCCGATGTCGACGATCATGTTGGCGGCAGGTTCGTCGATCGGCAGCCCGACGCCGATCGCCGCGGCCATCGGCTCCGGGATCGTGATCACGTCGCGCGCGCCGGCGTGCATCGCGGATTCCTTCACCGCGCGCTTCTCGACCTCGGTGATGCCGGAGGGGATCGCGATCACGACGCGCGGCGGCGCCCGGAACGCCGTGCTGGAGACCTTGCGGATGAAGTAGCGCAGCATCGCCTCGGTCACGTCGAAGTCGGCGATCACGCCGTCCTTCATCGGACGGATGGCCGTGATGTTGCCCGGCGTGCGCCCGAGCATCCGCTTCGCCTCCTCGCCCACGGCGCGCACCTTCCGGGTCGAGGTGTCGAGTGCGACCACGGACGGTTCGCGCAGCACGATGCCCTTGTCCTTCACGTAAACCAGCGTGTTGGCGGTGCCCAAATCAATGCCGATGTCGTTGGAAAAGTAGCCGAAGATGTTCGCCATGTTGCGGGTGCGGAGAGCGCGAAAAGTGGGAAGCGCCGCGCGCGCGGAACCCCCGACGGAACGAAGCCCCGGCGCCGGGGGGTGTCAACGAGGTAAATGCCGCGCCGCCGCCGATTAGCACGCGCGAACGGCGGCGGTTCGTCCGCGGGTGCTTGACCCGGCCGGAGTTAGGGCCGTCTTCGAGGCTGCCGCATGCAGGGAATTCCGCTGATCCAGGACCTCGCGATCATCCTCGTCGTTGCGGCGGTGGTGAGCTGGCTCTGCCAGCGGCTCGGGCTGGCTCCCACGGTCGGATTCCTCGGCGCGGGCATCGCGGTCGGGCCGCGGACGGGCTGGCTGCCGCTGGTGGACGAGGTCGCCCCGGTGCAGGCGCTGGTCGAGCTCGGCATGGTGTTCCTGATGTTCTCGGTGGGGCTGCAGCTCAGCTTCCGCCGGTTGCAGCGGCTGGGGCTGTCGCTCCTGTTCGCGGCCCTGGCGGGCGGGGCGCTCGTTTTCCTCTCCGCGCGCGGCCTGGGCCTCGCGCTGGGGTGGAGCAGTCGCGAGGGACTGTTTCTCGCCGTGATGCTCATCGCCTCGTCTTCGGTGATCATCGGGCGCATCCTCCATGCCGCCGGGCTGCGGCACGAGCGGCCCGGCCAGCTCGCGCTGGGGGTGTCGATCCTCGAGGACGTCGCCGCGGTGGTGATGCTCGCGGTACTGAGCTCGGTCGCGCAGGTCGGCCGGGTGGGGGCGGACCGCCTGACGGAGACGCTGCTCCTGCTGGGGGCGTTCGTCGTGCTGGCGGGCCTGGCGGGTTTGCTGCTCGTGCCGTGGCTGCTCCGTCGGATCAGCGTGGCGGCCGACGATGAGCTTCAGACGCTCGGGCTGGCCGGACTGCTTTTCGGGCTCGCGGTCGTGGCCCACGGAGCCGGGTACTCGCTTGCCCTCGGGGCGTTCCTCCTGGGTGCGGTGGTGGCGGAGACCCCGTACCGGCACCAGGTGGAGCGCACGTTTGCCGGACTTCGGGGCATCTTCAGCGCGGTGTTCTTCGTGGCCATCGGGATGCTCGTGGACGTGCGTGAGCTGGGCCGCGACGCGGGCCTGATCGCCGGCGTGGCGGCTTTTGCCCTGGTGGTGCGGCCGTTGGCCGTGACCATCGGCCTCACGCTGATCGGGACGCCGGTGCGGGACGGGTTGCGGACCGGGCTGACGGTGACGCCGATCGGGGAGTTCGCGTTCATCATCGCGCAGCTCGGCGTCAGCGCCGCGGTGGTTTCGCCGCGTTTCTTCCCGCTCGCGGTCGGCGTGTCGCTGCTGACGACGCTGGCCGCGCCGGTCTTGACGCGCCATGCCGAGCCGGTCGCGCAGGCGGTGGCGGGCGCCTTGCCCCGGTGGCTGGTGCTTTGGCTGCGGGTGTATGTCCAGTGGCTGGAAAAACAACGCCGCCGCCGGGCGAAGAACCTGCTGTGGCAGCTCAGCCGCAAGCGCATCGTGCAGGTGAGCGTGGGCACGCTCTTCGTGACCGGCGTGGTGGTGTTCTCGGGGCACTTGTTCGACTTGGTCGAGGAATGGCTCGGCGCCCGGTTTCCGCCCCAGGCGGTCGAGCTCGGATTCTGGATCGCACTCACGCTCGTGATCCTGGCTCCGCTGGTGGCAATCTGGCGCAACATCTCCGCGATGGCGCTGCTCTACGCCGAGATCACCACCCGGGGCCGGCCGCGCGCGAAACGGCTCCGGCCCGTGGTGGAGACGGTGCTGAAGATCGCATCCGGCATCGCCATCAGCGCGTGGTTGATGACCATTCTCCCGGCCGAAGGCACGGCCCGGTGGCTGCTGGCGGTCACCGCCGCGGTGGCGCTCGTGGCCCTGCTGGTCCTGCGGCACAAGCTCATCTTCTGGCACAGCGAAATGGAGTTCGAGATCATGAGCACGCTGGAGATTGGCGACGGGCGGAAGGCGACGGGCGCCACGCCCCTCCTGCCTGCGCATGGGAAATGGAACCTCCGCATGGTCGACTGCACCATTCCGGACCTGGCCGATTGCCGGGGCCAGCGGATTTCCGAACTCGACCTGCGCGCCCGCTTTGGGTGTTCCATCGTTGGCATCGAGCGGCAGGGCATGATGCTGCCGCTGCCGTCACCCGAGACTATCCTTTACCCGCGCGACAAGGTGCTGCTCATGGGATCGGCGGAGCAGGTGCCGGAAGGCTGCGCATTTCTCGTGGGAGTATCCGGCCAGGTGCCCGCGGACTCCGATTTCGAGGAGGTGAGGATGGAGACCATCGTCCTGCCCCCGTGGAGCCGCGCGGCCGGGCGCACGCTCGGGGAGCTGGCACCGGCGCAGGTCCACGGGGTGCAGGTCGCCGGGATCCACCGGGGGGGACTGCGGATGCTCAATCCCGGCGCCACGGAGTCCCTTCGGCACGGTGACGAGATCCTGGTGCTGGGCACGCCGGTGCAGATCGCGGAATTCGCGGCGTGGGCGCGGGAACGTCCCGACGAATCCGCCGAAGGCGGAGCGAGTGACTCCCCGTCGCTGCCGCCCGTCCGTCCTTAGGCGCAAAAAAAAAGCGCGCCGGTTGGCGCGCTGGGCAAGCCGAGCGACGAAAGCGCGGGCTCAGTTGGAGCCGTGGCGAACCGTCGTGTCGGCGGGTTTCTTGACCTCGGTCGACTTGGCCGGCTCCGGCTCGGGCTCCGGATCGTCCTTCGAGGATTTCTTGAACTCCTTGATCGACTGACCAAGGCCCTTGGCCAGGCCCGGAAGCTTGGCGCCACCGAACAGGACGAGCAGGATCACCAGAATGATGATCAGCTCGGGCATGCCGAGGCCGAAGGCGGCAAAGAAGCTGGTCGAGGTCATGATGCCGAAACCTAGGCGGGACGGCCGACCTGTAAAGCGGCAAATGGGTTTTCCTGGCCGCCCATCTCCGGCGTGCCGGTCACGGGGCGAGCCAGACCACTTCGTCGTCCAAACCCGGCTGCCCCGAGACGATCCGGGTGCCGACGGTGCGGCCCTGCTGCTGGCGTGAAACGAGCAGTCGCGCGGTTTCCTGCAGCGCATCGGTTCGCGCGATCCATTCGCCGCCCGCTTCGAGGGCGGTCCCGGGAGCGTCGGGCGCAAGTTCGACAAAGGCGAACCGCCGCTCCGGGTCAGTCGCGATCACCCGTCCCACGAGCAGGCGGGCACTTGGCACCAAGGCGTCCGCGGCGAGCGGGGACGGAGGCGTGGTGGCGGCGGGCTCCGCCGGCGGGGGTGCGGAAGTGGCACAGCCCGACAGGCCCAGGCCGACCGGGAGCGCGACGCTGCGGACGATACGAACGATGCGCGCCGGCAAGAACATGGCGGGATCAGGCCGGCGGCGCGTGCGGGGAGTCGCCCCGGGAGCGGCTGCTCAGAGCTTCGGCAGCGGAAACCCGAGCCCGCCGGGAAGCGAACCGGCGCCGAGGGGGCCGCCGGGAGAGACGCCCGGGCTGCCGGGTTGGCCGGGCCCGCCGGAACCGGGCACGCGGGCGGTCGCGGCGACCTTGAGCAGGTTCTGGGCGTTGTCGATCTGCTCGGCGTCGAAGAACCCGTGAAGCTGGCGGATGCGGGTCGGGTGGCGCATCTTGCGGAGGGCCTTGGCTTCGATCTGGCGGATGCGCTCCCGCGTCACCTTGAACTGCTTGCCGACCTCCTCGAGCGTGCGGCTGTAG
>CALFZM010000320.1 GCA_937952235.1 uncultured Opitutia bacterium | reverse complement strand
CGCCGAACGTCAGCCGCCTGGGGACAGGCGGCTCCACCTCAACTGCATGAGTCCGCTGAGGCTGAATCGGGGCCGACGCCCGGAGGAATTCTTCTGGCGGCGTGCCGCAATCGCGCAAGCGTGGGCGCGTGGTTGCGATTCCCTCCCTGAAGCTCAAGGCCAACGCGCGCGCCCGCGCCCTGCACGGTCATCCGTGGGTATTTGCCAACGAGGTGGAAACGCTGCTGACCGCGGAGCACGATGGGGAGGTGGTCGAGTGCCGCGACCGGACCGGACGGGTCATGGGTTCGGGCATCTATAATTCGCGCTCGCAGATCGTCTGGCGGCGCCTGGCGCGGGAGCGGGTGACGCTCGATGCGGCCTACCTGCGCGGGGCGGTCGAGCGGGCTATTGCCCGGCGGGCGGCGGAACCGGCGCGTCGCCTCGTCTGGAGCGAATCGGATGACCTGCCCGGCGTGGTGGTCGATCAGTTCGGGGAGGCGCTGGTCGTGCAGGTGCAGACCCTCGCGATGGAGAAGCGCGCCGCGCTCCTCGGCGAGGTACTGCAGGAACTCCTCCAGCCGGCCGAGATCATTTTCCGCAACGACGCCACCATCCGCCGGCTCGAGGGGCTGCCGCTCGAGGTGCATACGCGTTCCGGCCGGGCCTGGGAGCCGCGTTGGTGCCGCATCGGCGGGTTCGATTACTGGCTGGATCTGCAGGCCGGGCAGAAGACTGGATTTTACCTCGATCAGCGGCACCAGCACGCGGCGGTGTCGAACTACTGCCGGGGCGGGCGGGTGCTCGACGCGTTTTGCAACCAGGGCGCCTTCGCCCTGCACGCGGCGCGGGCGGGCGCGGTGGAGGTGCTGGGGTTGGACAGCGCCGGCGAAGCGATCGACGCCGCACGGCGCAACGCGTCGCGGAACGGCGTCAGTGCCGAGTTCGTCGTCGCCAACGTCTTCGACTGGTTCAACGCGCCCGAGCGCGCCGTGGAGCCGCTGTGGGACGTGATCGTGCTCGATCCGCCGCCGTTCGCGAAGTCGAAGAGCGCGCTGGAAGGCGCGTTGCGCGGCTACAAGGAAATCAACCTCCGGGCCGTGAAGCGGCTCGTGCCGGGCGGCGTGCTCGCGACGTACACCTGCTCGCACCACATGCAGGACGCGGAGCTGCGGCAGGTGCTGGCGGAAGTCGCGGCCGACGCCCGGCGCCGGTTGCGCGTGCTCGAGTGGTGTCATCAGCCGACCGATCACCCCGTGCTCCTGACCATGCCGGAGAGCGAGTACCTGCGCGGGTACATCGTGCGGGTGGACTAGCTGGGGGGCGGTTTTACGCCGGCGTTACCGCGCCGACGGTCTTGCCGGCGAGGGCGGGCTTGAACCGGCGCGTCAATTCGGGCTGACTGCAACCCATGCCTCGCCCCACCAACGCGTTGATCGTGGATGACGAATCGCATGTGCGGACGTTTGTCCGCCTCCTCCTGCGGGAAGTGGGGATCGAGGAATGCTGGGAGGCCGCCGATGGTGCCACGGCTCTGGCCCTGGTGGCGCAGCATTCGCCGCAGCTGGTGCTGCTCGACGTGAACATGCCGCAGATGAGCGGCATCGAAATGCTGGGCAAGCTTCGGGCGGTCCGCGCCGATCTTCCGGTCATCATCGTGAGCGCGCAGAGCTCCATCGGGGTCGTGAACGAAGCCGTGCGACTCGGCGCGATCGGGTACGTGGTGAAACACGCGCCCAAGCCCGAAGTGCTGGCGGCGTTGCGCGAGGCGCTCGACTCGCTCGACGAGCCGGCCGGGGAAGAGACGGCCTAGCCAAGGCTGCGTCCGAGGTGGAGCCGCCTGTCCCCAGGCGGCTGACGTAGGACGGAGCGCCTCCCAGCAGCTTGAGGACAAGCTGCTCCACCCTTCAGGGCGGACGTTTCCTCGGTGCGGTGTAGGCCACCCGCATGGTTGGCTTGGCCGGTCGGGGGAATGGGTTCACGCGGCCAGCTTAGGTCGTGAGATCGAAGTGAAGGCCCCTTCACCCTGCACCGGAAACTATCGCAGCGTCTTGTCGAGTTCGCGGCGAAAAGTGCGGATCTCGTCGAGCTGTTTTTGCAGCTCCGCTTTCTCCGCCTTCGTGCGGGCGCGCGCGATGGCCTCGATGATGTCCTTCTCCGCTTCCATCAATTGCACGCGTTCGCTGGCGACCCGCTGCCGGAACTGCGCCGACTCGCCGCCAAAAATCGAAAGGGGTTGCGCAACCTTGAGGTCGTTGAGCGCGAGGTCGGCCTCGGAGGGCTTCAGGTTCTTCCGTTCCCGCGCGATGTCCTGCTCCTGTTTCGCGAGCTGCTGGTCGAGCACGGTGATGCGATCCTTCCTCACCTCGACCTTGGGCAGCACGGTGGCCGGCTCCTTGGGCGTCTCCTTGCGGGTGGGCGTCGATGCCGCACCGGCTTTGCCCGGCGTGGCCGCCCCTGCGGCGGCGGGAGCCGGCGTGCCCTCGGTGGCCGGCGGCGGAGTGGATGATGATGGCTTCGTTTCCCCCGGCCTGGCTTCGGCCTTCCTGGCGTCCTCCGCGATGCGGGCTCGCAGGAGGCTCTTCATGTTCGTCCGCGGCGTTTCCGCCGGAGGCTCGACCGCCTCGGCGGCGAAGGCGGACAACGGCAGACTCACGGTGAGAACAAGCAGTGAGAGCGCGGAGGGAGACCTCATGGTTCCGAAGGTAGGTTTCGGGGCGGCCCCGTCGAGGTTATCCCTGAGCGCGCACCGTCCGTCTCGTCCAAAAAAAAGGCCGGGCGATGATGCCCGGCCGGGAAGCACAGGAGGGCTCAGAGTCCCTTCATCTTGCCGCCGTAGACGGCGCTCGCGCCCAGTTCCTCCTCGATGCGGAGCAGCTGATTGTACTTTGCCACGCGGTCGGTGCGGCAGAGCGAGCCGGTCTTGATCTGGCCGGCGTTGGTCGCGACCGCGATGTCGGCGATCGTGACGTCCTCGGTTTCGCCCGAGCGGTGGCTGATGACGGCCGTGTAGTTGGCCTCCTTCGCCATCTCGACGGCGTCGAACGTCTCGGTGAGGGAGCCGATCTGGTTCACCTTCACGAGGATCGAGTTCGCCGTCTGGGTCTCGATGCCCTTCCGGAGGAACTCGGTGTTGGTGACGAAGAGATCGTCGCCCACGAGCTGCACGCGGTCGCCGATGGCGTCGGTCAGCTTCTTCCAGGTGGTCCAGTCGCCCTCCGCGCAGCCGTCCTCGATCGAGATGATCGGGTACTTGCTGGTGAGCTTCTTGTAGAATTCGACGAGCTCGTCGCCGGAGAGAACCTGACCCGTGGATTTCTTGAAGACGTACTGCTTCTTTTCCTTCACGTAGAACTCGGAGGAGGCGACGTCCAAAGCGAGGTTGATTTCCTTGCCGAGCTTGTAGCCGGCGTTCTTCACCGCGAGCGCGATGGCGTCGAGCGCGGCCTCGGCCGACTCGAGTTTCGGGGCGAAGCCGCCTTCGTCGCCGACCGCCGTGGCGAGGCCCTTGTCCTTGAGCACCTTCTTCAGCGAGTGAAACACCTCGCAGCCCATGCGCAGGCCCTCGGAAAAGGTCTTGGCGCCGGTCGGCATGATCATGAACTCCTGGAAATCGATGGGAGCGTCCGAGTGCGCGCCACCGTTCATGATGTTCATCATCGGGACGGGCAGCACCTTGGCGTTCGGCCCGCCGAGGTACTTGTAGAGGGGCTGGCCGAGCGCGGCGGCGGCGGCGTGGGCGGTGGCGAGCGAGACGCCGAGGATGGCGTTGGCGCCGAGCTTCGACTTGGTGGCGGTGCCGTCGA
>CALFZM010000319.1 GCA_937952235.1 uncultured Opitutia bacterium | reverse complement strand
TACGAGATTTCTGCCTGTCTCGTGGGCTCGGAGATGTGTATAAGAGACAGGCTGCGACGGAGCGCAGCCCGTCCGGGGCCGGGTGACAGCCTGGCGGCAGGCTCTCCCGGCAGCGCCGCGGGTATCCGCGCTCCGGCTACGCCGGTTGCGGCAGCGAGAAGGTGAACGTCGCGCCGCGGCCGGTCGCGCCCTCCGCCCTCACTTCCCCGCCGTGCTTCTGCACGATGCGGCGGACGGTCGCGAGGCCGACGCCGACGCCGGGAAACTCCCGCTCGGGGTGAAGGCGCTTGAACGGGGTGAAGAGCAACGAGGCCTCCGCGGCGGGAAATCCGGCCCCGTTGTCGCGCACGAAGCAGTCCCGCCAGCCGGGGCGGTCGGTGAAGCCGAATTCGATATTTGTCTCCGGGGTGCGCGAAGTGAATTTCCAGGCGTTGCCCAGGAGGTTTTCCAGCACGATGCGCAGCAGTCCGGCGTCGCCGCGCACGCGGCAACCCGACGCCACCCGAACCTCGGCCCGGCGGGCCGGCTCCCCGGCCGCCAGCCCGTCGATGATCTCGCCCGCCATCCGACCGAGATCGACGTCAGTCTTCTCCACCCCCGAGGCGGAGACGCGCGCCAGCATCAGCAGGTCCTCGATGAGGTCCCCCATGCGGTTGGCGGCGGTTTCGATCCGGCCGAGGTGACCCGCGCTTTCCGCGGAAAGGCGGTTGCCGCCATCGCGCGCGAGCAGTTCGGCGAAGCCCTGCACGGCGCGCAGCGGCGCGCGGAGATCGTGGGAGGCCGTGTACGCGAAGGCCTCCAGCTCCCGGTTTTTCTCTTCGAGCTCGTGATTCGCCGCCGCGAGCTCCATGGTGCGGACCCGCACCCGCTCCTCCAGGTTTGCCAGGATCCGGATGTTCTCCATCGCCACGCAGGTGCTGTTCGCAAGGGCCTGGAGGAGCTGCAGTTCGCGCTCCGTCGCCGCATGCATCGTCGCCCAGTAGGTACCGATGGCCGCGATCGGCGACTCGGGGCGGATCGGCACGGTGGCGAGGCTTTTGACGAACGTCGGACGGTAGGCGTCGATCGGCACCCGCGGATCGGAATAGATGTCAGGGATCACCGCCGGCTGCCGGTTGACCATCACCCAGCCGCTCACGCAGGTCGCGAGCGGAAATCGGCTTCCCTTCCACAACGGCGAGATCGCGTCCTCGTCGGCGTAGTAGCAGAAATTGCCCTCCCGGAGGATAAAGGTGGCCCCATCCGCTCCCGTGAGCTGGCGGGCCGCTCGACGGACGACCGCTGCCACGGCGGTGAGGTCCGGGGCCAGGGACAGATCTTGAATCGCGGCGACGAGTCTCTCCGCGGCATCGAGCTCGTTCCTGAGATCCGAGGCCATGAGATGGCTGGAAGATTGAGCAGCCCATGCGCGTTGTCACGTCCGCGCCCCTTCGCTCCTTCCCGTTCTCCGCTTCGGAAAAATTCGGTAGAAACGACCACCCGGCACGCCCCCAGGGAGCTTCCGTTGGCTCCCTCCGGCCGGCCCATCACGGGGCCTTCTTCTTCCCTCCGGCCTTGGTCCCGGCGTTCCCCGGCGGCCCCTTCGGTCCATAGCTGTCGGGATTGCTGAGCAGTCGCGGTCGGCCGAAGACCCGGCCCACGTCGCCCTGGTCCTGCATCCAGCGATCCACCTCGGCCCGGAGGGAGGCCAGCCGGGCGGCCTGGCCGGGATCACCGGCGAGGTTGTGCTGTTCCTCCGGATCGCGCGACAGGTCGTACAATTCCTCCGCCGGCCGGCCGTGGTAGCGCTTGACGAGGGCGGCTGCCGCCGGCGAGCGGCTGGCGGCGTCCTCCCAAGTCCGGAAATAGGCACGCTGCCCGAGGTTGCCCTGGAGGTCGATGTGCGTCGTGAAGGCAAATTCCGGGTGGAGGTTCCGGATGTACTTCCACTCCCCGGCGCGCACGGCGCGGATCGGATACACGTTCCAGTCGCCATCCCCGCTGTGCGTGGTGAAGATGCGATCGCGGTGCGTCGTCGCCGTCCCGCGCAGCACCGCGGCGAAGGAGCGTCCGTCGATTCCCGCAGGCGGCCGCCCGCCGGCGAGCTCGACCAGCGTCGGCAGGAGGTCGACCCAGCTCACCATGGCATCGGAACGCGAACCCGGCCGCACCTGGCCCGGCCAGGCCACGATGAGCGGCACCTGCACGCCGGCCTCGTAGCAGTTCCACTTTCCGAACGGCCACTGGGCCCCGTGGTCGCTCGTCATGAGGAAGAGCGTCCGGGGCCCAAGATGGGCTTTCGCCGCGGCGAGGATGACTCCGAGGTCGTCGTCGGCCCGCGTGACCAGCGCGGTGGCCCGGCCCGTCACCCCGCCGCGTCCCGCTGCACCGGCCGACGACGAACCCGGCGAGCAGGACTACGACGAGCCCGGCTAC
>CALFZM010000318.1 GCA_937952235.1 uncultured Opitutia bacterium | reverse complement strand
GGGGGGAAGAGGGGGGGGAGCGGAGGAATTTCATGGGAGGAAGGAGGGGGAGGGTGGCGGATCCCGGAGACGGCGGTGCCCCTACAGATCTTGTCGGAGCGCGCGCCCGTCGCTGGCCGACGGATGTGGATGTGTCTGCCGAGGATCCGGGAAGGTTCAGCGGTGAGGGCGTGAACGGGAGGAGGGTGACACGAAGGGGCGGGCGGACTTTTCCGCGGCTGCCGCCGGGTCGGCTTTCAACCCTCCCCGCCGGCTCAGTTCACCTGGGTGCGCAGCAGCCCGATCATGACGCCCTGGATCACCAGTTCCTGGGCGGGCAGGAGGTCGGGATAGCGCGGGTTCTCGGCGCGGAGGAAGGGGCGACCGCGCTGCAGCAGGTAGCGCTTGAGCGTGGATTCGCCGTCGATGAGGGCGGCGACGATGTCCTGCGGCCGCGGTTCGCGCGGGGTCAGGAAGACGGTGTCGCCATCGAGGATGCTCGCCTCGATCATCGAGTCGCCGCGGACTTTCAGGGCGAAGAGCTTCGTCGTGGGCCGGACGCCCAGCGACTGGGTGTCGACGGAGATGTAGCTTTCGGCCTCCTGCACGGCCTCGACCGGCAGGCCGGCGGGGATGGTGCCGAAGAGCGGGATCTCCGCGAGCACGCCGCGGCGGGGGTGAGAGGAGGGGAGCAGGCCGCGGGCCTTGCCGTCGAGCCGGCGGAGGGCGCCCTTTTCCGTCAGGGCGTCGACGTGCCGCTTGATGCCGAAGGGGCTCGCGAGCCCGAAGTGCGCCTGGATCTCGCGGAGTGACGGGGCCACCCCGTGCTGGCGGTGGTGCGCGTTGATGAAATCGAGGACCTGCTGCTGTCGTTCGGTCAGTGGTTCGCTCATAGTGTTCAGGTGAACACTTTTTTGGCCGAAGGCAATGGCGAGATGAAACGGAAGACGACTTTTATGGATAAACCACGAACCACACGAAATACACGAAAACGGGTTCAGCTCTTTCGTGTGATTCGTGTGTTTCGTGGTTCAGCTTCCTTGGTCTTTACCACCCGTAGCTGCGCTTCATGCGGAGGGGTTGGTAGAGGTCGGCGGGGAGTTCCTGCAGGAAGCGGCTCGGGGTCTGGAGCATGGCGGGGCCGCCCTTGGTGTTCACCTTCGGGAAGCACAGGTAGAGCTCGTCGCGGGCGCGGGTGACGGCGACGTAGAACAGCCGCCGCTCCTCCTCGACGTCATTGGCCTCGATGGCGCGGCGCAGCGGGAAGCTGCCGTCGGCCAGCCCGATCAGGAACACGGCGGCGTACTCCAGCCCCTTCGCCTGGTGCACGGTGGTGAGCCGGAGCGCGTCGGCGTCGGGATCGGCCGAACGGTCGCTCGTCTCGCTGTTGAGCAGCATGATCTGCGCGAGCAGTTCCTGCATGTCCTCGTAACGGCTGGCGAAGCCGATCATCGACTTCAGGTCGTCGAGCCGGGACACGTAGTTCGAGAACGCGCCCTTCAGGTAGTCGCCGTACCAGCCGTCGATCGCGAGCTCGACCGCGTTGTGCGGCTTCATGGTGCGCATCATGTCCTTCACCTGCTGGAGCGACGCGACGAACTTCGGCCACTCGGCCTTCGCATCCTTCGGCACGCGCGACGCGACGTCGTCGGTGGCCAGCGCGTCGATGAAGTCCTGCTGCATGAGCCGCGCGTGTTCGAGCGCGGCGGCGTGGAGTTTCTGGGCGTTCTTGTCTCCGACCTTCGGCAGCAGCACCGCGATCCGGGCCCACGCGGCGGTATCGCTCGGGTTGTAGACGAAGCGCAGGAGCGCCACGAGGTCGCGGATGTGCGCCTGTTCGAAGAAGCGCACGCCGCTCGTGATCTGATATGGGATCTGCAGCCGCGCGAGTTCGAGCTGGATGTCGAGCGCCTGGAAATGCGCCCGGTACAGGATCGCGATGTCGCTCAGCGAGCAGCCTTCGTCGACCAGCCCGCGGATGCGCTGCACGATGAACTGCGCCTGCTCGCGGCCGTCCATCGTCTGCACGAAGAAGGGTTTCTCCGCGTTCGCCCGGTGCGGCCGCAGTTCCTTCTCGAAGAAGCGCCCCTTCGGCTGCGCGAGCAGCACGCCATTCGCCAGCGCGAGGATCTGCGGCGTCGAACGGTAATTCGTCTCGATGCGGTGGATCTGCGTGCCGGGATGCCGGTCGGGAAAGGTGAGGATGTTTTCCACGTTCGCCCCGCGCCAGGTGTAGATGCACTGGGCGTCGTCGCCCACGGCCATGACGCGGTGATGCGAGCCGATGAGATCGACGATCTGCGACTGGAGGACGTTGGTGTCCTGGTACTCGTCGACCAGCACATGCCGGAAGCGGTGCGAAAAATACTCCGCCGTCTGCGGCGATTGCTTCAAGAGGTCCAGCCACAGCTCGAGCAGGTCGTCGTAGTCGAGCATGCTGCCCTCGCGCTTCTTTTCCGCGTACTTCTTCGCGAAGAGCGGCACGCGGTCGATGATGCCTTCGTGCTGCGGAAAGAAACGCTGGATGGTCTCGGCGAGCGGGAGCTGGGTGTTGCGCGCCATCGAGAGGATCGCGTGCAGCGGGCCGGGCCGGGGGTGGGTCTTGTCCTTGAAGAATCCGCGGTCGGCGCCGTCCACGGCGTCGCGCAGCACGCCTTCGGACTCCTCCGCATCGAGGATCGTGAACGTCCGCGGCAGCCCGATCGCCTCGCCGTGCATGCGCAGCGCCCGATGTCCGATGCTGTGAAAGGTGCCGCCCCAGAACCGGGCCGGCTCCACGCCGGTGAGCTCGTGCACGCGGTGGAGCATCTCCTTCGCCGCCTTGTTGGTGAAGGTGAGCAGGAGGATGTCCCCGGGCCTCACGCCCTGGGACAACAGGTACGCGACACGGTAGGTGAGGGTGCGCGTCTTGCCCGAACCGGCCCCCGCCAGCACGAGCAGCGGGCCCGGCTCCGCCGTGACGGCCGCATACTGCTCGTCGTTGAGCTCGCGGCGGAAATCGATCGGGGGAACCCCGGGCGGAAAGGAGGAGGAGTCCAGCGCGAAATCCATGCGGCGATGAGGGGGAAAGGAACGATGCCCGCAAGAAGACGCCAGCGGCGCAAAGCAAATCCCGGCCAACGCGGGGAGTTCGGCCGGTCAGGCGCGACGATTCGCGGTTTACACGCGGTCGGCGGACGCGTCGGATCGGGCCTCTCCCTCCATCGATGCCGCGCCCCTGCCTCCTTTTCCTCGGTGTCGTCGCGTTGCTTTCCGGCGCAGCCTTCGCCGCGCCCGTGGCTCGCCCGCCGAATGTCGTGTGGATCATCGCCGACGACATGTCGCCCGACACCCGGGCGTATGGCCGCCGGACCGTGGCCACGCCGCACCTCGACCGGCTGGCTGCGGAAGGCCGGCGCTACGACCGGGCTTACGCCAGCGCCCCGGTGTGCAGTTCCTCGCGTTCGGCGTTCATCCTCGGCACGTACCAGACGACCACGGGATTGCACGCGCACGACGTGGAAAATCCGCAGCCGCTGCCGGCGCCGTACCGGCACCTGCCCGCGCTGCTGCGGGAGGCGGGCTGGTTCGTCACGAACGCCGCCGCACCCGGCACGATGCGCAACGGCCGCGCCATCACGCGGGCCAAGACGCATTACAACTTCGCGCACGATCCCGCCACGATGTTCGACGGCGACGACTGGCGGAAACGCCGGCCGGGCCAGCCGTTCTTCGCGCAGTTTCAGATCACGGAGCCGCACCGGCCGTTCCCGATTCCCGCGGACTTCGACGACGGGGTGTTGCGGGCGCTGTCGCTGCCGCCCAATTACCCCGACCACCCGCTCATGCGACGGGACTGGTATGCGTACGAGCGCAGCGTCGAGACCGTCGACCGCCGCGTCGGTGCGATCCTGGCGCAGCTCGCGGAGGCAGGTGAGCTGGAACGGACCGTGGTGATGTTTTTCGCCGACCATGGCCGCCCGATGCCGTGGGGCAAACAGTGGCTGACGATCGAAGGTCTGCATGTGCCGCTCCTTCTCCGCGGGCCGGGCATCGCCCCTGGCGGCGTCGAGTCGCGGCTGGCGAGCCTGATCGACCTCGCGCCGACCGTGCTCTCCCTTGCCGGACTGCCGCTCCCGCCGTGGATGCACGGCCGGCCGCTGCTCGGCGCGAAGTTTCCGGAGCGGGGCGAGGTGTACGCCGCCCGCGACCGCTGCGGCGACGCTGCCGACCGGATCCGGGCCGTGATCACGCCGGACCGCCTGTTCGTGCGGAACTTCGAGCCGGGTTTGTCACGGCTCAACTGGTCGGGCTACAAGGAGGCGAGCTACCCCGGCCTGCCCTTGCTGCGCGTGCTGTACGCCGCGGGCCGGCTCGAGGGCCCCGCCGCCGAATGGCTGCAGCCGGCGCGCGCGGAGTTCGAACTCTACGACTTGCGCGCCGACCCGGCCGGGCTGCGCAACCTGGCCGCAGCGCCGGCCTCGGGCGCGGACGTCGCGGCGTTGCGGCGGACGCTGGAGTCCTGGATCGCCGTCACCGCCGATCGCGGCGGCCTGCCTGATCCTGCCACCGAGCCCACGCTGCCCGAGATCCAGCAGGCCAAGCGCGCCGATTACCGGCGCGTGTGGCAGGCACGGCTGAAGCAACCGGAGCCCTCCGATGCGGAACGCCTCGCCTGGTGGGAGAGGGCGTACGGATTGCGGGCGCGGTAGCGCGGCTCCCGCGGTGGCGGACTCGGCGTGTTTTCCGCCCTGGTTGCTGGGCCGGAGTCACTTGCGCGGGCCCCGTTTTTGTTGAATAGCGCAGCCGGCGCGGGCGTCCCAGCAGGCGTTATGAAAACCATGCTCATGACTCTTTCGCTGGCGATGGTGGGAACGGGTGCCGCACACGCGCAGATGCTGCGGCCCTCAGTCGGTGGCGGGGCGGTGGCCGGCGCGATCGCCGGAGGCCTCATCGGCGGGCACAACGGCGACCGTTGGGCCGAAGGCGCCGTGATCGGCGCGGCGGCTGGAGCGTTGATCGGGGCCGCGCTGACGCCGGCGGAACCCGTGTATTCGCCGCCGCCGCCCGTGTACCAAGCCCCGGCCGATTACGGCCAGCGCGTGTACACGCAGGGCCAGACGACGGTGGTCCACGCGGCCCCGACTGTGCCGAACGCGCCCATGGTTCCTGACGCTCCCGTGGTCCAGAGCGCGCCGCCGCAGGTGGTCTACGCTCCGCCGCCTCAGGTGGTGTACGTCGAGAGCGCACCGCGGGTGGTTTATGTGCCGGCGCCCCCGCGCGTCGTGTACGCGCCGCCCCCGCCGGTGGTACGCTTCGGCTTCAGCATTCATTCCGGGCCGCGCTATCCCGTCCACGTCCGTGGGCCGCATCATCATCATCGGCCCGGCCCGGGCCGCTGGTAAGTGACCCTTGGGTTTAAGGCATAGGAAAAGCCCGTCGCTCCTTGCGGCGGGCTTTTTGCTGCCGGGTGTGTGAGGTGGAGCGGCGGGTCCCCACGCCCCTGGGGAGGACGC
>CALFZM010000317.1 GCA_937952235.1 uncultured Opitutia bacterium | reverse complement strand
CACCCCGTCGCGCATCGGGCGCGTGACGTCGCAGCGCTGCGCGATCTCCGGATTGTGGGTCACAAGCACCACCGCCTGCCCCTGCTCCTTCGCGAGGCGAGTGAGCAGGTCGAACACGAGACCCGAGTTCCGCACGTCGAGGTTGCCGGTGGGCTCGTCGGCGAGGAGGATCGTCGGCTGGTTCGCCAGCGCCCGGGCGATGGCCACGCGCTGCTGCTCGCCCCCCGAGAGCTGGGTGCCCAGCCGGTGCGTCTTCGCGCCGAGCCCGACCGCTTCCAGGAGGCTGTGCGCCCGCGAACGCATGGCCTCGGGCGACAGCCGGCCGAGTTTCCGCATGGGCATCATCACATTCTCCAGCGCGGAAAACTCCAGCATCAGGAAGTGAAACTGAAACACGAACCCGATGTGCTCCCCTCGCGCCGAGGTGCGCGCCGCATCGTCGTGGTTCGACATCCGCTGCCCGTTGATCTCGATCGCACCCTCGTCCGGCTGGTCGAGCAGCCCGAGCAGGTAGAGCAGCGTGCTCTTGCCGCACCCCGATGGACCGACGATGGCGTAGACCTGCCCGCGCTCCGCCTCGAAGGACACGCCTTTGAGCACGTGCACCCGCCCGTCGCCCTGGCCCAGGTAGCGGTGGAGGTTCGTGCACCGCAGCGCCGTGCCTCCCGCCGTGGCAGGAGGGGAATAGGAACGGGAAGCTTCCATCGCTACGTCGCCGTGCCCCGCACGATGTCCCCGGGCTCCAGCCGCGCGGCCCGCCGCGCCGGGATCAGGCTCGCGATCATCACCATCACCACGGCGGTCGCGATGGCCGCGAAATAATGGTTCGGGTCCACGATCACGATGAAGCGGTCGGTCTTGAAGATGCCGTTGACCGGCAGCGGAATCTGCCCGACGCCCCACGTCACCGCGCGGCCGACGATCGCGCCGATCGCCGCGCCGATCGCCAGGACGATGCCCGCCTGCCAGAGGAAGATCTGCGTGATGTCCTTCCGCTCATACCCCATCGACCGCAAGATCGCGATGTCCTTGGTCTTCTCGAGCACGATCATCGCAAGCGTGTTGAACATCGCCAGGCTCGCGATGAGGGTGAAGACCGAGACCGTGATCATCGTCGAGTAGCGCAGCGCCGCAAACACCGCGAGCCAGGTCTCCTCCCGCTCCTGCCACGACGCCGCCTTGTGATGCAGCACCGACACCATCCGCGCCGCGTCCGCCGGCGCCAGGTCCGGGTTGTGCAGCCCGATCTGCAGGAAGGTCGCCCCAGAGGATTTCTTCAACAGCGACCTCGCCTCGGTCATGTGCATGTAGACGTTCACCTTGTCGACGTCGCGGTAGCCCGTCTCGTAGATCGCCACGACCTGGTAACGACCCGACTGCCCGCGGGCGGCGATGTTGATCGAATCGCCCCGCGTGATCTGCAGCCGGTCCGCCAGCACGCGGCCGATCATCACTCCGCGCGCGGCCTGCCGGAACGCATCGAGGCTGCCGCTGACGACCTGTTCCGCGAGATCCGACACCCGCAGGTGGTCGTCCAGCTCGATGCCGAACACCTGCGGCGAGTTCTCCGTCTTGAACGCGCTCGTGATCTGCACGCCGCCGCTCACCACGGCTGACACGCCCTTCACATTGGGAAATTCCGCCAGCGCCGCCTTCACCCGCGCCGGCTCCTCGACGCCCTCGATGTACTTCACGCCCTCCTGGATCGTGAAATAGGAGTTGGTCGTCCCCACCGCCGCGATGCTGCGCATCGTGTCCTGGATCTTGTCCTCGATGCGGATCGCACCGTTGATGCCGAGGATCGTCTTGCGGAAGAAAAGCTGGAAACCGCTCGTCGTCGCCTGCGTGACGATGAACAAGCCGACGCCCAGGATGGTGCACGCCAGGCTCATCACCATCGCCCGTTTCTTCGCGGTGAGGAACCGGTAGGCGATCCGGAGATTGGGCGAGATCACGGTGGAAGTGGGACGACGACGCGGAGACTCAGGGCTGCACGTCGACCTTCACGCGCTGCCCCTCCCGAAAATTCTCCAGCCGGTCGACGATCACCTGTTCCCCGACTTTCACGCCCTCCAGCACCTCGACCTCGGTCAGGTTGACGAAGCCGGTCTTCACCCGGCGGCGCTGTACGCGGCCGTCGACGACGGCGTAAACCTTGTCGCCATCGAAGAGCGCCCGGCGCGGGATCATCGTCGCATCGGGATTCGCCGCCACCGTGATCGTGACCTCGCCCGTGCTGCCCGGTTTCAGCACCTCGGGCTGGGAGGTCGCCACGTCGAGAAACACCGTGAACTTCTGCGCATCGTCCGCCTTCGGCAGCAGTTTCGAGACCTTGGCCTCGAAGCGCTGCTCGCCGTAGGTGAGCAGGCGGAGCCCCGCCACCTGGCCGATCTTCACCTTACCGAAACTCTCTTCGCTGATCTTCGCCGCCACGACGCGCGCGTTGGAAAAGAACTTCGCCACGGTCTGGCCGTTGCCGATCAGCGCACCCTTCCACGTGAGGACTTCCTCGATCTGGCCGTCGGAGGGAGCCCGGATCTCCATCTTCTCGAGCTGCACCTCGGCATTCTTCTGCTGCACCTTGAAGTCGGCCTCCGCTTTCTTCTCGTCGAGCAGGCCCAGCTTGAGGTTCCGGTCGATCTCCTCGAGGCCGCGCCGGAGCGTGCGCACGTCGTCCTCCGAGACGTCTCCCAGCGCCAGCAGCCGTTCGGCGTACTGCAGCTTCTCCTCGGCGAGCTTTCGATTGGGATTCTCCCGCCGCACGATGTCCTCCCGCTGCGCATCGGTGAGGTTGAGGTCGTCGGCCAGCAGCTCGGGCTTGCCCCCGGTCACGAGGAAGCGATTGCGCTCCCGCGCGGCGTAGAACTGGCGCTCGGCCTCCTCCTTCGCCCGCAGCAGCTCCGTCGTGTCGAGCCGCAGCAGCACGTCGCCTTCCTTGAACTTGCGGCCGGCGTCGATCGGCTCGCACCAGGCGACGATGCCGCCCGCCTGGCTGTCGAGCTTCTTGGTGCCGCCGTCGGCATCGACGTGCACGGTGCCGGTCACGGCATCCACCGCATTGTCGCGCTTGGCCAGTTTCACCGTGGCCGTCGGCTGGAGCTGCTGCAGCCCAAGCCAGCCCGCGGCGGCGAGGAGCAGGAGGACGACCCCGAGCTTCAGGAGGATGCGGCCGTGGTTATTTTTCTCGAGCATGAGCGACGGAAAGGGAACGGGACAGCGGATCGAAGCCGGAGGCAGCGACAAACTCGCTCCACCGGCCGAAATACTGGGCGCGGGCCTCGATGTTCTTCGCCTCGGCCTGCAGCACGCCGACCTGGAAGCGGTCGATCTCGCCCCGGCGCACCTTGCCGAGCCCCACCTCGTCGCCGATGCGGCGCAGGGCCTGGTCGGCCATGCCGCGCCGGATCTCGGTGAGCGCGAGATTCTCGGCGTCGACCTGCAGGCTGCGCTCGAGCACGGCAACCTCCTGCAGCGTCTCCTCGATGCGGCCGGCGAGGCTGCGCTCGTAAAGCCGGCGTGCGGCCAGCGCCTCCTGCTTCGCGCCGCGCGTGGCAAAGCCGTCGAACATGTTCCACTGCACGTTGACGTTCACGTTTTGCCGCCGGTAAGCCTGCTGGTTCACCGTCGCGCCCACGACGTCGGTGCTGTTCTCGAGCGAGTAACCCGCGCCGAGGTTCACCTTCGGCAGCAGGCGCGTCCGTTCGATGTCATAGCGGAGCTTCGCCTCCTTCACCTTCAGATCGATGATGTCGTGCTCGAGCGTCGTCTTCGCGCCACTGCGCCGCACCGCCGATGCCACCGCAGTGGTGCGCGCCTCGGAATGATCGGGCCGCGGCAGGGACGTCGCGATCCGCGCCTCCGGCAAATCGCCGCCCGGGATGCCGGCGATCCGCGCCAGCCGGCGACGGTTGGCGGCAAACTCCGACTCGCCCCGCGCAAGCTCCGCCGCGACCTCCCGCGCCCGCAGGCGCTCGCCCTCCAGCACGGCAGCCGACACCGCGCCGCTCCGGCGCTTCTCCTCCAGCACCTCGAGGTCCTGGCGCAGGATCGCGAGCGCCTTGCGCCCCTGTTCGAGCCGCGCCCGCTCGGTGACCAGGGCGAGGTACGCCTTGCGGATCACCACGCCCAGCTCGCGCGCCGCGAGCGCGAAGCTCTTCTGCGCGGACAGCAGGTTCAGCCGCGCGATGAGGCTCTGGTTGCGGAGCGCCCCCCAGTGAAAGATGGGCTGGCCCGCCTCGATCCGATAGAAGAATCCACTGGCGCGACTCTGGGAGTTGTTGTTGCCCGAGACTTCGGTCTGGTTTGTGGCGTACTCCGACGATCCGCGCAGGTTGGGCAGCCGCGCGGCGTCGGCACCGAGAATCTTTGCCTCCTGCACGGTCCGCTCGAAGTCGGCGACGACCAGTTGCGGCGACCGCACGAAAGCGGCGTCGAGGATCAGCTTCAATTCCGGCAGGAAATCCTCCGGCATCGTGCCCGCCAGCTCGGGCGGCTCCACGGGATCGACGGCCCGCAGCGCGGCAGCCACGCCCAGGCATCCCCACCACGCCACGGCGCGGCCGGTCGCGCGTAGGAACGTGAGGACGGTCGATGCCATGGCGGGACGCTTGATTCGAGCGGTCAAAGCGCGGGATTTCGAGAGTGATTGCAATCCATAACTCTTGCGCCTCGACCTGCGAGCGCGCCAAGGTCACGAAAGTTCCGCGCTTCGCGCCCGTCGTCCCCAATGCAGTCCGCCCTTTCCGCCCTCGCCCGCGAACACCTCGAGCGCGTCCGCACCTTCTACGACGTCGCGCCGACCGAGCCCCGGGCCGGCGCCCGGGCCTACCGGGGGCTGCTGGCCCACTACTACAACCTGTTGATTCCGCCCGATGCGAGCGTGCTCGAGATCGGCTGCGGCGCAGGCGAACTGCTCGCGCGGATACGTGCGGCGCGCAAGGTCGGCGTCGACCTCTCCCCCACCCAGATCGCGGCGGCGCGGGGGCGCGTGCCGGACGCGACGTTCTTCGTGCAGGCGGGCGAGACGCTCGCCCTCGAGGACCGGTTCGATGTCATCATCGTCTCGGACACGCTGAACCTGGCGGCGGATGTCCAGCGCCTGCTCGAACGCCTGCACACCGTGTCCCATGCCGACACGCGCCTCGTGCTCAACTTCCAGAACACGCTCTGGCGGCCCGCGCTTTCGTTCGCGCGCATGCTCGGGCTGAAGGCGCCGCAGCCGCAGAACAGCTGGCTGGCCTCGTCGGACGTACTGAACCTGCTCGGTCTCGCGGGCTGGAGCCCGGTCTTCCGCCAGGGCCGCATCCTCCTGCCGTTCCACCTGCTCGGCCTCGGGTCGTTCCTGAACCGCTGGCTCGGCCCGCTCCTGCAGTGGTTCTGCCTCACGGTCTTCTTCGTCGCCCGCCGCGACCAGGGCGTGGAACGCCGCCCGCTCTCCGTGTCGGTCGTGATTCCCGCGCGCAATGAAGCCGGCAACATCCCCGCCGCCGTCGCCCGCACCCCGGAGATGGGCGCGTGGACCGAGCTCATCTTCGTCGAGGGCCACTCGCGCGATCACACCTGGGCTGAAATCCAGCGCATGGCGGCGGAGAATCCCGGGCGCCGGATCAAGATCCTGCAGCAGTCCGGCAAGGGCAAAGGCGATGCCGTGCGCGCCGGCTACGCGGTGGCAAGCGGTGAGGTGCTGATGATCCTCGACGCCGACCTGACGATGCCCCCGGAGGAACTGCCGAAATTCTACGACATCATCGCGAGCGGCCGCGCGGAGTTCGCCAACGGCGTCCGCCTGGTCTATCCGATGGACGAAAAGGCGATGCAGTTCCTCAATCTCTGCGCCAACAAGGCATTCGGCCTCATCTTCACCTGGCTGCTCGGCCAGCCGGTGAAGGACACGCTCTGCGGGACGAAGGTGCTTACCCGCGCCCATTATGACCGGATCGCGGCGAACCGCTCCTACTTCGGGGACTTCGATCCCTTCGGCGACTTCGACCTGCTCTTCGGCGCCGCCAAGCAAAACCTCAAGATCGCCGATGTCCCGATCCGGTATCGGGAACGGACCTACGGCACGACCAACATCCAGCGCTGGCGGCACGGCGTGCTGCTGCTGCGCATGGTGTGGTTCGCGGCGCGAAAGTTGAAGTTCGTGTGAACGCTGGAATAGCGAGGGGTGAGTAGCGGGTAGCGAGCATTCGGCCGTCGAAGTACTCCTTCCTACTCGCTCCTCACTCCCCACTCCTGGCCACGTCTCATGAAGGTTCCCATTCTCGACCTGAAGCCCGCCTACGACGAACTGCGCGCCGAACTGGATGCCGCGTATCACCGCGTGATGGAGTCGGGGTGGCTGCTGCTCGGTCGCGAGCTCGAAGGGTTCGAAGCCGAATACGCCGCGAGCGTCGGCGCGCGGTGCTGCGTCGGCGTCGCCAACGGGCTCGAGGCGATGCAACTCGTCCTCATGGCCCGCGGCATCGGCCCCGGCGACGAAGTCATCGTCCCGTCGCACGGCTACATCGCCACCTGGCTCGCCGTCACCCACGTCGGGGCACGCCCGGTCCCCTGCGAACCCGATCCGCTCACCTATAACCTCGATCCGGAGCGGCTGGAGACTCTCGTCACGCCTCGGACGCGGGCCATCCTGCCGATTCACCTGTACGGCCAGACGGCCGCGATGCCCGCCATCATGGCCGTCGCCGAACGCCACGGTCTCTTCGTGCTCGAAGATGCGGCCCAATCCCACGGCGCCCTTTGCCACGGCCGCGCCGCGGGCAATCTCGGGCACGCGGCGGGCGTGAGCTTCTATCCCAGCAAGAATCTGGGGGCGCTCGCCGACGCCGGCGCGGTGACGACCAGCGACGAGACGCTCGCCGACCGGCTGCGGCACCTGCGGAACTACGGTTCGAAGGTCCGTTACCAAAACGACTACGCCGGCCTAAACTCGCGCCTCAGCGAGCTGCAGGCGGCGTTCCTCCGCGCCAAGTTGCCGAAGCTCGAAGCATGGAACGCGCGCCGCGCGGTCCTCGCCCGACACTACCTCGACCAATTCGACGGCGTCGGGGACCTGGTGCTGCCGCACGTGCCGGCCTGGGCGAGTCCGGTGTGGCACCTTTTCGTGGTGCGGACGAAGCGGCGCTCCGCGCTGCAGGCACACCTCTCCGCCGCTGGCATCGGCACGCAGGTCCATTACCCGGTGCCACCCCACCTTGCCGGCGCCTACGCCGGTGCGGGCTGGAAACGCGGCGACTTTCCGCTCGCCGAGCAGCTGGCGGGGGAGGTGCTCAGCCTGCCGATCGGGCCACACATGAGCCTGGCCCAGGTCGGGTACGTCTGCGCCAGCGTCCGGGAATTTTACGCGAAAGGGTGAGGACGTGAGCGCGCCGGACTTCGTCGTCTTCCCCACCCGCGACCTGCTTCCCCCCGAATGGTCATGGCCGGACGCCGACGGTCCGGTGCGGGCCTTCAATCCCGGCCTGCTGCGCGACGGTGCGGGCTGGCTGCTGGCGTACCGGATCGTGGGGCCGGACGGTCGGCGTCGCATCGGCCTGTGCCGGCTGGACGCCAACCACCGGATCGTGCCGGGGTCGCCGCAGGCGTTCACCGATGCAGTGCGATTCCGTCCGCATGCACAGTATCCGGAAACCGCGTACCACTGGTTTGCCGATCCCCGCCTCTACCGCTTCGACGACCGGATCTTCATCTACTGGAACTCGGGCTGGCACGAACCGCACAACTGCCAGTTCCTGCAGGAAGTCGACCCGGGGTCGCTTCGACCCCGAGGTTGTCCGCGCGAACTGCGGCTCGCCGGGCGCCGGCCGTTGGAGAAGAACTGGACGTTCTTCGCCACCGCCGAGGGGGCGCTCCGCGCCGTCTATTCAATCGCGCCGCACCGCATCCTGGGCTTCTCCCTCGAGGGCGAGGGCGACGTGGAGTTCGAGGAAGCGTGGCGGACCGACTGGGCGCTGGAGGAATACCCCGCGTGCCATGGCGGGCTGCGCGGCGGCACGCCCCCCGTGTACGCAGAAGGACGATACTGGGCTTTCGTGCACAGCGTCCATGACGGAGCCGACGGATATCGTTACGCGCCGGCCGCGTACACGTTTGCCGACACCGCGCCCTTCGCGCCCCTCGCGCGGCCGGCGCGTCCCCTCCAGCTGGGACCGGCAGAGGGCTTCGTCCGGCGGCATCCGCGGCTCAACCCGGCAGTGGGCGAAGTAATTTACCCTTGTGGTGCGGCGTGGGACGACGCTCGCTGGATCATCAGCTATGGGATCAACGACGAAGCTTGTGCGCTCGCGATCGTTCCACGCGGCGCCGTGGACGCGACCCTGGTGCCGCGGTAGCCGCGGCAAGGCCGCGCGTTTGCCTCATATCCCGTTCGGCCGGGGAGGGGCGGCATGACGAGGAACCTGTTTCATGCCCTGATCGCGGATCCGCTCCGCATGGTGGCCGGGCTGTGGGGCCGCCGCGACCTGATCCGGCAGTTTACGCGCCGCAACATCGAGCTGCGTCATCGCGGCAGCCGGCTGGGGGCGGTGTGGGCGCTGATCAATCCCCTGACGATGCTCGTGCTGTACTACGTCATTTTTGGCGTGATCTACGGGACCAAGTTTCGCGGGCCGGAGGACACGGCGTTCGACGTCCTGCTCGCAATGTTCCTGGGGCTGACGCTGTTTCACGCCTTCTCGGAGACGCTTTCGTGGGCGCCCAATCTCATCACGAGCAATCCCAATTTCGTGAAGAAGGTGGTGTTTCCGCTGGAAGTGCTGCCCGTGGCGCAAATCGGCGCCGCGACGTTTCATCTCGCCGTGAGCCTGGCGCTCGTGGTCGGCGGGACGGCGTTCAGCACGTACGGCCTCACCTGGCACGTGCTCTGGCTGCCTGCCCTGGTGCTGCCGCTCCTCCTGCTCTCGCTCGGTGTGGCCTGGCTGCTCGCGGCGATCGGGGTGTTCGTGCGGGACATCGGGCAGTTGAGTGCATTTGCCGTCACGGTGCTCCTCTTTGCCAGCGCCGTCATGTTTCCCGCCGAGATGATCGTTTTGAAGGCACCCCAGCTTTGGACGCTGCTGCAGCACAACCCGATTCTTCAAATCGTGGATCTCGCCCGGCACACCGTGCTGTGGCACGAACCGATGCAGCTGGAAAAGTTGCTGCAGGTCTACGCGGTCGCTGGCGGCGTGTTTGCCGGGGGAGCGGTGTTCTTTGCGCTGTTGCGGCGTTCGTTCGCCGAAGTGATCTGAGCCCGGCGCGGCGTCACGCTTCCGGCGCTACCCTCTCACCGCCGACGCGTCCCCTCGTTGGGAGATTCGGGTTCCGTCGTGGCCGCGTTGCAAACCAGGGAAGATCCAGGACAACCCGCGCCTTCGGCCAGAAGCACAGGAGGCAGCAGGAATGGAGCCGCTTGTCCCAAATGCGGCTGACGTTCGATGGGCTTGCTGCAGCGGCGGGACCTCACGCCGCTGGGGCGGGTCGCCGGGCGTCAGCCGCCTGGGGACAGGCGGCTCCACCGCGATTCAATCCGCAACCGGCACGCGGGGGACTGCCCACAAGAGGGCCCTGGGGTACGCTTCCCTTCGCTCTCTGCACCTGCGTTCAACCGCCCTCGCTCCGCGGCCGCGCGACCTCGATTTCGTAGGGCAGACGCACCAGTCCGTGAATGACTTCCTGATCGGGCGGGTTCGTCACCTCGATGACGGCGGCGTTGAGGACGCGATCCCAGGTGTTGTCGGCATCGGCGCCGGCACCGCAACCGACATCGAAGGTGTACTGGCCCGCCTGCAGTTCCAACCGGAAGCGAATCTTCACCAGGCACGCGCCCCCTTCCGGCAGTTCTGCCACGAGTCGCCGGGCCACGCGCAAGCCTGTCGCGAAGATCACCTGGCCGTGGCGGTTGCGCAGCTCGCAACCGGCACTGATCGCCCTGACCTCGCGTCGCGCTTCGACGAGCAGGACGGCGATGGCCCCTGTCTCTTATACACATCTCCGAGCCCACGAGACAGGCAGAAATCTCGTCTAAGCAGGTTCGAAACGTGGCGGCGGAAGCTGCTGCGCTTTGGGCTCCTCGGCAGACTCTTCGATCGCCGGCGGCGGCAGCTCGGGTGCCACCGGCGCCTCCGGCAACGGCTGATCAGGCAGGGTCGCTAGATCGTCGGTGGGCGCGGGCGCGTTGCCCGACAGGGCGGCCATGGCAGTGACGTACTCACGCACGCATGCCCCGGCATCCCCGAGGTAGCGCATCCGCCCCTGATCGAGCCAGAGGGCCCGCTGGCACAGGTTGAGCACGAAGGACAGATCGTGGGTGACGACGAGGAGCGTGACGCCCTTGGCGATCAACTCGTGCATCCGGCGGCTGCATTTCTGTTGGAACAGGATGTCTCCGACGCTCAGGGCTTCATCAATGATGAGCACGTCAGGCTCCACCGAGATCGCGACCGCGAAGGCCACGCGCATCATCATGCCGGTGGAGTAGGTCTTCACGGGCTGCTCGATGAAGGCGCCGATATCGGCAAACTGGATGATCGACTCGAATCGTGCCGACATCTCTTCGCGCGAGAGACCCAGGATGGCTCCCGCGAGGAAGATGTTTTCCCGTCCGGTGAATTCCGGGTTGAACCCTGATCCGAGTTCAAGGAGCGCGGTCACCCGTCCGCGCACCTCACATCGTCCGGATGTCGGACGAAGCGTTCCAGCCAGGATCTGCAGCAACGTGCTCTTGCCGGCGCCGTTGCGCCCAATGACCCCGAAAGCCTCCCCGGGCGAAACGCGAAAACTCACGTCCTGCAGCGCGGCGACGGTGCCAGTCGCCGACCCTCCACGCTCCTCGCGCCGCAAGCCGAGACCTTCGGCCAGCCAGTGCCGCAGGGTCCCGCTCGGCTCGTAAGTCTTGTACAGCCCGTCGACCTGAATCACGGGACGGGCCGCTGGCGCACTCGGATGGGAAGGAGAAGTGGCTGAAGTTGAAACCACGCCGGTTGGTAGAGACGGAACGGGGCTTCAGACCAAGAAAAAAAAGGGCGACCGGTCGCCCGGTCGCCCTTTGCGGCGTAATATCAGTCAACAACTATCATTGGCCGGGCGGCACATACGCGCCCGCGCCCAAATTCACCGGATCCTTGCCGTTCAGGTCCGTGGACTTGCTC
>CALFZM010000316.1 GCA_937952235.1 uncultured Opitutia bacterium | reverse complement strand
GTCTTCCTCGTCCGCTGCTCGGGATCCATGCTCGACGACACGATCGACGCCGCCGCGGCCCGCCTCGAGGATTCGGATGAGAAGAAACGCGAGGCGCCCAAATGGCGGCGCACGATCCAGGCGCTGGAATGGATGCTCGCCAATCTTCCACCGGAGACCCGATTCCAGATCCTCTTCTTCAACGAGGAAACCTTCCCGGTGCTGCCGAACCGCGGGGACGAATGGTACGCCACGAACGACCGGAAGACGATGACGGAGATCATCACGCGCTTGAACGAGGTGGTGCCGAAGGGCGGCGCCAACATGGAGCGGGCCTTCACCGCGGTGCGCTTCCTCCCGCGCCTGCCCGACAGCATCGTGCTGGTCACCGACGGCCTGCCCACCCGGAGCGATTCGCTGCCGATGGAGGGCGACGTCGACGAGGGCCATCGCATCCGCTTCTTCGAGATCGCGCAGAAGCAGCTCCCGCCCCGCATTCCCGTCAGCACGATACTCTTCCCGACGCTCACCGGTGATCCCGGCGCGCCCGGCCTCTACTGGGAACTCGCCAATGCGACGCGGGGCGCGCTCGTCAGCCCCTCGCGCTCCTGGCCAGACACATGATCCGCCGCCGCCAAGTCCAGGTCTTCAGCCTGTCGTTCCTCGACTGCATCTGCTGCGGCTTCGGGGCGATCATCCTCATTTTCGTGCTGAGCATCGACTCCCGCGAGAAGGAGAAGCTCGAGGCCCTGCTGGAGGTGCAGCGAGCGCTGGCCGAAAAGGCGGCGGCCCTCACCAAGATCGAGGCCGCCAAGATCGAGGTGGAGCGCAACAACACCCGCGTGACCCGCCTCGTCGCCGATGCCCGGCTGCGCAACGACTCGCTGCAGGCATTGATCGACGACCTGGAGAAGGGCCTGCAGCGCGAGAAGCGCGGCCAGGAGGCGCTCATCATCGACATCGACGCCCTGAAGAAGGAGATCGCGGCCCGGCAGAAGAAGCCCGACCACGAGATCGTCCTGCCCGACGTCAAGCCCACGCCGCTCGGCCTGCCCATCGGCAGCAACTACATCGCGATCATCATCGACACCTCCGGCTCGATGCGCGATCCGAACCACGGCGGCCTCTGGCCGATCGTGATCCGGACGATCGACACCGTGCTCGACTCGTATCCCACGATCGACGGCATCCAGCTCATCGACGGCGACGGCCGCTTCATCCTCGGCCGGCGGGGCGCCGCCGGCACGCAGAGCTGGCTGCCGGACACGCCGCAGACGCGTTCCGAGATGAAACGCATCCTGCGGCGCTACGACCAGGACACCGTCTCCAATCCCGTTCCCGGCATCTATAACGCGATGCGCTTTCTCTTCGACCGGGAGAATCCCAACATGCGCATGGGCGTCTTTGTGTTCGGTGACGAATTCAACTCCAGCGACTCCGCCGACGTCGTGATCCGGCGGCTCGACGAGCTCAATCCGGCGGACGAGAACGGCAATCGCAAGGTCGTCATCAACGCCGTGGGTTTCCCGACCACGATCCGCTACCAGTTTTCCATGGGCAACACGGGCCTGCGCTTCGCCAACCTCATGCGCACCGTGACCTACCTGCACGGGGGAGCCTTCATCGCGCTGCAGGACCTGTGATCCCGCCGGCGGGCCTTGCCGCCCGGCGCCGACCTGTCCCTCCCCCGGGGCTGCGCGCAGCCGCAGCCACGGCGGCGAAACTGCGACCCACCTCGCCGCCGCGCATCCCAAGGCCGGATCGCCTGGAGCACTTCAGCCAGGGTGGCGCCGCCTGTCCCCAGGCGGCTGACGTTCGGCAAGTCCGACCGCAGCAGCTTGAGGACAAGCTGCTCCACCTTTCTCTCAAGCTCACTCGTGCGTTCTGAATCTGCGTCCGACCAGGCTCTTTTCGGGCGGAATGAACAGGATGTCCAGGATGCCTGCGCGGCGCGCTCGCCTCCCCGCTCCATCAACGCTCGAGCGCGATTCAAGGTGGCGCCGCCTGTCCCCAGGCGGCTGACGTTCGGCAAGTCCGACCGCAGCAGCTTGAGGACAAGCTGCTCCACCTTTCTCTCAAGCTCACTCGTGCGTTCTGAATCTGCGTCCGACCAGGCTCTTTTCGGGCGGAATGAACAGGATGTCCAGGATGCCTGCGCGGCGCGCTCGCCTCCCCGCTCCATCAACGCTCGAGCGCGATTCAAGGTGGCGCCGCCTGTCCCCAGGCGGCTGACGTTCGGCAAGTCCGACCGCAGCAGCTTGAGGACAAGCTGCTCCACCCTTCCGGCGGCGGCCATGAAGGGGGTGACTTGACGGCCAACGGCCTGGCTCCGCTCAACGCCGGGCTGGCGTCAGCGTCGTGCGAAACACGGGAACCTGCCGCGGTGCCGACGGGCGGCCATCCCCCGCCGAGAAGCGCGACCACCCCGCGTGCCCGATGAAGTGGTAGTGTCCGCCGGCACCGATGCAGCCCTGTGAGGGCGCCCCCATGGCGATGTGGCCTGATTCCAGCACCTCGACGCGCGCGATCGCCTCGCCGTCGCCCTCGAGTTCCACCCGCAGCAGCCGGTTGGGTCGCACGCCCGTCTGCAAGGCGAGCACCCTCCCGTCGGGAGCGAGCGTGAGGCTCGTGATGTCTCCGAGCGTCGTGGCGGGCGGTGCCGGCAGCCCGCGGGCGTCGCCGCGCGCAGCACCGACGCGCACGAGGCCGTTGATCTGATCGGCAACCAGGACGGTGCCGGAAGGCAGCACCGCGACGCCCTGCAGCGCGAAGTATTCCGAACTCTCGGGCAATGCTTCGAGCGCGGCGGCGCCGGGCGGCAGCCGCCACAACTGCGGCATGCCTCCGTCGGCGACCCACACGGTCCCGTCGGGACCGAGCGCGATATCCGTCAGGCGGTGGCTGGCGTCCGATCCGGGGCGACGCGGCACGGCGATCACCCGGCGCAGCGTGCCCGACGCGAGATCGATCTCGGCGACGGCGGCGGCACCGGCCAGGTCGGGTTCGAACCCGCTCATTTCCGGCACCGCGCTGGTCGCGGCCCAGATCGTGCCGGAGGTTTCATCGATCGCCAGGCCGAAGACGCCCCATAGTTCCGCGGCCTCGGGCAGCAGGCGCCGCAGTGCGCCATCCTTGGCCCGCACCCAGATGGTCCGCGCCTGGACGTCGCCGAAGAGGAACTCCCCCGTCTGCTCGCGCCACGCGATGCCCTCGATCAAACCTGTGACGTCCCGCAGGGAGAACGCGATCTCCCCGCCGCCCTTGGCATGCTGGTTGGCCGCGATGCGCTTGACGAGCCCCTGGAACTCGGACCGCGCGCGCAGCGGGGCAAATGCGGGCAAACGCTCGACCGGGGCGTAGAGGCCGAAGGCGGCATACTGCTCCAGGCTCCGCAGCGCATCGTCCGCCGCTCCCGCGGCGGCCTGCGCCGTGGCGAGCTCGAGCGCGAGGGAGGCGAAATCCGGGCGGAGGGCGCTCGCGGCCTGCAATTTTTCGACGGCCGCCGCGGGCTCGCCCGCCTCCATGTGCCCCGCCGCGGCGCGCGCCAGCTGCAGCGCCTGCACCGCCGCAGCGCCCTCGGCGGGCAACCGAACGGCCGTCACGCACGCGAGCAGCACGATCCAGCAGGCGGAACGACGCGCGCGCGGGCGTCCCGGCCTTCTCCACCCGAACTCAGATACCGAGAATTGCACGCAGCAGGCCCACGACCACATCGAGCGGGTTTCCGCTGCTCCCGCCATTGGAGGGCATGCCGGGCTGGCCAGGCGAGCCCTGCCCGGACCCGGAGGAGCCGCCCGCGGAATTGCTCTGCTGGCCTTGCTGGCCCTGCTGGCCGCCTTGCTGACCGGACTGGCCGGCCTGCTGCCCGGATTGGCCACCCTGTTGACCGGAACGGTTGCCGCGCTGCTGCATGCCGGCGACCTGACGCTGCCCCTGGGAACCGGCCGCGCCCGCCTCCTGGCCCGAGCCGCTTTCACCGCCCTGCCCGGCTTCCTGTCCCTGTCCCTGCCCTTGTCCGCCGGAACGCGATCCCGGCTGGCCCTCGCGTCCGGCGACGGTGCCAGCCCCGCCCGCTCCGCTGCCGGGCGGACCCGCACCGTAAGGATAGTCATCCTGGGCGTTGGGCACGCCATCGCCATCGACGTCGGGATCCTGGTCGTTGGGAATGCCGTCGCCATCCATGTCGCCGTCCCGCCCGTTGGGCACGCCGTCGCCATCGAGGTCGCCTTCCGGCCCGGTGCGGCCATCGCCAGCCGCTCCGTTGGGATCGGAACCGAACGAATAGTCGTCCTGACCGTTGGGCACGCCGTCGCCGTCCGCGTCGGGATCCTGCCCGTTGGGGATGCCATCGCCGTCCATGTCCTCGTCCTGCGCGTTGGGAATCCCATCCCCGTCCAGATCGCCGTCGGGGCCGCTCCGGCCGTCCGTCGAGACGCGCTTCAGATCGCCCGTCCCGCCGCCCCCGCCTTCGCCGCGGCGCCCGAAGACACCGGAGAACGTGAAGCGAACGAAATCGACCTGGCTGCTGGCGAGCGAAGCCCGGTTGCGGATCGCCGCGTCCCGCACCGTCTCCATGTCCCACTTGCGCTTCCGCGCATCCTCGCGTTCGGCGAGCGGACCGAAAAGGTACGTCAGGTTCTCGTGCCGGTAGCGCACGTACCAGCCTTCGTCGCTGGGCCCCAGGCCGGTGACATTGATGCCGGCGTATTTCTGCTTGAACTCATCCGCGGGCAGCGTCCACAGGTCGTCGATCGCATCGGCCGGGAAGATCATCGTCACCGCCGAGGCGAGCGGAGCGAGCGTGCCGAGCAGGCACGTGGCAAAAAGGAGGCGGAGGGATTTCACTGGAAGGGCAGCGCGACGGCTTCAGAGGCCGGCCGGAATGGCCCGACCCTTTTCCACGCGGTTCGTTCCGCCGGGCGCGGTCGGTCCCTTGCCGCCGGAGCCGGTGCCCTTTTCGTGCTGCTGCGTGTTGGGCGCGGCCTGCTGGCTGCCCACGACGGCGGGAGAATTTGCCTGGGTCTGAATCCGCATCGCCGAGTCGCCGATAGCGACGGGCGGAGGACGCTCGCCGGCCATAGCGCCCTGCTCCGGGCCGCCTTCACCGCCGAGCTGGGCCACCTGCCGGCCCTCGGCCTTGGCATTGGGATCGCCCGCGCCGGCGATCTGCTGGCCTGCGGCGTTGGGATTCTCCTGCCCGGGGGCAGCCTGGCCGCCGCCCGGCCGCGGCGCCTGTCCTTGCTGCGCCTGCTGCTGTCCGCTGCCACCACCCTGCGGCAGGCCGAGCGGCATCCCGCCCCCGCCTTGCTGAGACTGATTCTGCTGGCCTTGGTTGGGATTCTGCGGCCCACCCACCCGGCCATTGCGGGCGTTCTCATCGCCCGGCAGCTCGAAATCGCCAATCATGCCGTACTCCGACTTCTTTTCCGCCGGATGGGCGGAACCGTCGAGCAGCACGGGATCCGGCAACACGCCGCGGGCCGAACCGCCCTTGGTCGCGGTCGTCGCGGGACGCGCGGCCGTGGAGGTGGGACGGGAGGCCGAGCTTTCGGCGGACCACAGCGAGGAGGAAAGGACGACGACGCAAAAAGCGCCGGCGCCACGGACGACGCGGAAGGGGTTCATGCGGGAGGGAGGATCGTCGGGCTAACGATCGGAGGAAACATTGCAGGCCACGGTCACCGTGGGTGGCGTGGTGCCGTTGCGGACCTGGAGCAGCATCGTGACGTCGCGATAACCCTTGCGGCGGCCAATCACGGCATAATCGCCGGGGAGCATCTTGATGACCGAGGATTCGAATTTCTCGGGCGCGCGGAAATTCTGGATCGAGACCCAGGTGTTGCCGTCGGAGCGGAATGTCACCTCGACCGGCTGGTTTTGCGCCATCAGGAGCTGGTGCAGTTGCTGCACGCGGTCGCTGTTGACCAGGTAGGAAGGCTTGACCGCCATCGCCTCGTTGAAGCGCCGGATGGCCGCCTGAAACTCGGCCTTGTTGGCGAGGACCTCGGCGGCCTCGATGTAGCGTTCGTATTGCAGCAGGGCCCGGATCACCGTGCCCGCGCGGATATAACCCTCCTTCGCCTCCGGGTGCTCGGGCTCGAGCGCGAGCGTGTCGGCATAACCGGTATACGCCTCGCTCCACTGGTACGATTTCTCGAACTCGAAAGCCTTCGCGAGCGACTTTTGCACCGCGTCCTTGTGAGCACTCTCGCGCGCGCTTTTCAGCAATGCCTGCACGTCGGTCTTGTTGGGATAAACCTTGAGCGCCGCCTGATACTCGGCGATCGCCTTGTTCCAGTCGCGCGCCTTGACCGCGGCGTCGGCGGCGGTCTTGGCGGCGGTAAACTTGGTCTCCTTCTCCAGCCGGGTGGCGCGCGACTGGCCCTCCTGCGCGGCGGCGGAAAACGCATCGAGGGCAAACGCCTTCTTGTAGGACTCGGCCGCCTCGGCGTACCGCGCCTCCTTCTCCAGGTTCTGGCCCTGCTGCAGCAGCGCGTAAACGCGGTCGATGTTCTCCGCGCGCTTGAGGCCCTGGGTCGCGGCTTCGTTGCCCGGCGACTTCTCCAGCGCCGCCTGGAACGCCTTCCGCGCCTCCTCTTTTTCGCCCTTCGCCAGCGCCCGCTGCCCGTTGAGCAGATTTTCCTTCACGTGGTTGGCGAGCACCTGCTCGGCCTTCTTCAACTCCGCTTCGCCTTCGTCGAAGGCCCGCTTCGCGCCGGTGAAATTGCCGTCGTTGAGCAACTGGCGGCCGGTCCCGGCCGACTCGAAGGCCGACTCCAGCAGGCCGGGCGCAAGTGAACGCGCGAGCTCGAGATCCTTGATTCGAAGCAGGATCTTGTCGTACCCCTGCTTCGCCTCGCCCTTGATCTTGACGTTGTTGCTGAAGGCATCCGTGTCGCGCTTCAGCGCGTCGAACACGGCAAAGGCGCGCGCGAACTCGTGCTTGCCCAACAGCACTTCGCCCTCGTTCAGCGACTTCTCCATGAGAACCATCTGCTGCAATTGAACCGGATGATCCACCGGGACGCGCCGCAACTCGCGCAGTGACTTCGAAGCCAGCTCGTACATCTGCTCCGCCTTGGCCCGGCTGACGAAGGCCGAGCTCGCGTCCTCCACGCTTGGCGCATCGGCCACCACCGCCGGCTTGGAACTGAAAAGGTCGGGCCCCAGGACGAGCTTCAGGCCACGAATCACCACGCCCGCCGCGAGCAGCAGACCGAAGAAGCCGCCCACGCTCCAGAGGAGGATGCGCTGCCACGTCCAGCGCCTGCTCTCCTGTTCCCGCCCGGCGTCGGGATTCCAGTGAATGATGCGGCGTTTCTTGGCGGAATTGGAGTCGTGTTCCTCAGCCATGGCAAAGGGTGCGAGGGTGGTGGTGGAGCTCCGAAGGACGGTGCGGAAGGACGTGCCAGTCCGGATCGAGTTAGACGAAACTGATCGGGCGAATGTTCAGAACAGGGGTGTTCTGAAGTTCGGTTCGACAATGCGGGACTTGTGCCAAAATGCAAAGGGCATCGCGTAAATGCCGGACCTTTTTGGTAACGGAATGGTCGCAACGCCGCCGGCACTTGCCATGCGAAACGTCCCTCGTATGGGTTTGGGCGCGGTCGCTCTCCCCTCCGACTTCCTGCCATGAATCCGCACCCTCGCCTCGCGCTTTCCCTCCTCGCGGCCCTGCTTCTGGCCGGCTGCTATCAGGTCCCCGTCACCGGCCGGCGGGCGATGAATCTCGTCGACGACAAGGAGGTAACGAAAATGAGCATCGCCATGTTCGACGACATGAAGAAGCGGTACCGCGTCTCGCGGGACAAGGATCGCATCGAGCAGCTCCAGCGGGTCGGCGACCGGATCTCGAAAGTCGTCTTCTGGGACATGCCTGACGCCGACTGGGAATTCGTCGTGTTCGACGTGCCCCAGATCAATGCCTTCGCGATGGCGGGCGGGAAGGTCGGCGTTTTTACCGGGCTTTTCAAGATTGCCCGGACCGACGACGAACTCGCCTCGGTGATCGCGCACGAAATCGCCCACGTCACCGCCAAGCACGTGCACGAAAAACTCTCGCGCGAACTGGCCGTGGATACGGTCGGCACCGTCGGCACGCTCGGCGGCCTCGCGGGCGGGGCGTCGGGCCTCACGGTCAGCGCGCTCAGCCAGGTCTACGGCCTGACGACGGGCATCTCGGGCTTTGCCTTCGACCGCGCCAAGGAAAAGGAGGCGGACTACATCGGCCTCATGTACATGGCGCGCGCGGGCTACGATCCGCAGGCCGCCGTGCGGGTGCTGGAGAATCTCGAGGCCGCCTCCGCCAACGACCCGGTGCAACCCGCCTTCCTCTCGACCCACCCCACCCATCCGGAGCGGATCATCCAGCTCATGGACGCCATGCCGAAGGCACTCGTCGAAAAGGAAAAAGGCGCCGCCAACGCCCAGCCGATCATCATCAAGTGATCGGTCGGCCCGCGGAGGGCGGCGCATCCGCGAACTGCACCAGCAGGGCAGCCCGCCCGGAAATGCGGCAAAAAAAACGGCGGGCACTGATCGTGCCCGCCGGCGAGATAAACCTGCTCCGTGGACGAAAGCAGCCGCGCCTCAAGGTGGAGCGGCTTGTCCTCAAGCCGCTGCGGGAACATTCGATCTACCCTCAGCCGCTTGGGGACAAGCGGCTCCACCTACGCTGACTCACTCCGGACGCGGCACACGCCGAACGTCCGGAGTCACGTCACTCCTCCCGGCGACCCGCCAGGATCGACAGGATGTGCAGCAAGCTGCCCAGCGCGGCGACAAAGGCGGCGACATAGGTGAGCGCGGCCGCGTTCAACGTCTCGTTGACCCCAGGCATCTCGTCGCGATCGACGATGCCCAGGTGGACGAGTTGCTGCTTGGCGCGACGGCTGGCGTCGAACTCGACCGGCAGCGTGACGAACTGGAACAGGCAGATCACACCCAGCGCGATGGCGCCGATCATGAGCAGGTTGTAGCCCATGGCGCTGCCGGCGAGCGAGACCAGCAGGATGCCGCCCATGATCACGTAATTGGACACGGAGGCGGCGATCTGCGTCGCGGGAGCGAGCGTCTGACGGACGCTCATCATGGAATAGCCGACCTTGTGCTGGATGGCGTGACCGGCCTCGTGGGCGGCGACGCCCAGGGCAGCCAGGCTGGTGCCATGATAGTTGTCGTAGGAGAGCGCCAGCCGCTTGTTGATCGGATCGTAATGATCCGTCAACTCGCCGGGCACCTCCACGATCTGCACGCCGGTCACACCCGCGGAGTCCATGACGGCCTGCGCCGCCTCGGCGCCGCGAATGCGACCGCGGGACGGGATCTGCACGTTCTTCGCATACGCGCTCCGAATCTTCATCTGCGCGTACAGGCCGAAGAGCATGGGAACGATGATGAGAACGATCCAGATGTACATGGTGTTGGGATGAGCTTGGCCCGGACACGCCGGGCACTTCGCTGACGTTACGCAGCGTGGGGATTTTGCCAGAGCAATCGGTCGTTTTGGAAACGCCCGCGGCGATTTCCAGCCTGCTCCCCCGCCCCGCCGGTCCCGCTCAATCCAGCTTGGGCACGTCGACCCAGCGGCGCTCGGCCCAGGACTTGAGGCCGAGCTCGGCGAGCTGCACGCCCTTCGCTCCCTGCAGGAGATTCCACGGGAACGGATCGCCCTTCACCACGTGGCGCAGGAACAGTTCCCACTGGACCTTGAAGGCGTTGTCGTAGCTGCCCTGGTCCGGCACCCGCGTCCATCCCTCGAAGTACTTGATCGGACTGTCGATGTCCGGATTCCAGATGCAGCGCGGCGTCGCCGACAGGTGCTGCGCGGTGCAGTCACGCAGCCCCGCGACCGCCGAGCCATGCGTGCCGTCGACCTGGAGTGTCAGCAGGTCGTCGCGGCGGACGCGCACATCCCACGAGGAGTTGAAGTGGCACACGACGCCGTTCACGAGCTCGAACGTCGCGTAGGCCGAGTCGTCGGCGGTGCACGCGTACGGCTTGCCGGCCTCGTCCCAGCGCTGCGGGATATGCGTCGCGCCGAGGCAGGTCAGCGACTTCACCTCGCCGAAGAGATTCTGGATGACGTACTGCCAGTGGCAGAGCATGTCCACGATGATGCCGCCGTCGTCCTCCTTGCGATAGTTCCACGAAGGACGCTGCAGCTTCTCGTGCTCGCCGGTGAAGACCCAGTAGCCGAATTCGCCGCGCACCGACAGGATGCGCCCGAAGAATCCGGTATCGATCAGGTACTTCAACTTGAGCAGGCCCGGGAGCCAGAGCTTGTCCTGCACGACGCCGTTCTTCAGGCCCGCCGCCGTCACTTCCCGGGCGAGAGCCAGCGCCTCCTGCGACGACGTGGCCGTGGGCTTCTCGCAGTAGATGTGTTTCTTCGCCGCGATCGCCTTGCGCACCCCGATCGGCCGCTGGCCCGTCAGGGTGGCGTCGAAATAGATCTGGTTGGCGGGATCCGCGAGGGCCGCGTCGAGATTGGTGGTGTGGCGCTTGACGCCGGCTCGCGCCGCGAGCGCGGCGAGTTTCGCCTCCGAGCGGCCCACCAGGATCGGGTCGGGCATGATCACCTCGCCTTCGCCCAGGCGCACGCCGCCCTGGTCGATGATCGCCTTGATCGAACGCAGCAGGTGCTGGTTCGTGCCCATGCGTCCGGTGACGCCGTTCATGATGATGCCGACTTTGTGCGTGGTCATGGAGGGAGGAGGAATCGAGGGGTGACGAGGAACGCCCCAAGTCTAGGGCAGCCGCCGCGCTTGCGTTAGGACGACTCCGACTTTCGCTAGCACACTTCCGACCATGCCGGCCTGGAGTCCCCTGCTCGTCCAGAAGATCGAGATCCACGCGCTGGGTTTCGTGCTGCGCAAGCTGCAGCTCAACCGGCATCGCGACGCCGAGGTCTCCGCGCACGCGCACGACTGCGCCCAGCTCATCCTTTATCTGTCGGGCGAGGGGCGTCAGACCGTGGGCGGGCGGCGCCGGCATGCGCGCGCCGGCGACCTTTTCGTGATTCCGCCCGGGACACCCCACGGGTTCGCGCTCCTGGGTCGGAGTCGCCCGCTCTGTCTCGTGCTCGACTACGCGCTGAAGCCTCCTGCGCGTGTCCGCTCCTCCCATCGCCGCCTTGCCGCGGGGACGCTCAGCGAACTGCAGGCCCTGCTGGCGCACGTGCCGCGGAAGGGCCGGCTCAGGTTGTCCGATTATTCGGCAATTCTCGCCGTGGTCGCCCGCCTGCTGGATGATCCCCGCGGCGAGGCCACACCGCCCGTGGCGGGAGTCTTCGGCCGGGTGCAACCCCTGCTGGGCGAGGCCGGACCGCTGCGCCAGGTCGCTCGCGCCGCCGGTTTCCACCCCGATCACCTTACCCGCAAACTGAAGCGGGAAACCGGCCTCGGGTTGCGGGCCCTGCGCAACCGCTGGCGCCTCGAACGCGCGCGGGCCGCCCTGCGAAGCGCGGGCTCGGTCGCGGACGCCGCGCTGCAATGCGGCTTCGACGACCCGAACTACTTCGCCCGCTGGTACCGTCGCCAGACGGGAGTCGCTCCCAGCCACTTTCGCGCCGGACGCTGAAGATCCCGCCCGCAGGCCGGACGCTCAAGCGCCGGGTTTCTTCGTGCACTGCGGGGCCGCTCCGTCTGGCAACGGCGGCGTCGTGCCGACACCCGCCGGCGGCAGGGTACCGTCGAGTTCCTGTCGCCAGTGGGCCACATCGCCTCCCGGGCAGTAGATGTACATCATGTGCAGCGGGGTGTCGCCGGTGTTGGTGAGCTGATGAAACACCGTGGGCGGAAGGAAGACCGCCTGGCCGGCGCTGATCTCCTGGCGCTCGGTGCCCACGCAGATTTCGCCGCGGCCCTCCAGGACCATGTACACTTCCTCCTGCTCCTGGTTGTGCCAGGGGACCTGCCCGCCGTTGGGCTCCAGCACCACGTAGCCCATGGCAAAACCTTTGGCAGGAATCGGCTGACCGGCCTGCCCCACCATGCCACGCGTCCAGCGGCGGGCGGGAAACGTGCGACCGGGAATCCTGGTGATGTCGGCGATGATCATGGCGGACAGGAGTACGGCCGGAGAATGTCCGTGCGACAAAAATCAACCAGCCTGTCGCCGGCCTTAGGTCCGTGGAAAGGTGGTACAAGAGAGAGGCGATGCGTTCGATATCGCGAACGTCGGTTGCGGATACAATCGTGGCAGAGAGCATCGCCGGTCTCATCCTCCTCGAAGGAGTGGATTTACGCATCTCACGCGGGAGTCCCGCGTTCAACGCGACGGTAAACCTTACAATTCGCAATTGTCCTGCTTTCGGGTGCCGCCTCAATCCCGTCGATTTGGCGTCCACAAATAAAACAACGAGAATATCCTAGGAGACGTCGTCAAAATCACATCAGCCAGAGGCAGACGCAGGCGAGGGCGAAAAAGGCCGAGTAGGAAGCGACGGTGTGATCGTAGCGGGTGGCGATGCGACGGGCGGATTTGAGGCGTGCGAAGGCGTTCTCGACGAGGTGACGCGAGCGATAGACGAACTCGTCGTAGAGGGGTTGCAGGGTGCGATTGCGACGGCCCGGGATCACCGGGTGATGGCCGGCGGAGCGCAGGCGCTCGCGCCACCAATCGGCGTCGTAGCCGCGGTCGCACAATACGTGCGCGCCCTTGCCCGGAGGGAGCAACGCGGGGGCCTGCGTCACGTCGTTGCAGTCGCCGCCGGTGACGACGAAGCGCACGGGATAGCCGAGCGCATCTGTCAGCAGATGAACCTTGCTGGTCAGTCCGCCGCGTGATCGTCCGATGGCTTGGGTCGAGTAACCGCCGCGAGCCCGGGTCCCGTGGGCATGGACCCGCACATAGGTCGCATCCACCGCGTAGGCCTCGCGGTCATGGGCTTCGGTCAACCACGCCAGCACGCGCGCCCAGATCCGCCGCTGCACCCAGCGCCGCCACCGCGTGTAGACACTCTTCCAGTTCGGAAACTGCGCCGGCAAATCCCGCCACGGGCACCCGGTGCGTGCGATCCACAGCATCGCTTCCACAAACGGACGATCCTCATGCCGCGGTCGCCCTCGTCCCTTGCAGCCCCCGCCTGACGTTTTTCCGTTCAGCGCAGCGTTAATTTTTTTAGGCCCGCCCACCGGGCCTCATCCAGTTCACGCGGAATCATGCGTCCCTGCTACACCTCTCCGCTTCTTCGTGTTCCACTCGTCTACCATTTTGAAGACGCCCCCTAGAAACATCTGGAGGTCAGTCGTTCCGAAGTGGCACCTGGTGTGCTTTGCCCTCACCTCCATGAATTTTCGTCCTTACCGCCTGCTGCTCTCCGCACTCCTGGCTTTGGCGGCCACTCACGCCGTTCAAGCGCTTTCCATCACTCCGACCTCGGGGGTGTTGAATACCTCCCGGTGGCAGGGGGATGAGACCGGTCAAGCGTTCATCAACACGATTCTCGCGGGAATTTTCCCGGCGGGTACTTTGGAACTCTACAAGCAGGACGTGGGACAGGCTGAGGCGAATCTTCCTTTAAAGGATTCCTACAAGACGACCTTCTCCAATTCGCCATCCGATCCTTCGACCGCTTTGATCGAGTACACCGGCGGACCCATCGTCAGCCCGACCGCATACGGCTTGGTCAAGGGCGGTGGTCCGGCGAATGCCGCTCCGTTCTGGTATCTTTTCGACCTGACGGCGCTGGGTTGGAACGGGACCGATTCGATCACGTACTCCGGGTTCTGGCCCAATCAGGGCGCGATTTCCCACGTGACGCTTTACGGGAAGCAGGCGAACCAGGTTCCCGAGGGTGGTTCCGCCCTCGTCCTGCTCGGGCTGAGCCTCGCGTTCCTCGGCTTCGCCCGCCGCAAGCTGGCGTAACCGGACCCGTTTTTCTCCCTCTCTCCGCGACCCGGAAGCTTTTCGAGCTTCCGGGTCTTTTGTTTTTCTTGCCTGCCCCTAGCTCCGGCGACGGAGGGAGGCTCCTTCGTCCCGGCTCCACGCCACCTCCGGCTCAGCCCGAACGATGCCGTTGCGCTGGAGCCGCCTGTCCCCAGGCGGCTGACGTGCCGCGGACCGGTCCGCAGCGGCTTGAGGTCTCTTTGGACCGAAGACAAGGGTAACACATGTTCGGAGACATGGGTAACACTCT
>CALFZM010000315.1 GCA_937952235.1 uncultured Opitutia bacterium | reverse complement strand
GATGTTCAAGTCGAGGTAGCGGTCCGGCAGTCCGAGCTCGGCGAGCAGCTCGGGCGTCGCGCGGCGCGACGAGTCGCCGAAGAAGTCCGACAGCTCCTTCAGGAAGACGCCGGCGGAGATCAGGCCGCCGTTGTCGGTGTAGTATTCGGCCGAGAGGTCGAAGTTGTGGGCCGACCACGGCATGAGCGCGGGGTTGCGGATCGTGAGCGTGCCGCGGTACTGGTTGGGTTGCAGGTCGTCGTCCTCGTCGGGATCGGTGGCGCTGGTGTTCGCGACCGTGCGCGGGATGATGTCCGAATAGTTGGGCCGGCCGTACGTCTTCGCCCACGCGGCCCGCAGCAGGATGTTCTCCGCCGCGTTGAACGTGAAGTGCAGGCTCGGGTAGTAGCCGTCGTATTCCTTCTGGGTGAAGGACGCGCGGTACTCGCGCACCAGCAGGCTCTCGGCGAGCGAGCCGGCCGCGCCCGCCTCGGGTCGGCGGATGCGCTGACCCGCCGCATTGCGGACGAACGAGCCGTCCGGATTGCGCTGCCAGACGCGCTCGGTGTCGACCAGGCCGCCGATACCCTTGTCGAGCGTGTGCTCGAAGCGGACGCCGCCGAGCACCCGGAGCCGGTTGTTGAAGAGGCGGGTGTCGGCCTGGAGGTAAGCCGACTGGACCCGCTCCTTGATGTTCTCGTTGTTGTCGATGTTGGAATTGCGATCGGAGACGCGCTGGGCGTCCGTCTGCTGGTAGAGCAGCGGATTGAGCTGGAACGCCCGGTAGGCGCGCACCGGCGACATCCAGTTGATGCTGGGCATGCCGTAGCCGGTCTCGACGCCCTTGTAGCGCTGCATCAGGTACGGCTCGATCGGCGCGGTCGTGCCCGAGACCCCGTCGGGGCCCGTGAACGTCCAGGTCTCCGGGCGCAGGTTGGTGTCGAGCATCACGCGCTTCTCGAGCACGCCCACCTGGACCGCGGTCGGCACGGGCATGAAATCGAGCGTGCGGCGGAGGTTGAGGAAGCCCTGGTTGGTGTAGCTGCGGTTGTGGAGATTGGCGTTGTTGGCGGTGTTGCCGCGCAGGTTCGCCGGGTTGTTCCAGTCCACGAGCTGGTTGGTGTTGTCGTACACCTCGATGCGACCGGGCAGCGCGGCGCCGGGAGCGAGGTCGAGGAAGTTGATGCGCACCGGGAAGCGCTGGATGGCGCTCGCCTGGAGGAAGAAGCCGGCGTCGAAGTAGCGCCGCTTGATCTGCGAGGCGGAGCGGCTCACGCCGGCTTCCACGCGCCAGCGGCCGTTGTCGTAGCGGTAGCTGACATTGCTCGAATCGGAGATCTGGTTGATCAGCTGGTTCGTGCCGTTGTTGTTCAGCGTGCCGCGGCCCGTGGAGCCGAGGGTCTGGGTGTTGTCCCAGGCGAGCGTCCGGCCGCCGGCGACCGTCGACGTGGCCGTCGTGCTGGTGTTGAACGTGTAGGTCAGCGAGCCGATGCGGGTGTCGGTGCGGCTGGCGACGTGCCCGAACGAAAGCACGCCGTTGTCGCTGATCTTCCAATCGGCTTTCACGCTGAGGGTGTTGCGGGTGAGGTCACGCGGTCCGTCGAGCAATGCGAGCGAGTTGAGCACCGGATTCGCGTAGTTGATCGGAGTGCCGGCGGGGCTGCCGGGGGGCACGATGGAAGTCCACGTCTGAAGCGTACGGTGCTGCTCGTTGAAGGAGCGCGAGTGGTTCGCGGCGATCACGACGCCGAAGCGCTTGGTGATGGGCCAGGTGAAGTCGATGGTCGCGCCGGGGAAGATCTTGTACGTCATCTTGTCCCCGTGCGAATGCGGCGTCTTCTTCAGGTCGAGGTTCTCGTGATTGCCGATCAGGTTGATCGAGTAGCGGAGCTGCCGGCCGCTGCGCTCGAAGGCGCTCTTGCTCACGAGATTGATGGAGCCGGCGAGGGAATCGGCGGGATTCGCGGGCGTCGGGACCTTGGAGACCTCCATGCGCGCGATGTCATTGAGCGCCATCGAGCGCACGTCGACGGAGCGGGTGGCGGTCGTCCAGATGTTGGAGGCGGGCGCGCCGTCGTTGGTGATGGACGTCATGCCGCCGCCGATACCGCGGATCGACACGCCGGAGATGTCGGCCAGGTCGCTCTCGACGGTGACGCCGGGCAGGAACTTCATGAACTCGCCCGCGGACCCGAGCACCTCGCCGAGCGAGTCGGTCGAGAGCACGTTCTTGATGTTGGGCGCGAAGCGCTGCTCGTTGATCGCGATCGCCTGCGCGTCGGTCTCGCGCTCCTGGGCGACGACGAAGGCGTCGAGCTTGACCATGCCGTCGGCCGTCTGGCCGTAGCGTGAAAGGGAGGTCAGGTTGACGTCCTTCTCGACCGTGCCGCCGGCGGGCACCACGAGCGGCACGCTGGCCAGGTCGAGGTCGGTGAAGAAGACCTCGAGCGTGGCCGGGCCGCTCGGGACGCCGGCGATGCGATAGCTTCCGTCCTTGTCGGTGAAGACGGTGATGCTCGTGCCCTTCACCGATACGCGGGCGTTGGTCAGGTACTGGCCGGTGGCGACGTTGAGCACGCGGCCCGAGATCGAGCCGGTGGCCTGGGTCGAGGCCGTCGCAGGGGCCGTGTTCTGGGCGAGGATGGCGGCCGGGGTCAGGAGCAGCGCCATGCAGGCCGTCAGTAGTGTTCGTGGTTTCTTACGCATAAAAATTCCCATGAAACTCCCATTGAAGCAGGTCGCCGGCCGGCTCGGCAACCTGCGAAAGTATCTTTCCGGTTACATGCCCGCGGGCGCGTGGCCGAGCGGACGATGACGGAGGCGGTAGGCGTAGGGAGTTTCCCCAGTCTCCCGTCGGAAAACCACGCTGAAATAACTGGCGCTGTCGAAGCCCGCCAGCTCGCCCACGAGCGCGACGGACACCTCGCTCTCCACCAGCAGCTGCCGCGCCCGCGCCAGGCGCTGCCGCACGATCTCGCGGTGCGGCGAGTGACCGAGCGCGGCCTTGAACCGCCGTTCGAGCAGCGTGCGCGACATCGGCACGGCGCGGAGCACGTCGCCGACGTCGATCGGCTCGCCACCGTGGGCGCGGATGAAGCGCAGCGCCTGCGCGACGCGGGGATCGGCCACCGTGATCGCGTCCGTCGACGGCCGCTCGACCACCCGCACGGGCGGCACGTAGCGCGTCTGGCGCGCCGGCCGCTCACCCTGCATCATCCGCGCCAGCATCGCGGCGGCCTCGAAGCCGGTGCGCCGGGCGTTGGGCAGCACGCTGCTCAGCGGCGGCGTGGAGAGCTCGCACAGCAGCTCGTCGTTGTCCACGCCGAGCACGGCGATGTCGTCGGGCACGGCCCACCCGCGGAGCTGGCAGGCCTCGAGCACCTGCAGCGCGCGCGCGTCATAGCAGGCGAAGACCCCGAGGGGGCGCGGCTGCGGGGCCAGCCATTCCGCGAGCGCCCGCAGGTCGGCATCGGAACCGGGGCGGCGGTCGCCGCGACCGGCCGGTTCGTAGCTGGTGCACGCGCGCCCCGCCGCGGCGACCGTGCGGCGGAATTCGCGCCCGCGCTCCCGCGCCCACAGGAACTGCGGCGCACCGACGAAGGCGAGGTGCCGGAATCCCTGCCCCAGCAGGTGGCCCGCGGCCAGCCGGGCGACCGCGGCGTTGTCCACGCTCACCCGCGGGAATTCGGAGGCGAAGCGCTCGGCGCTGACGTCGACCACCGGCAGCCCCGTCCGCCGCAGCGCCGCGGCGATGCGCGGAGAATCCACCCGCGCGATGATGCCGTCACCGGCCCACTCGTGCAGCCACGAGGGCAGCGGCGCGAGCCGCGCCTGCTCCGTGAAGCGGATCGCCCAGCGGTCGCCGCCGCGCATCCAGTCGCGCACGCCGTAGAGGAGGTCGCGGCCATAACGGTTGGACGTCTCGATCAGCAGCGCGACCTTGCGGGTGGGGCCGGCCCGCGCCGGACGGAATGCGGG